>CACKLF010000008.1 GCA_902600895.1 uncultured Alphaproteobacteria bacterium | reverse complement strand
AGCGGATGTTTTATACGGAATTTTAGATCCAAGGATTAGATATGAATAAAACTTTGGAAAAGAATCCAATCCCAAGTAGCCAATGGAAAGACGTATGGGACCAGTTCAAAACTCATCGGGGAGCACTTATAGGAATGATAGTGTTTTTCGTAATTGTGATTGGAGTGATCGCTGGACCTTTTTTGTGGACAATTGATCCAACGTATATTGATATTAGAGCTCGCAATTCTGGTCCAAGTCTATCTCATCCATTAGGTACTGATCAACTTGGAAGAGACCTTTTGGCAAGAATGATTGCCGGTGGAAAGGTGTCAGTATCTGTAGGGTTTACAGCCATGTTTCTTTCTTTGATTTTGGGAACACTAATTGGGGTTTTAGCCGGTCAATTCAAACAACTTGATGGTCCCCTTATGAGATTTACCGATCTTTTTCTAGCTTTGCCATTATTACCACTATTGTTAGTAATGGTAATGTTATTTAGAGAACCTCTCTCTATGAGATTTGGTCCCGAAACAGGTACCTTTATTTTAATTGTAACAGCTATCGGAGTTACCAGTTGGATGAATACTGCCAGAATTGTAAGAGCAGATGTATTAGCCTTAAAAGAACTAGAATTTATTGCGGCAGCAAGATCAATTGGTACAAAGCCGTCTAACATTATATTTAGACATATATTACCAAATGTTCTATCCCCGATTATGGTATCTGCAACATTAGGGATTGCAAATGCTATTATAACTGAAAGCGCACTTTCATTTTTAGGTCTTGGCTTTCCACCAGACTTCCCAACATGGGGTCGACTATTGTTTGATGCAGTTGACTATCTACAGCAATATCCTGAGCGAGTTTTTTGGCCAGGTCTTTTCATTTCTCTGACAGTCTTATCAGTTAATTACCTCGGTGATGGCTTACGAGATGCATTGGATCCCAGGATAAGGGGCCGGTAAAGACCAGAGACTACTTTTTTCCTAGAATTTGATCTGCAAGAGTTTCCAAAAAACTCTTGCTATCCTCTTTGTAAACTTCGAGCTTATTTTTTATAATTTCGGAGGGAAAAGATACCACTGTTCCAGACGATACGCATATAGCTTTGGTAGAATGCTCAGACTTACCTTTTACTAATTCAGTAAAACCAAACATTGTATTGGGCCCGATTCCTCCAACCTTTTCATCTCTACCATTCATTATGTGAACAGAGCCTTTTTGGAGTATAAAACATTTGTTTATATTCTGACCAATATCAAATAACACTTGGCCCTGTACTATAGGTTCTATATTCCCACTCATTTTATCCTACCTCGCTTGTGATATGATGGTAGTTTTTAAAAAAGCTCACACCCTTATCATTAGTTGACAAAACCAAAAATATAAACCCCTTTTCGCTCTCGGATGCAGTACTAGTAAGTAATATTCCATTTTGAATAATTTTATCAACAAAATCAGGCTCATCATCCAGCATATCTTCTTTAAAGGAAATTAAAAACAATTTGGATTTTGACAGACTTTCTTTTGTTAAATTCTTTACAGACTCTTTTGTCACCAAATTCACAAGTCTTTCTTCTACACCTCTTTCTAATAGAATTTGCCTAAATTCACCGGTAATAAAACCTCTTGTTTCCTGTGCCAAAAGCTTGTTCAAGAATCGCTCCATATTGAGCTCAACATTTGTTCCTTTTAAAATGTTTTTTATTTCCATGACAATATTGGGGTCGGTTAAATTTAAATCCATAATGCGAAGTAAATTTATCCCAAGCTTGCTACCATTCTCAATAAACTCATGAATTTGGGCAATGATCCAGATATCATGCCTCATAACCACTTCATCATATAAATGCTCTACCCTTTTAGTAAGCTTTTTTTTCACTCTAGCTATCTCTGCTTTTGAAACATCATTGTCATTTAGAGTGCTAATCATAAGGTTTAAATGAGGAAAGACATTAGATGTGGTATTTTTATCACCAGATTTCAAATTTTTCATAGCCTCATAAAAGCCCGAAAAGTTTTCTGATATTGGATCACTAATGATTTCTATTTTTAAAGCTTCAACTTCTTTTTGAGTACCGTCTTTAGTACAAAGATGTTCAAACAATCTTATACAGTTAATTTTAAGAGTAGCCTGATTTTGCAAATCTAGAAAATTTCCAAAATCAAAATCGGCACTCATCAGTTGATTCCCTGAGAAATTAATGATTTTAATAATGCGCTAAGATTTTTATCTGTACCGCTTAGCACTTTATCCAGCTCCTCATATTTTACCATTGTAAGTTCTAATGAAGTTTCTGCTACTGCTGAATTAACTTTATCATCTGAATTTATAATAAATTTTAAACAGAAGAATTGTCCTGCTTCTGCTCTAAACTTTATTGGTCTTTTTAATCCAATACTTCCAGAAACAATTCCTGAATTGATAAAGTAAAAATGGTCTCCGATGGGTACAGAGTTTCCAGAATCAATCCTTATGACATCTGAAGCAAATAGGTTCTTTACGAATCCACTGTCAATTTTCATTTTACCAAACTGGCCATTGTGTTAGATTTATTTTACAATCATCAGGATACTTGAAAGAGGAGTATTGTAAATATACTAAAATTTCAATTAGTATTTTTTAATTAGTTTAATTTATATACTTTACGATCATAAAATTTGCACCATTTTTAAAAGGATATTATGAAGGCAACAAAAGAGAAAAATGCTATAGAATGTGAGGCTCTGATAGCAAAGTCATGCGGTACTTTAATCGCTCTTCCCAAAACCTACTTATCTGCAGTGAAAGATTTTGAAGAAACTGCAATATTGGAAAACTTACAAAAGCCATTAGTTGGGGTGGCTCAAAATTCTGGAAAAGCCGTACTACTTGCAGATCCAAAATTTATTTTTGGAGGAAAAAGAAAAAAATCTCATGTTCCAAAATATTTGGTGTTTTTAGAGAGTGCTGACAGACATATTTCTTTACAGGTTGATGAAATCATAGGGCTAAAAAATATTCAAATTAAATCGGAAGCAAAGACCCAGTCCAAAGAAAATACTACAACCTTTTATTCAATAAAACTGGGCAGACAAAAAATCACTATGATTAAAATAGACACACTTCTTAACTCTTTAATGGGAAAAGAAAAACGTGTTCAAAACAAAATAGCTGTCGATTTTGCCAAAACAGAAGAAAAGACGGAAGAGGTGCGAAGTTATCTCTCTTTTATATTTGAGGGTCAAAAATTTGCTATAGATATTGATAATCTTAATGGGGTCAAACCGATCAAAGAGCTTAATTTTTTAGATACTACATCTGATAAATCTATACCCATGGTCGATTTTAATGAAACCATTTGTCCTTTTATCGGTGAAGATAATTCACTATATGCAATCCAAGCTTTTATTTCACCAGAATCAAAAAGTGGTGATGGGAGACATGTGATGACAATAGGGACGAGTGCGAAATGTGAACTACATGACATATCTAGCAGCCAACTTGTCAAAACAAAAAAAGACACCGACGAGAAAAAAGAAAGTGGTAAATTAAATCGCTATAAAAATTCTTTTGAGCAATCCTCAGAGTATGGATTTGATATTGACCACAACGAACATTTAAGGGTCATAAACTTACAAAGTGTAAATACATTAAAATCATTATATCCGTTTTCTCCAAAAGTTCAGCCAAATACAATGGATAAGCTTGACGAAAGCATTAGCTTCTTGTCAGTAAATGGAAAAAACTATGAATATCTTTTTCCCTTAACTCTCCTTAAAAAAGTATCACCAATATCTGATATTAAAATATCAAAAAACCAAAATAAAAGTATGGCAGGCTATACTAATTTAGATGGCAAAGTTATTGCCGTGTTTGAACTAGATGTTGTACTTGGTGGGGAAAACCAAAGATCAGATTTTATCCTATTTTTGGAATTCAATGAAATTATAGCTGGGCTGGCAGTTCCTGAGATTAATAGAGTATCGATTTCGAAACACTTAATTCATGACAATATCAGAAAAAATAATGCTGCTATGTTCCAGGAAGTAGCAGCCGCAAGAGTAGTTCATAAAAATACTACTTATTATCAACTAGATCATAAAGACCTGGAAAAACGTTTGTTAAAGTTATCTCAATGAAAGTTGCAATTGTCGATGACTCTAAGTTTATAAGAATGGTAATCTCACAAATTTTAAAATCCTATCCGAACGTGGATATTATCTGGGAGGCAGAAAACGGTCAGCAGGCCATTTTAGAAAATGAAAGAAATGGAGCTGACTTAATTATCTCGGACATGGAAATGCCTGTAATGGATGGAGTTGATCTTCTTAAATCGCTTCGAGAAAACAATCATTCATCTGAGTGTCTCATAATTAGTGGCTTTCACAAATCTGATGCAGACAAAATTGTTGAGGCCTTTCGTATAGGTGCTATTGGGTTTATTTCAAAGAACAGAATTGGAAAAGGAATTAATTTAAATGAATTCAAACGAGATATTCTGGAATATTTATCCGCTGTAAAACTGCAAATAGAAAACAAAAAGCTTGCAGAAAAATCATTGTCTATCAGTCACGATATTCAATTTAATTCAAAGGCAGACTTTTTAGTAATAGCTGGGTCAGCAGGATCGTTGGAGCCAGTTGAAAATATCGTAAAAAAGATACATTTCTTTAAGATACCAATAATTATAGCTATCCATATGCCCGTGGGCGTAGATGAGTTCTTTGTAAATAGGCTTAATAAATTTTTTATCGAAAAAAAAAGTGAAATGAAAATATCAAATGATGGTGAACTCTCTAAAAATAAAATAACTATGCTCAAAGGAGGATATGAAGCTAATTTGTCGCTTTCCTCTGATATATTCTCCATTATTTATAGCACCCCGAAGATTGAAAGGCTTTTCACTCCAGACATAAATATTCTTCTAAAAGAGATCGCAGAAAAAAATAAACTGTGCGATGTTGTAATATTGAGTGGTCTGTGTTCTGATGCTTGTGAAGGTGCAAAAGTTCACAAAGAGAATGGAGGGCTAATTTTCGTCCAAGAGCCTAATACCGCTGTAGCAAAAACAATGCCCCTTTCAGTTATATCTGGGGGACATCATGATTTTATTGTGGAACCTGATAAAATTGGTGACCTCCTAATGAGGAATTATAAACAATCTGTAGTTGATTAAAAATGAGTGAAATTATGTCTAAAAATGTTCTAATAGTTGATGATAGCAAATTAATGCGGATCATGCTCAAAAAAATAGTTGAAGAGCTTCAAATTTTTGACCTCATTGAGGAAGCGGAAAATGGCCAGGTTGCCCTCGAAAAACTTAACGATATTAATTTTGATATCATTTTACTTGATATAGAGATGCCTGTTATGAATGGTGTTGAGGCACTGCGAGAAATACGATTGCGTCACAAAGCCAAAGTTATTATTGTTTCCTCACTTGCCCAGATAGGTAGCAGCTATTCAGCCGAGGTCAAAAAATTGGGCGCAGATGGAATTATTGATAAGCCCGGTGGAGCCCTAGATCCTACTTTGGCCCAAAAGAAAGGAGAGGGTTTAAAAGATCTCATTAATGAACTACTTAATGAATAGAGGTGTCTAATTGGACAAGGAATTCTTAAATGAAATATGGGCTCAATTTGAATTGGAAGCAGTGGAGCATTCTAAGAATTCTGAAGATATTCTATTAGAAACTGCTAATAAGAACCTATCTAAAGATGAAGTAGACAAGCTATTTAGAAATTTCCACTCTTTAAAAGGATTAACTGGTAGCATAGGAATGTCCAAAACAGTTTCTCTAACGCACCTAGCAGAGGACTTGATTTCAGAAATTCGGAAAGGAACACTAGAGTTTAGCGATAACGTGAGATCCACGTTATTAAAATTTATAGATGTTTTTAATGCTGTCCTAAGTAATTCAATAAAAAGTAGAACAGAAGCTGTCCCAAAAAATTTTGATCTTTGCAAAAAAGAGCTTGAAAACATACTTGGAAAGATCTCTTTAGAAAATAAAAAAACTAATGTTAAAATAGACAACGGAAACTTGATAGATGACTATTCATCAGATGTAGATTCTAAGGATGAGGGAAAATTCACACAGGTAAGTTCAGCTTCTTTAGATGATCTTTTTCAAAAATCTGGTACCTTAGTGTCTCGAGCGAATGCACTCAAACGAGTTTTTGAGCAATCTGGTAGCGCAAGAGATAATGACTATGCAAGCGGCATTTTGGATAAATTAGTGAATGACATACAGATCTTGAATGGACGAATTACTGATTTGAGGCTGATATCAGTTAATGACTTAGTTCGCAGACTCAAAAGAGCAGTATTAGATATTTCAAGCCAGCTAGATAAAAAAGTAAAATTTACTGTAAGCGGTGATAATGAGAGAGCTGATCGGAAAATAATAAGAAATCTAGCAGATCCTCTTTTACATATGATACGAAATTCCGTAGACCACGGAATTGAGAACATTGATGAGAGACAACAAAAGGGAATTGGAAAGATTGATTTATCTTTTAAGAAAGAAGGAGATAAATTAGTAGTAAATTTGTCAGATGATGGCAGAGGTCTTGATAAGAAGAAAATTTTAGAAATTGCTATTAATAAAAATGTAATTGATAAAGAAACTGCAAAGCAGCTTTCAGATCGAGACATTTTTTCTTTGATATTCAAACCTGGTTTCTCAACTGCACAGAGCGTAAGTGCTACGTCTGGGAGAGGAGTTGGAATGGATGTGGTTGAAAAAAACATCGCTCTCTTAGGTGGAAAGATAAATGTAAATTCGACTAAAAATAACGGTACACATTTTTCTATCATAATTCCAGGAGCTGTCAGTACAGAAGAGTGTATTATTTTGAAGGACTTACCTACTTTTTATGCAGTGCCTTCAAGATCAATTCAATGGGTGAAAAACAAATCTGAATTAGATACTGATGTGGTTGGTGGTCAGGAACACATAAGGTTTAACAAAAATCAAATCCCCATCCAAGACCTGAATACCTTGTTGTCATTTCCCATAAAGAAATCAAAGATCAATGTGGAAAAAATTATTCTGTTATCATTGTCAGATAAAGCTGTGGCATTTAATTATTTTGGAGATTTCATTTATGATGAATTCGTATTTGAACAACCAGACAAGCTAATTGCAAATATGCCCTTAGTATCTGGAACAACAGTTGATGACGATCAAAATATTATCTTTCGCCTAAATGTAGAAAGCCTATTCAATTTTGATTACCATACATCATAGGAGCAGATAATTGGAAAAGTTTGTTTTAGTAAATTGGGAGAACAGCAATTTAGCCTTCCGGTTAAATGATATTAAAGAAGTCATTTCTGGCAAAGGGAAGGGTAAAAATTTACATCCTTTATATAAAGGAAATCGGGCAAGAGCCTCAGACTTTAAACTTTTGACAAACAGTGACTGCTTAATTCCAAGCAACACCAGACCGATACAGATTGAGGGGAAGGAACTTAAACTAGATAGACAGTCATCTAGCGTTCTGGGGGATCAGTTCAATTTTGTAACATTTAATGATGGAAACATCGCAATTTCAATAAGGAACATCTAACCAAAAGTGATATGGAAGACCTTGGTCAATACATAATAGAAAAGACTGGATTAAAACTTTCAGAGCAAAAGTTTTTATCTTTATCAAAAAATTATTCAGTAGAAGATTTCCTAGGTAACAAAATATTTGAAATGGCAAAAAAACTGGTAAATCCAGAAACATCATTTTTTAGAAACATGGAAGTAGCCGACCTTTTAAAAAATCTGATAAAGGAGAACAGTAGACGCATATGGTTTGCTGGATGCTCAACAGGGCAAGAGGTTTATTCTACATTTTTAATTAGCGGAAAAACAAGTAACTTAGAATTAGTTGGTACAGACATAAGCTTGGATTCTATTTTTCACGCAAAAAAGGGTAAATTCCTCGTATACCGAAGCAAAGAAATAGAAAAGATAGAAATGTTCAAAAATGACACATGTTTAAATATATTTCCAAGTGAGAGTCAATCTTCTGTTTACGTAGAATTCAGTCAATCTCTAAGAAAAATTATCCACTTTGATGTTCATAATTTGGTTACCGGTCCCTATTCTCTAGAATATGACCTTGTGGTATGTCGGAATGTGCTTCTTCACATGACTGAAAAGGGTCAAATAAATGCACTTAAAAGCTTGGAAGAATCCGTAAGAAGGGGGGGGTTTTTACTTTTAGGGGACACAGATCCAAAAATGAGTAAGCATTTCTGGAAAAGAATCAATAAAGGTAATTTAGTTTTGTGGCAAAAAATATAAATGAATCTGTATACGCAATTAGAAAACAGGGCAAAAATCCAACCTTCGTTAAAGGCTATCGAATGGGAAAATGGCACACTCTCATATTCTCAGTTCGTTAAACTAGCAAAAAACATTGGTTCTGCACTTACAGGAAGATTTAAACTTGAAAAAGGTGACAAAGTTGCCTTAGTCATGGAAAATACTTATATCTTCCTGCCAATACTATTCGGAATATGGAAGGCAGGTTTAGTAGCAGTTCCAATAAATGCAAAGTTGCATAAAAAAGAATTATCATGGATATTCACCAACTCAGACACCAAGCTCATTTTTTGTTCGAAGGACAAAGCTTCCGATATAGACTCAGACTGTCCAGTAATTGTTAATTTTTCAAAAGAGTTTAGAAAACTCACTGAATATGGAAATTCCTATAAAATTGATACCGATCTATCTGACTCAGCATGGATCTTTTATACATCAGGTACAACTGGAAAGCCAAAAGGCGCAGAACTAACGCATAGAAATCTTTTCATAATGAGCTTAGCATATTTTGCCGATGTTGGTATGGTTAGCGAAATAGATACGAGGCTTCATGCAGCTCCAATGACACATGGTTCTGGAATTTACTCACTTCCGTTTGTAATGAAGGGTGCAAAAAACTTCATATGCCAATCAAATTTTGAACCTGATGAAATATTTCAACAAATTAAGTCCCGAATAAACACTTCCTTTTTTGCTGCCCCTTCCATGGTAAAGCGACTTTCATCCCACCCCTCAGCTTCAAGTGACTTAAGTGGGCTGAAAACCCTAGAATTTGGTGGTGCACCCATGTATTTAACTGATACAAGAAAAGCACTAGAAGTATTTGGTGGTAGTTTATACCAACTATATGGACAGGGTGAAGCACCAATGACAATAACTAATATAACCAAGAAAATGTATTTAGATACTAAAAAACCATATTATGATAGCCTTTTAACATCTGCGGGAGTAGCACGAACAGGTTGTAGCATAGCTATTGTAGGCTCTAACTGGCAACAGTTATCTATTGGAGAAGTTGGTGAAATTGTTACAAAATCTGATTGTGTTATGAAAGGATATTACAAAAATAATAACGCAACAAAGGAGACTTTAAGGGATGGATGGCTATTAACTGGGGACCTAGGTTCAATAGATAAAAATGGGATTTTGACAATAAAAGACAGGTCCAAAGACATGATTATAAGTGGTGGAATGAACGTATACCCACGAGAGGTTGAAGACATACTTCTACTTCATCAAGATGTAAATGAAGTAGCTGTGGTTGGGTTGTGGGATAAAGAATGGGGAGAACTAATTGTTGCTGTAGTTGTTCTTAATAAGGAAAATTCCTCCATTGAAAGAGAACTAGATAAATTGTGCCTTCAAAATCTTGCCAGATTTAAAAGACCAAAGGCATATTTTTTTAAAAATCACTTACCAAAAAATAATTATGGAAAAATTTTAAAAACAAATCTTCGGGAAGAGTTCAAAAAAGAAACCTATTAATAGTTCTTTTAATTTTTTCTTATTTCTTCTAGTCTCATTATACGTCAATTATCTTTAATCTCACTGGTGATGAAAAATGAGAGTAATATATAAGTCCCTTCTAGATCTTATTCCACTAACCCTTGTCGCAGTTGCAATTTCATATGGTACGGCCCTTACCCTTAGAGAGATTTCAGAGAGTTATCGTGAAATTATAGCTGAAGATGTCTCTGTGATTTCTGAATTACGAATTGCAAATAATGCTCTTGACTCTTGGAAGTCACTAGTGAGTGAGGGTATTTCGTCTGCAAACAGTGCTGCCGATGGTGGTTACACTTTTTTTGAAAAAACTGAAGAAGAGAAAATATTATTTGCTAATGCAATTAGCAAAGCAATGATGGTATACGCACCAAGCGAAAACTTGGCAGAAACAGATGGAGATGATACAGAGTCTGATAAGCCAAGACTGTCTGAAAGTAATGAAGAGTTGAGCAAAAAAGCTGAACTATTTTTGGTATTAAAAAATTTATACAGCAGCATCGATTCTCTATCAGATAAAACTGATGAAATAAAATTTAATACAACATCTTCCACTATAAATAATTCTATGCTGATAGATGATTTAGCACTGTCTATTCAGACATCTGTAGACCTCGCAGACGAAGGGATAAGGCAAGCAAATCAAGTATTTAAAGATGGTATATTCCTGAAAAGAGGTCCAATAGTTACTAAGGAGGAAGCCGATGTTTTCGATAATGCTCCTATCAGGTTCCAAATGTCATTAATTGAAATCGGTAATCGGTTAAAAGAGTTAAAAGCACTTCAAACAAAATTAGAAAGTTATTTTGGAAGCTATTTGGACTCTAATGAAAAAGTTAAGGAACAAAGCAACATTATTGCAGAAATAAAAGATACCCTTAAATTGACAAAAACATATATGTATCAACTTTCATCAGCCGAAACTGATTTTACAGAAAAATACGATTCTAACTCCGCCGTTGGAAAGGTTTTTCAGCCTTACATTGACGGATTTTTTGCAGTTTCAATTGAAACTTCAATGAAACAATATGAAAAAAAGTTTGGTAGTTTTGAAAAAGCTCTGGTTGATGACGGTGCTAGACTTAGAAAACTTAAACTCCAAAAAACTATGGTCTTTTCAGAATTTAGAAATGTTTCAGGTAACATAAATCGCTTGTTGGCCCAACTTGAAAGAGGAATAGACGAAAAAACGTCAAATAATACAGCTCTTACTGAAGAACGCATTGCAATAACTTGGGGGTTATCAGGAGCTGGCATATTGATCGCTCTCTTAATTGGTTACTTAGTAGCACGACGAACAATTATATTTCCTATAAATGAGTTCACGCGAATAACTCGAAGTGTAGCTAAAAGTGGTGACTTTTCCATTAGATTAAAGCCTCGTGGGAATGATGAAATCAGTGCTGCAGGCCTTTCCATGAATAATATGCTAGAAAAAACTGAGAAAGCTTTCAAAGATATTCAAGAATTGTTTACGAGTGTTTCTAGTGGAAATCTTACGGCTAGGCTACCTGATGGTTATTTGGGAGACATTGGAAGATGCGCATCTCATATTGGAACATCCTTAGAGAAACTTTCATTAGCACTACAAGAGATTTTAGATGATGTGCAGCAAATAGCCTCTGCAGCATCTCAAGCAGGTGAAGCTGTTGGACAAGTATCTGATGGAGCAAGAGCTCAGGTCACTGCCACGCAAGACATACAAGCAAAGGTTAAAGAGTCTGGAAACATTGCATCCGCAGTCGATCACAGCGCACGAACAACTAGCAATGCGGCTGAAAATGCTTCAAACCTTGCTTCCAAAGGTTCTGAGGAGGCTCAAAATATGGTTGGTGTGGTTAATGAAATACTTCAAAACAGCTCCCGGATTGGAGATATATCATTGTTAATTGAAGATATTGCCCAACAAACTACTATGCTAGCACTTAATGCTTCCATTGAGGCTTCACGCGCAGGAGAAGCTGGTAGGGGATTTTCAGTAGTTGCAACTGAAGTTGGCAAACTGGCCGACAAATCATCTGCATCCGTAAAGGATATTAGTACTCTTACTTCAGAGGCCCAAGAAAAAGCAGATGATGGTGTTAATAGAATGAATGAACTACAAGAGGAAATGAAAAACATAGGGGAAACAATTATAAAAATCGAGACAATGATGGCAGATATAACAAAGCAAACTAGTGAACAAAGTAAAGTATTACAAGAAGTCACAAAATCTGCTGATAATCTAGAGAGAATTGGAGAAGCAAATGCTGTTTCATCTGAAGAAATAACTGCGTCAATGCTTGAGCTGTCAAGGATTGCCGGCAGCACAAAAGATAAAATCAACAGCTTCAAATTGAAGTAGTTCCCGAATAAAACATTTACAGATCTAGCCTCATTCTAATGATACTTTTATAACCAAAAAAAAACCCTAAAAACCCAGATTTTTCTTCAGAAATTTCGTAAAAATTTAATTTTTTATAAAACTGTATTGCATTGGCATTGCTGCTAATAACATCTAATTCAATTCCTTTTAAAGATTTATCTATGGTAAATTTTTGTGCAAAACAAATAAGCTTTCTTCCCACTCCTCTACCACGCTTCTCTACCTTGACGCAAATTGCATCCAAATGCAAAACATCACAGTTATCTTCTCTAGCCAATAGCTTCATAAACTGAAACCTCCAAAGCGCACCAAAATGGCCATAGACGACTACCAAATCAGTATAAGAACCTCCTATTACCCCTCCATGTTTATTACGAAATCCACTTAATCCAATTATGTTGTTTTTCTTATCCCTAGCCACAAATATATTTTTATTATTTAAAATTTTCGAAATATATGCTTCACCTTTTTGCTTCGGACCTAAAAAAAAATTCAGCTTCTCTCCAAATGCTTGCCAATAGATTTCAGCCGCATTATTCGTTTCATCACTGTTCAGTCCGATTGTTACAAAAATATCTGATTTCACGAAATTTCAGAGAGTTTCATTTAACTTTGATATAATACAGTTTCCCATCTCGTTTGTGGTTGCAGGTGCTTTGTTTTTTTCTTGCATAAGATCAGCAGTCCTGACACCATCAGCCAAAACACTTTCAATAGCAGTTTCAAGGATTTCAGCTTCATTACCCAAGTCAAACGAATACCTAAGTGCCATAGCAAAACTCAAAATGCATGCTATGGGATTGGCAATACCTTTACCTGCAATATCGGGAGCAGACCCATGAACCGGCTCATACATAGCGTAGGGAAGACCAGATTTTTTAATTTTACCTAATGTAGCAGAAGGAAGCATACCAAGGCTTCCTGTCAACATAGCTGCACAATCAGATAATAGATCTCCAAATAAATTATCTGTGACTATAACATCAAATTGCTTTGGAAATCTTACTAATTCCATAGCGCCCGCATCAGCATACATATGACTTAACTCCACGTCCGGATACTCCTCCTTATGAAGATTTGTAACCTCCTCTCTCCATAGCACTCCACTTTCCATAACATTAGCTTTTTCCATGGAACAAACCTTATTGTATCTTCGTCTAGCCAACTCAAACGCAGATCTCGCAACTCTTCTAATCTCCTCAGTGGTGTATCGGTTGGTATTTATACCAACTCTACCTCCAGAATCACTTTCAATAATACCCCTTGGCTCACCAAAATAAATGCCAGACGTTGCCTCACGAACAATCATAATATCTAATCCAGAAATTATTTCTGGTCTAAGAGAAGAAAAATGGGTTAAAGCATCAAAACATTGTGCGGGCCTCAGATTGGCAAATAAATCCAACTCCTTACGTAATTTAAGTAGACCACGCTCTGGTTTTAAAGAAAAATCAAGCTGGTCGTATAATGGTCCCCCTACTGCTCCTAGCAAAACTGCATCGGTCCTTTTTGCCTTCTCTAATGTCTCGTCACTCAACGGCACACCATTACTATCATACGCTGCCCCGCCAACTAGATCTTGCTCAACTTGAAAGTCGAATCCTTTTTTATTATTGAACCAATCAACTATCCTGACGACTTGCTCCATTACTTCAGGTCCAATGCCATCTCCTGGCAATATTAATAAATTTCGTTTCATATTCTATCTATACCCATGGTCTGCAAGACTTTTGCCTCTCCTCAAACTCAGCTATTGATTTTTCCTTTTCTAGTGACAGCGCTATATCATCAAGCCCGTCTAGCAAACACTGCTTTTTGAAAGGATCAATATCAAATGACACTACTGAACCATCAGGGCGCCTGATTTCTTGCATTTCAAGATTTACTGTTAGCCGCGCATTAGATCCTTTTTCAGCATCGTCTAATAAATTATCCCTATCTTCAGTTGGAACAATGATGGGTAATATACCGTTTTTAAAGCAATTATTATAAAAAATATCGGCGAAACTTGTAGATATAACAACCTTTATTCCAAAATCCAGTAATGCCCAAGGGGCGTGTTCCCTAGATGACCCACAACCAAAATTATCACCGGCAACAATAATCTTACTTTGCCTGTATGGTTTTTTATTTAAAACGAATGAGGGAACTTCTGATCCATCCTGGTTGAATCTCATTTCATCAAATAGATTCTTTCCTAAACCAGATCTTTTTATCGTCTTCAAAAACTGCTTGGGAATTATCATATCTGTATCTATATTTATTAACGGAAGTGGCGCTGCTATACCCTCTAGTGTCGAAAATTTTTCCATTACTAATTTCCCAAAATTACAAATTTCTTACATCAAACAACCTACCGGTAACAGCTGCTGCTGCTGCCATGGCTGGACTCATGAGGTGAGTCCTTCCTCCTCGACCTTGCCTGCCTTCAAAATTGCGATTTGACGTTGCTGCACATCGCTCTCCTGCAGTGAGCTGATCAGGGTTCATTGCTAAGCACATCGAACAGCCTGCAAATCTCCATTCAAAGCCTGCCTCTTTCAATTGTGCTGCTATACCTTCCTTTTCAGCCTGAACCTTTACTAAACCTGATCCCGGAACGATCATTGCTCTGATACCATCCTTTACCTTTCTCCCTTTCATGACTTTTGCTACCTCTCTCAAGTCTTCTATTCGCCCGTTTGTACAAGAACCAATAAAAACAGTGTCTATTGGTATATCTTGTAGTCTTTGCCCTGGACTAAGACCCATATATTTCAAAGACCGTTTTGCAGCCTCTATCTTTCCCCCATTAAATTCATGCGGGTCTGGAACAACACTATCAATAGGCAAAACATCTTCTGGGCTTGTACCCCAAGTGACAACTGGAGCTATATCATGACCATCGAGGCTGATAACTTTGTCAAAGTGAGATCCATTGTCTGAAAATAACAACTTCCAATCTTTTAGAGCTTTTTCCCAATTTTCACCTTTGGGAGACATGGCGCGCCCTTCAACATAATCATAGGTTTTCTGATCAGGTGCAACCAAACCGGCTCTCGCACCACCTTCAATAGCCATATTGCACAGGGTCATTCTTCCTTCCATGGACAGCTCGTCTATTACATCCCCTGTATATTCAATAACATGCCCAGTCCCACCAGCTGTACCAATTTTACCAATGATCGATAAGGTAACGTCCTTTGCAGTAACTCCATCACCCAGAGATCCAGAAACGCTAACTTTCATATTCTTTGCTTTTTTCTGAATTAACGTCTGTGTAGCTAAAACATGTTCTACCTCTGAGGTGCCAATACCATGGGCCAATGACCCAAACGCCCCGTGAGTGGCTGTATGACTATCTCCGCAAACAACTGTCATACCAGGTAATGTCCAACCCTGTTCAGGACCAATAATATGAACGATCCCTTGTCTAACGTCATCCACATCATAATATGTAATATCAAAATATTTTGCATTCTCTCTTAAAGCATCTACCTGAACCTTACTTTCTAAATTTTTTATTCCTGTCTCTCGATCACCAGTAGTGGGAATATTATGATCAGGAACCGCTACAGTTTTTTCAGGACATCTTACTCGTCTTCCTGACAACCTTAAGCCCTCGAATGCCTGTGGACTTGTGACCTCATGAACAAGGTGCCGGTCAATATATATGAGAGATGTTCCATCTTGATCCGAAATCAAATGCTCATCCCATATCTTATCGTAAAGAGTTCTTAGTTTTCCCATTTTTACTTCCTTGCTCGAGATTTCCTAAACACTTAATAAAACAAATTTAAATATAACACAAATTTCTATTTTCCAATATTTTGACCTTATTCATAATAGTAATCATTAAAATTAGACTGGAAAATTTTGCCCCAATCTTGTATAAAATAAAAAAAATATAAAAGTTGAGCAGGAAATTTATGGAAAAACTACCGGTACAGGTGTCATTCGGTCATGCGTGCACAAGACTTTTTGTAGCTATATTTATCTTGATAACACCTAATTTTGGGTTAGCAGAGGAAAATGTTTGTACATTTAATTCATCAGACTGGTGTGTGTTTGTAACAAAAAAGTCCGAAAGTCGCTGTTACATAGCTTCCCAGGCATTAGAAATGAAGGCTTACCGAAACGGTGAGCTACTAGCAAATGTTAATAGAGAAAGAGGGATATTGTTGATTAACGTAGAAAAAGGAGAGGCAGGATCAACTTATGCAACTTATGATGCAGGTTATCCACTCAGAAAAAATGGCCATGTTGAATTAAAAGTTGGGGGAAAAGTTTTTCGCCTATACCCCGATCCTAAAGCATCAGGAAGTCTAGCAGAATTTGCTTGGCATATTGAAGAAGATGATAAAAAAATCATTGATTCTTTAAAAGCTGGCAATCTGGTAATAATTGAAGCAATTTCTAGAAGGGGCACCAAAACCAAAGATACTTTTTCTCTTACCGGTCTAACTGCAGCAATCATAGAAACCAAAAAGCTCTGTAATTAACAAAAATAGCAAAAGATAAAAAGTAATAGCTTTTTAACATCATCTAGCAAAGCTCATACTAAAAAAGAGTAATATAATTGAATATACAAAAAATTAATCTTGTTGGCCTAGATAAAGAGACTATGAGTAAATTGCTCCAACCATTCTGTGAAAATGGACAGGTCATAAAGATGCGGGTCTCACAGTTGTGGGACTGGATATATACTAAAGGTGAAACAGATTTCAACAAAATGACCAATATTTCAAAAAATTTCAGAAATATTCTGGTCAACAATTTTCTTTTAAATCGTTTAAAAATACGCAAAAAGCTAATAAGTGAAGATGGAACTAAAAAATATTTACTAGCTCTTGATGATGGCAATTTAATTGAAACTGTTTTCATACCAGAAAAAGACAGAGGAACACTTTGTATTTCTTCTCAGGTGGGTTGCACTTTGAATTGTTCATTTTGTTTTACTGGGACACAAGGATTGGTAAGAAACCTTTCAGGACCTGAAATAGTTCAACAAATTATGATCTTGAGAGATGATCTTCAGGAATGGGAAAAGATTAGAGAATCAAAGAATAAGCGTAGATCGATCTCCAATATAGTTTTGATGGGTATGGGCGAGCCTTTATATAATTTTGATGAAATCAAGAAAGGTTTGATGATAATAATGGACGAAACTGGAATTTCAATTTCAAGAAAAAAGATTACTCTTTCTACATCTGGAGTAGTTCCCAAAATAGGCCTTGTAGGAAAAGAAATTGGGTGTTTATTAGCAATAAGCTTTCATGCAACAACAGACGAAGTCAGAAACCAGTTAGTTCCTTTAAATAAAAAATGGAATATAGATTGCCTTCTCAATGCACTACGGAGTTATCCAGGTTTGAGCAATTCTGAAAGAATCACATTTGAGTATGTTATGATTGATAATGTGAATGACACTGAAGAAGATGCTAGGAGATTAGTAAAGCTAATATCTGGCATACCATCAAAAATCAACTTAATTCCATTTAATCCTTGGCCTGGATCCCACTACAAAACATCTGGTTTTGACAGAATAAATAGCTTTGCTGAAATAATTAAATCAGCCGGTTATTCAAGCCCAGTAAGGACACCAAGAGGTAAAGATATTTTGGCCGCATGTGGACAGCTTAGATCTGACTCCAAGAAGATCAAAAAAAGCCAAAGAAATGTTTGAGAATAAACCAAGAAAAGCCCGTCGAACTTTCCTTGGTTACACATCACTATGGATGGCTACAATAATGTTAGCTAGTTACTTTTCTAAAATTAAAAGTATCGAAGCAAAAAACACATCACCTAAAGCTGATCTAATAGTAGTCTGGAAAAAGAAACGGAAACTCGTTCTTTTTCATCAATCTAATCCAATAAAAGAGTATTCGATAAAATTGGGTTTTAACCCTGTAGGGCATAAAGTTAAAGAGGGTGATGGTCGTACTCCTGAAGGTAGGTATTACATAAATCGTATAAATCTCAATAGTAAATATCATAGAAGCCTAGGGATAAGCTATCCCAACTCTGAAGATAAAAAGAAAGCAAAAAAATTAGGAGTGGATCCAGGTGGGGAAATTTTTATTCATGGAGGACCAAGAAAAAACTGGTTATTTAATTTTTTTAGAGACTGGACGGCAGGATGCATAGCAGTGAGCGATCGAGAAATTGAGGAAATTTTAGACCTAGTACCTTTAGGAACAATTATTTATATTTATGAGTAGCTAATCACCTATTAGCTGAACCCACCATGTTCTACCATTTTCTTCTTGAAACCAACCAAAACCCAGTGTTTTAGCAATCGGGTCAAAGATCACAGCTTTTGCTAATGGTTGGTTTACCCATATATTGATTATGTCAAATTCACCTTTAAAAGTTTCTGAGACATTTTCTCCTCTCACCCTTCCACTATAACCTGCTAAAAAAGCTCTTTGCTGAGGCGATGAGTAGTCGGATCCAAAGTTCCATGCTCTTTTCTGAAAGGATATATCACGAGCATGTGTTAATGCTGCAGCAGATAAGCTCTTTGATAACCGCAGAGCAGAAAGGCCTCTCTCAATACGTAGAGCGTTGATCATGTCTATATGCCGTTGAATTAACTCGGAAGTATCATAATTTTTTAAAGATCCAGATATATTGAAACCTTCGTAAATATCTGTCTTTCCCACAACGCAGGCAGAAATGAGCATTGTTAATACTAATAGTTTTATCCTTCGAGAGGAAAATTTAAACCAAAATTTAGTTAACAGGTTCATTCTGACCAATTTCTTCAAATACAGGAGTTTGTAAAGAAAAAAATTGAAAACTTTATGCATAAACTATATCTTAGAAACGCATCAGAAAAATGTTTTACGTTAAAAATATGTATGGTAAAAAAGGAATTTGTAATTGGAATAGACGAAGGTTTTTGCTTTCATGTCTATTTTCGGCACCGGTAATAATTAATACAACCACCAATCTTTATTCTCAGCAAGCAGTAGATATGAATGAAGTTGGTCAACCAAACCATAATATATTTACCTTTAGAGCAATCGACTGGGAAAATCATTTTTCAAACAGGTTAAACGGTATAATAATTGCCGATACTAAAGCTCGATGTCTACATTTTTGGAATGAAAAAGGTGACTTTTATAAAGTTTATCCAACGTCTGTACCATTGACTCCCGAGCTAACCAGAGTCGGAAAGACAACTGTTGTTAAAAAAGTTGTTGGGCCTTCTTGGCGGCCGACTGAAGCAATGCTAAAGCGAGACCCTAAACTTCCAGAATATGTAGGTCCAGGACCTGAGAACCCATTAGGAACCCATGCATTGTATCTGGGCTGGCCAAGCTACAGAATTCATGGAACTAATGACACCAGAAAAATTGGCAGGCAAAGCTCTTCAGGTTGTATTGGTTTGTATAACGAGCAGATAGAAGAGTTGTTTAATTTAGCTAAAATTGGCACACAGGTGAAATTAATTTAACTTTTCACTCTTAAGTATATTCTCTAAACCTTCTACAAAGGTGGGAAACTTAAATTTGTAACCTAATTCCTTAACTATTTTTTTATTTGAAACTTTTTTTGACTCTGCATAAAAACTAGACGCAATATCAGACAGGTCAGCTGCCTCAAATGGCAATCTCTTGAGCTTAGGGTGCGATAAAAGGTCTGCGGCCTTATCCAAAAAATCTTCAGAAGAAGAAGGTTTGTTGTCAGAAATATTAAAAAGGCGTCCTCTAACTGGGCTAGAGATAGTTTGATATAACATTTCACACAAATCATCAATGTGAATTCTATTAAATACCTGATTGGGTTTTTGAATGACCCTTTGCTCGTTTCTGATAATGCGCAAAAATGGACTACGGCCAGGTCCATAAATACCCGAAATTCTAAATCTAAAAACTGGAAGATTACGTGATTTTCCTAAATTTCTCCACATTTCCTCTACCATAAACCTATTAATGCCCCTACTAGTTAACGGTTTAGGTCTTGTAGCTTCAGTAACCCAATTTCCTTTAAAATCTCCATAGATACTAGTAGCTGATAAATATCCTATCCATTTAGCTTTTATAGGCTTTTTAAATACTGTACCAAAGGCTTCTAACACGGGATCTCCGTTTCCCACTGGAGGAGCTGATATCAGTATTGCATCACAAGAGAGAATTAGTTTCTCAAGAATAGCTTTATCTTTTTCAAAGTTTAAAAACTCTATTTTACTATCCAAATTTTGTGACGTCTTCTTTCTTGTACTTGCATAAAATTTCCAGTGTCCCTTATCCATACGCCTTTTTAAATGCATGGCTGTATATCCGTAACCAAAAAACAAAATACTTTTTTTTATAATATTATTTCTCATTTTTTAATTTATCCCTAGCCCAAATGGCTGCTTCAGTAACAGTATAGCCCTCATTTCTTTTATTTATCAATTTCTCAACTATCGGCACTAGACTTTGATCGTTTGAATTTCCTATTGCATAGAGTACATTTCTAACAAAGCTTTCCCTTCCAATTCTTTTTATTGATGATCCAGAAAATTTTTCCCTGAAACTAACTTCATCTAGCAAGATTAAATCCCTTAGATTTGGTGATTTTAAATCCTTCCGAGCAGCATATCTTAGTTCCAAAGATTTCTTTGCAAATTTATTCCATGGGCAAACTGCTAAACAATCATCACAACCATAAATTCTATTTCCCAATTTTTCCCTTAGTCTAAGGTCAATTGGCCCTTTATGTTCTATAGTTAAGTATGAAATACATTTTTTAGCATCTAACTGATAAGGTTTTAAGAATGCGTCAGTTGGACAAATATCGATACAGGCTTTACACGAACCACAATGATTTTTCTCTCTTTTATCAAACTTCATTCGAAGATTGGTAAATATAAGACCAAGGAAAAACCAGTTTCCTAACTGCCTGCTTAATATGTTAGTGTGCTTTCCCTTCCAACCAATTCCCGATTGGTTCGCAAGAACTTTTTCTAATATTGGTGCTGTATCGACAAAAACTTTTACATCACAAGAAAATTTTGACACTAAGGAATTAGCTAATTTTTTTAATCTTTTTTTTACAACCTTATGATAATCATCTCCCCTTGAATAGATAGAAATATTGCCCCTGTTCGGTTTTTCCAAATTTTTCATAACATCCGCATCAACCATGTAAGATTCGCCCAAAACGATTACTGACTTTACATCTTTCCATAAAGACTTTGGGTTTAAACGAAATTCAACCCGCTTTTTCAACCATGACATCTGACCATAGTAATTTTCATCCAGAAATTTCTGAAAATCGCTCTTTGCTCTCCCTGAAATCATTGGTGCCGTAATGTTGCAAGAACTGAAGCCCACTTTTAAGGCTTCAGTTTTAACCTTTTGCGATATGTCCTCGTAACTAATTTTCAAAAATCTAATTCTGCATATTGTTGCGACGGTATAAATCCCGGTAATACATCTGCAAGAATAGATCTAAAACAAGGACGTGATTTTATTTTTGCATACCATTCTTTCACCAAATTTGATCTCTCCCAGTCAATATCATTTATATAGTCTAAGCATGAAAAGTGTGCAGCTGCAGAAAAATCAGCTATTGTTAGATAATCACATGCTAACCACCTACGCTTTTCCAAAAGCCAGTCCATATAGTCTATGTGGAATTTAATTTTCTTTGCTCCAGCTTTTATTGACTCACTGTCAGGATGCCCGGTCTTAGATATTTTTTTGTAAACACGCTCATACAAAAGATTAGATGTCACTTCCTTATGGAATTTGTCATCAAACCACAAACTTAACCTTCGAGCCTCAGCTTTTTTTAAAGCATCAGAAGGTAAAAGGGCCGGTGTGGGATGGATTTCTTCTAGGTACTCAAATATTGAATTGCTTTCAGAAAATATTTGGCCATCTAATGACAAAACAGGAACTTTACCGGCTGCATTGAGTTTTAAGAACTCTAGCCGTTTTTCCCAAACTGGTTCTTCAATCAGATCAACCTCAAGTTTCTTTTCTGCCATAACGAGCCTAATTTTCCTACTGAATGGTGATAGCGGTAAATGGAAAAGTCTCCTCATTCTAAAATATTAGAAGGTTTTATGGCTTTTTATCATTGGAACGCCAAATTTTTTGATTGCTTCCCGTATAAAAACGATGCTTATTCTGTTTGATCTTAAAAACATAATAAATTAATACGGGAATATAGATTATTTAGTCAATTAGAAAGATACATTTTTGGGATACATTCACTTATTATTTTTAGCGATAATTCAAGGCTTAACTGAATTTATCCCAGTATCTTCGTCAGCCCATCTAGCTGCTTTACCCTTTTTTTTGGACATTCAGAGACAAAGTATAGAGATAGATATTGCTGTGCATTTAGGGTCACTATTAGCGGTATGCCAGATTTTCTACCACGATTTTGTAAAATTACTGCTTGGTTTCTTTGATATTATTCTTGGGAAATATAATACCTCTAAATCCAACCTTTTTGTTCTTTCATTAACTGCAACAATACCAATAATTATTGCAACTATTTTCATTATTGCATTTGATCTACTCAACTCTTTGAGGGATATCAAAACTGTGGCTCTTGCGTGTATAATTTTTTCAATCCCATTGTATATTGCACATAAAACGTCAAAAAAAATCTACTCTTTTGAGCATTTTGGCATCTGGGATGCCTTTTATATAGGAATTTGGCAATCATTTGCAGTTATACCCGGAGCCTCTAGATCAGGATGTTGCATAACAGGTTCACTATTTAGAGGATTCAAAAACAAAGCTGCCACCCATATTTCTTTAATATTGTCCATACCAACTATATTAGGCTCAGGAATGCTTTTAGTAGTCGAGCTAATTTTTGTTCCAAAAGATCAAATATTGTCTAGTAATTTGACTGTTATCTTCTTGTGTATAATATTCTCTTACGTAGCGGCTCTTCTCTCTATAAAGATATTTTTTCATTACATAGAAAAAATTACTTTTTTGCCATTTATAATTTACCGTATCTTTTTAGGTATACTGATACTTGGATTTATTTTTTTTCCTAATCTTCAAACTTAACAAACGCCTCTTCGTTAAATTGACCACTCTTTCGGTACTTCCAAAGGTATTTTGGCAAAACAACATTCAATGCCGTAGGCTTTATGCCAAAACTTTCTACTCCCCTATAACTTTTCTGAACGGTGTTGGGGTAACTTAATGAGTTGACCTGGTCCTTTGTTATTAAGGCTGGTATAAACCCTAATGAAACTTTTTTTAATACAGCAAGAATGAAAGCTACAATTTTAGCAGCTCTAAATGGTAAATTTATTGCAAATCTTCGGCGCCCGATAACTCTTAGCATCATAAAAATTAATTCTTTAAAAGTTAGCACATCGGGTCCTCCCAACTCGTAGATACCTTTATAAGAGACATCTGCTACCGATTTAAAGGCAGCCTCTGCCAAGTCAAGCACATAAATAGGTTGAAACTTAGTTTCTGCTCCTACTAGGGGGATAACAGGGCTAATGACAGATATTTTTGCAAACCGGTTAAAAAAATCATCCTCGGGTCCAAATATTATTGATGGCCTTAAAATTACAGACTCTGGAAAATTTTCAATTACCGAATTTTCACCTTCTTTTTTTGATACAGAATACCGACTTAAAGATAACTCATCAGCTCCCAAAGCAGAAATCTGGGTGAATCTCTTTACTCCCATTTCTTTGCTCATTTTAGCAATACTACCAGAAGCCTTATTATGTAATATATCAAATTTTTGTGAGTCAGATGCTTCATCCAGTATCCCCACACAATTTATTACCGCATCAGAATTTTTGATTGCAGTTTTAACCTGATCGTAAACATTAATGTTAACCTCCCTTAGAGAAATTTGACCTTCCACACCATGTACTTTTAAAAAACCTGCATTATTTGGATATCGTACACCTACAACTATCTTCCAACCATTTTTTGCAAACATGTACACAATATATCTTCCTAGAAAACCAGATCCCCCAAAAATAGTAACCTGCGGATTACCCACCTTAAAGCTTTTACCCATTTTTTCTTAACACCACACTAATGATACTTTAAACTTACAATAAACAGTTTTTTGTAATACAACTGACTGTGAGTACATATAAATCTTTTGCAGAATTAACAAGAATGTTAAAAAAATTTTTCTAGACCCTAAAGGAAATTAAATGACAATTTACCTCCATGATAGCGATTTGCCAGATGATTTTAAGTTTTCTGACACAGTAGCCATAGATAGTGAAACATTGGGTTTAAATCTCCATCGTGATAGACTTTGTTTGATACAGATCTCAAATGGCGATGGCGATGCTCATCTAGTTAAAATTAAGCCCTACCATGAGGTTATTGGAGATATGAAAGAAAGATTGGCTCCAAACTTATGTTCAATGTTAGTGGATAAGAATATAACTAAACTTTTCCATTTTGCTCGATTTGATATTGCGGCTTTATATTACTA
The DNA here is from genome assembly GCA_902600895.1 of uncultured Alphaproteobacteria bacterium. Taxonomy (GTDB): domain Bacteria; phylum Pseudomonadota; class Alphaproteobacteria; order Rhodobacterales; family Rhodobacteraceae; genus CACKLF01. Next base: position 30,705 of record CACKLF010000008.1, on the reverse strand, counting down.
CTATAAGGTTCTAGCTTCACCAGTGTTTTGCACTAAGATAGCATCAAAATTAGTTCGGACGTATACGGATAGGCACGGTTTAAAAAATTTGGTTCAGGAAATCATCGAAGTAGATATTTCAAAAAAAGAGCAGTCATCTGACTGGGGCTCAGAAACTTTATCTGAATCACAAAAAGAATATGCTGCATCAGATGTAATTTATCTCCACCAAATTCAGAAGAACTTAAATGCCCGATTGGCTAGGGAAAAAAGAGCTGATCTGGCAAAAGCTTGTTTTACTTTTTTACCCGACAGAGCAAAATTAGACATTGAGGGATGGAAAGATGATGACATATTTGCTCACTAAACAATGATAAGGTGTAGCTTAAAATGAAAAAGGAAGACATTCTTAACTCAGGGAGAAGAGTTCTGAAACTTGAATCGTATGCCATAGGCATTTTAGCAGAGAAACTGTCATCTGCTTTTAGTGATAGTGTGGAATTGTTATACGGGTGCAAAGGAAAAATTATTGTTAGTGGAATTGGGAAATCTGGCAACATAGCACAAAAAATAGCTGCAACTTTTTCGTCTACCGGTTCACCAGCTCAGTTCATTCATCCTGCTGAAGCAAGCCATGGTGATTTAGGAAATATATCTCCTAGTGATATCACTTTAATTTTGTCAAACTCTGGTGAAACTAAAGAATTGCATGATATAATTTCATTCTGTAAAAAATCTAACCTTCCAATAATCGGTATATCAGCTAGCAGTCAGAGCACTCTGAGTGAAAATTCTACGATTAGTTTGACTATTCCCAATATAGGTGAAGCTTGCCCAAATGGCTTAGCACCAACGACATCAACAACCCTAATGCTTGGTCTAGGTGATGCCCTTTGTGTTGCATTGATGGAAAAAAAAGGTTTCAGCAAGAATGCTTTTTCAGAATTTCATCCTGGTGGAAAGCTTGGCGCACTGTTGAAGCCTATTTCTACAATAATGCACGTCAAAAATAGTCTTCCTCTCATTAACGAGAAGAGTAAAATGTCGGATGCTCTACTAGAAATGACAAAGAAAGGTTTTGGTATTACCGGCGTGGTTTCAAATAGTGGCAACCTTACAGGCGTTATCTCCGACGGAGATTTGAGGAGGAATATGGAGGGACTCTTAAATAAGTCTGTTGTTTCAGTCATGACAAAAAGCCCTATAATTCTTGACTCATCAACGAATGTATCTGACACCTTATCTCTAATGAACGAGAGTAAAATTACCTCCATTTTTATTTCAACATCAAAAAAATCAAAAATTCCAAAAGGCATTGTTCACGTTCATGATTGTTTGAGACTGGGGAATCCGTGAAAGAGAAACTATATTTTTTTAAAGGTAAGCTGTGGTTGATGTAAATGTATTTAAAATATTATTTCCAGCAATTTCCGTTGCAATATTCGTTTTAATATTTTTTTCTATACGAAGTGTGCCGGAAGCTGATTATTTAAACACAAATGTTTCTCTGGCTGATAAGTTTAATTCAATAAATATAAACAACGGGGAAATCTTTGGGTTAACTGAAAGCAGAGATTCTTTTTATTTTACGAGTTCTGAAATGGAATACTCTAGTTCCGCAAAAACGGACGGATATGATTTAATCTTAGATAACCTTGTTGGACAGATTGAATATTCTGAAGAAGATATTCTTTACGCAAAGTCTCCAAAAGCTAAATACTGGTTTATGAAAAAGAAAATTTTCTCTATAAACAATATTTTTTACAATAACGATGAGAGCGTTTTGGCTAAAAGTAATAATTTAGAAATTGACTTAAAAACTGGCACTCTGGAAAGCAAAGGCCCAACCCTTTTGTCGGGTTCCAACTTCTTTATAACTTCAGGATATCTTAAATTAATTGAACCAAAGGTCAAAAAAGATGGAAACAAAATGATTCTCCAATTTAGAAACAATGTCCATGCCTCACTGACACCAGGGGAGAACTGAAAATTGTTTTTTTTGAACGTTTGTAAAAATTTTAGATATGTTTTCAAATCATGCACACTATCTGTTACATTTTTTCTATTTTGTGCTCAGATTTTATTTTCGGAAGACTCATCTATATTTCAACTCTCGAGCGCAAAAGTAATTGAGGGCTCACCTATTCAAATTAGTTCAGACTCTGCTATTTACGACGAAAATCAAGGTTTTGCTACTTTCATCGGTGATGTGCGAGTAGGTCACGGACCTTACAAATTACGGGGTGAGAAAGTAAAGGTAATCTTTGATATTACGAAAGAAGGTAATAAAGAACCTTTAGAATTAATTTTTACTGAGGGCGTAATTTTTTCAAACGGATTTGAAATAGGAAAGTCGGAGAAAGCTAATTACAATATTCTGGAAAATTTCCTCATAATGAATAAAGACGTTATGTTCAAACAAAACGAATCTGTTTTTTTTGGAGAGACTGCCGAATTTGATCTTGCAAACGGAAATATGTCTTTTGGAGGACGGATTAATGCATCAATTAGCGGTGGTGGATAACGTGGATTCAAATTACGCTGTTAAGGTGACTATTTTGGAGGGTTTATGAAGCTAGAACTTAACGATGGATACAGCGGTTTAAAAGTTTCCAACCTAAGGAAATCTTATAATTCAAGGCAAATACTTAGAGATGTTTCTCTCACACTTCAACCACGAGAAATAGTTGCATTGCTTGGAGCCAACGGCACTGGGAAAACTACCTGCTTCTACACAATTGCAGGCCTTACCTCTATGGACTCTGGAACAATCACACTTAACGGTACTAACTTGTCTAACATGCCAATGTATAAAAGAGCAAATTTGGGGTTAAGCTATTTACCTCAAGAACCCTCTATTTTTACTGGCATGACTGTGGAGGACAATGTTGCGGCAGTTTTAGAAATTTCAACAAAAGATCGGTTGGTACGAAGAGTTAAATTAGAAAGTTTATTAGCCAGTTTCTCACTGACTGGTCTGAGAAAAGCCAAGGCTATCACATTGTCTGGAGGAGAACGCCGCAGAGTTGAAATTGCCAGAAACTTAGCAACATATCCAAAATATTTACTCCTCGATGAACCATTTGCTGGGGTGGATCCAATTGCAGTTGAAGATATTAGAACCTTAATAAAAGGACTTAAAAATCGTGGAATAGGAATTTTGATAACTGACCATAACGTCAGAGAAACACTCAAATTAGTTGATCGCGTTTATATTATAAATGATGGATCCATTATAAAATCTGGATCCCCTTCAGAAATAATTTCAGACGATACTGTAAAAAGTGTATACTTAGGTACATCATTTAATATATAATAGAAATTGTTGTTTTATTATTTCTCACAAAACGTCATAATTAATTTATAAGGAGATGTTTTTGAATATTACGATAAGCGGTGATAATTTAGATATAGGCGAAAATTTAAATTTTTTCACCCGCGAAAGAATTAGACTTGTTTTTCTCAAGTATTCATTTACGCCTGTGTATTGCAATATAACCTTTTCAAAAGATCAAAGTAGCTTTAATTGTTATATTTCTTCTTATTTCAATGGGCGTGTTAGTTTTCAATCAAAGTGTAGTGATAGGGACATATACAACAGTATGAAGGTCTGTGCCTTAAAATTTGAAAAACAGATTAGACGCTTTAAACGATGTCTAAAAGTTTACTAATTACAAAGATCTTTATTGCAACTGATTAAACATTTTATTATAACGCTGATCTGTTCGAAGATTCTAAAAATTAAAAGGGTGTTGATTTGGAACTTGTAAAAATTCTCAATACGAAGTCCATAATTACTAACTTAAATGTAGATAGTAAAAAAAATCTATTCCAGGAGATAAGCCTGCAAGCCTCAAATTTGTTAGGCCTTGACCAAAAAGAGGTTCTTTTGGCTTTATCGGAGAGAGAAGCATTAGGCCCCACCGGAATGGGTGATGGGATGGCCATACCTCATGCTAGAGTTAGCAAGGTTGAATCTGTAGAGGGCTTGTTTATAAGATTAGAAAAACCCATCTTGTTCGAAGCAATGGACGGAATACCAGTAGACCTTATTTTTGTCCTACTTGCACCACTAGGCACTAGCGGTGACCATTTGAAAGCGCTAGCGAGAGTTTCCCGCCTGCTCCGAAATGAAAGTACAAGGCATAAACTCAGGTCAAACAATGATCCTTCAGTTATTTACTCGATTTTAACTGAGGAAAATGAAGAGAAAGCCGCATAATTATTACGAAAGTCACGCAGACATCTTTGATAACAACTATGCGTGAATCTCTTCATACATTTGTATTATTCTATTTCTAACCTTCTACATTCCCTGTTAACTGCAGTTTAATCTCACAATCTGTTGTTTATAAATATTTTATTTCAAAAATTACCCACACAAAGCTTGCACTGTGGATAAATTGAACTATATACAATTGGTCTGACCAAACGTATCAGTCACAAATGTATTTAATGTAGCCTTAAAAATTATAGGAGTGAATTTATGTCTAAGGTAATTGGTATAGATTTAGGAACAACAAATTCATGTGTTTCAATAATGGACGGTGCAGCAGCTAAAGTTATTGAAAATTCTGAGGGTGCTAGAACAACACCATCAATTGTTGGTTTTACTGATGATGAACGTTTAGTCGGACAGTCAGCAAAACGCCAGGCTGTTACAAATCCTACTAACACGTTATTTGCAGTGAAGCGCCTCATTGGTAGGAGGATAAATGATAAGTCAGTATCTAAAGATAAGGATATGGTGCCATTCGAAATTATTGATGGAGGCAATGGCGATGCTTGGGTAAAAGCCAAAAATGAAAAATACTCTCCAAGCCAGGTTTCAGCTTTCATACTCCAAAAGATGAAAGAGACTGCTGAAAGCTATTTAAATGAGAATGTTGAGAAAGCTGTTATAACTGTTCCTGCATACTTTAATGACGCACAAAGACAAGCAACAAAAGATGCTGGCAAAATTGCAGGTTTAGAAGTTCTAAGGATTATAAATGAGCCTACAGCCGCTGCATTGGCTTATGGCTTAGACAAGGAAGGCGGAAAAACCATTGCTGTTTTTGATTTAGGAGGTGGAACTTTTGACATATCTATCCTCGAGATAGATGATGGCCTTTTTGAAGTAAAGTCTACGAATGGAGATACATTTCTCGGTGGTGAAGATTTCGATATGCGAATTGTTGAGCATTTAGCAGATGAATTCAAAAAAGAATCTGGAGTTGATTTGAAGGCCGACAAGATGGCTCTCCAAAGATTGAAAGAAGCTGCAGAAAAGGCAAAAATAGAGCTTTCTTCTTCTAACCAAACCGAAATTAATCAACCATTCATTTCGATGGATCCAAAAACCAGTCAACCTTTACACCTTGTAATTAAATTAACTAGAGCAAAGCTGGAAAGTTTAGTGGCTGATTTAATTTCTAAATCACTAAAACCGTGTAAGGATGCCTTGAAAGACGCTGGCATATCTAAATCAGATATTGATGAGATAATTTTAGTAGGTGGCATGACCAGAATGCCTAAGGTAATAGAAGAAGTTTCAAAGTTCTTTGGAAAAGATCCCAATAAAGGTGTTAATCCAGACGAAGTAGTCGCAATGGGCGCTGCAATACAAGCTGGTGTGCTGCAAGGCGATGTAAAAGATGTCGTTTTATTGGATGTAACGCCATTAAGCTTAGGTATTGAAACACTCGGAGGAGTGTTCACGCGTTTAATCGACAGAAACACCACAATACCGACAAAGAAAAGTCAAATCTTCTCCACAGCTGAAGATAATCAAAATGCCGTGACCATAAGAGTTTTTCAAGGTGAACGTGAAATGGCTTCGGATAATAAAATTCTTGGCCAATTTAATCTTGAAGAGATTGCACCAGCTCCGAGAGGCATGCCTCAAATAGAAGTTACTTTCGATATAGATGCCAATGGAATAGTCTCTGTTTCGGCCACTGATAAAGGAACTGGAAAGGAGCAAAAAATAACTATTCAAGCGTCTGGTGGTTTGACTGATGACGAAATTGACAAGATGGTAAAAGAAGCCGAAGAGAACGCTGAGTCCGACAAGGAGAGAAAAGAATTAGTAGAAGCAAAAAATCAGGCGGAGAGCTTAATCCATGGTACTGAAAAGTCTATAGAGGAACATGGAGATAAGGTAGATGGTTCAACAGTCGAAGCTATAGAACTCTCTATTAAAGCCCTTAAAGAAACTTTAGAAACAGACGATGCTGAAAAAATTAGAGCTCGTTGTCAAGACGTTACAGAGGCCTCAATGAAACTAGGAGAAGCCATTTACAAGGCTGAAAATGAAAACCCAGAAAATGAGACCAGTGATGTTAATGACGTCAACCCTGACGACATTGTAGATGCAGATTTTGAAGACCTTAACAAAAAGGATTAGCCTCTTTCAAAAGATACTTTAAAATAGGACTGGTTCATGTCTAAAGCGGATTATTATGATTTATTAAACTGTTCTCGTAACGCTTCAGCTGATGAACTAAAAAAAGCATACAGAAAAAAAGCTAAAGAACTCCATCCTGACAGAAACAAGGAAAATCCAAAAGCTGAAGAAAAGTTTAAAGCTGTCAATGAAGCATATGACATTCTAAAGGACCCTGAGAAGCGTAGCGCCTATGATAGATTTGGCCATGCTGCATTTGAAGGAGGTACCAGTAATTCTGGATTTCGAGCATCTGGACAAACAGGTGATTTTGGGTCAGCCTTCTCCGATGTTTTTGAAGACCTATTTGGTGATTTTATGGGGTCTTCTTCAAGACGAAATTCTCAAAGGGCAAGTCGAGGTTCAGACCTCCGGTATAATCTAAATATCAATTTGTCAGACGCTTACAAAGGAAAGAAGACTATTATCAATGTTCCCAGCGCCGTTACTTGTGAAGCCTGCTCAGGTGTTGGATCCGAGGGTGGTGTGGAGGCTACAAGTTGCCCAACGTGCTCTGGGATAGGAAAAGTCAGAGCTCAGCAAGGGTTTTTCACAGTTGAAAGAACATGTCCAACATGTGCAGGAAAGGGTCAGATCATTAAAAACCCATGCAAAATCTGCTCTGGTCAAGGCAGAGTAGAAAAAGAAAGAAAATTAAATGTGACCATTCCACCAGGGGTGGAAACTGGTACTAGGATTAGACTCGCTAATGAAGGTGAAGCAGGTTTACGTGGTGGACCAAACGGTGATTTATACATTTTTCTTGATGTTTCTCAGCATCAGATATTCGAACGAGACTCGCAGAACCTATACTGCAAAATACCTATTTCTATGACTACAGCTGCCCTTGGTGGTGAGCTTGAAGCTCCGACATTAGATGGTGGTAAGTCTCTGGTAAAAGTACCTGTTGGTGTTCAAAGTGGTAAGCGTTTAAGGCTTAAGGGTAAAGGCATGCCTAGCCTTAGGGGCGGAAGCTTTGGGGACTTATATGTTGAATTAGAGGTTGAAACCCCAGTGAATCTCACCGCCGAGCAAAAAAAATTATTGGAAGAATTCCAAAAAATTGGGATAAATAATAATCCTGCGGAATCTAGTTTTTTTTCTAGAGTTAAAAATTTTTGGGATGATTTAACATAAAAACAATTTCAGTGTTTTATTACCTTAGGAATTAATGTATTCTGTGGGACAATGATCAGAAAATTTCAATTAGAAAATGAATAAAGCGACCTCCATCACACCCATGATGGAACAATATTTAGGACTGAAAGAGCAGCACAAAGATAAATTGCTTTTTTACCGTATGGGTGACTTTTACGAGCTTTTTTTTGAAGATGCCGAAATAGCTTCATCCATTATGGGTATAACCCTTACAAGCCGCGGAAAACATCTAGATGTTGATATTCCCATGTGTGGGGTACCACATCAAAAAGTGGACCAGTACTTAATTAAGTTAATTAAATCAGGCTTTATAGTGGCAATTTGTGAACAAATTGAGTCAGCAGAAGAGGCAAAAAAAAGAGGTTACAAAGCAATAGTAAAACGTGACATAACCCGAATAATTTCACCTGGGACAACAATTGAAGAGGATCTTTTTCAATCATGTGATAATAATTTCCTTTTTAGCTTCAAGGTAAAGGATCAAGGTTTTGCTTCAGCATGGCTCGATCTATCAACTGGCAGTATATTCATAAAAAATGTCAACGAAGGTTCAGTAATTGATCTTATCGAAGAGGTTAAACCATCAGAAGTTATTTTTCACAAAAAAGATAGTAAAGATTTAATTACCCCTGAAAAAGAATATTACTTCAAAGCAACTGTATTAGAAGAAAACGATTACATGTCCAGTATGAAGTTAAAAGATTTTATCCACGACTACAAGTCAAATGATTATTGCAAAGAAGAACAATATCTACTGGAAAATTTAATCAGGTATTGTCAGGATACTAACTCTATACTTAATATGTCATTCTCAACACCTATTCGTATATCAAATGCTAAATTCGTTGAAATGGACGTTTTTACAAAAAACAACTTGGAACTGGTGACAAATTCTCGTGGGGAAAGAAAAAATACTCTCTTGAACACAATTAACAGATCAGTCACAAGTTTTGGATCACGCCTGATAGAGAACTGGTTAAACTATCCTCTTCGTAGTAAAAGTGAAATAAATTCACGGTTAGATAGAGTTGAAATTCTGTATAAGAACCCCGAGGTTCTTGAAAAAATTAGAGGTTTGTTGAAAAAAATACCAGACTTAGAGAGAGCATTAACAAGACTTCATATGGGAAGAGGCACCCCTATTGATCTTAACTATCTCAAAGTTGGGTTAGCAAAGAGTTCTGAAATAGACCAACTGCTGAAAAAGCATCATCTTATATCATTGTTTAACAAGTCCACAATTACTGACATTCAAAATATTTACGAATCACTCATGTCTTCTTTAGTAGAAGCCCCTACTCCAAATATAAGGAATGGAAACTTTATCCAAACAGGCTATTTTGCAGAGCTTGATGAGTACAGGAATTTGCAAGATTCAAGCAAAATACTTATTGCAAATATGCAAGGTGAGTTCTCTAAAAAGACATGTATTGCATCACTTAAAATTAAATTTAACAATACCTTAGGATACTTTATTGAAACACCATCAAGCCACTCAAATAAAATGTTGGGCCCTGAGTTTAGCAACTTATTTATACACAGACAATCAACAGCAAACTCAATTAGGTTTACCACAAAAGAACTATTAAATTTGGAAACCAAGATCATTAAAGCCCGAGATTCGTCTCTTGATATTGAAATAAGAATCTTTGAGGATTTGTGTGCAATGGCACTTTCAAAAATTAGGGAAATCAAGTTACTTTCCCAATTTTTAGCTGAACTTGATGTTTTTTGTTCTCTAGCAGATCTAGCTCTTAAAAATAGTTGGATTCGTCCAGAGATAACAAATGGGAAAGAGTTTTACGTTAAAAATGGGAGACATCCCATTATTGAAGAATCTTTACGAAAATACGGATCACACCAATTTATACCCAATGATTGCAATTTGTCACAAAGAAAAAAATTTATAAATTTGTTAACTGGACCAAATATGGCAGGAAAATCTACGTTTTTGCGCCAGAATGCCCTAATTGGAATACTATCTCACATGGGAAGCTTTGTACCTGCTTGTGAAGCAAAAATTGGAAAAATATCTAAGATCTTTTGCAGAATGGGTGCATCCGACAATTTAGCAAAGGGAGAGTCCACCTTTATGGTAGAAATGCGAGAGACAGCATTGATTTTAAAAAATGCAGATGAATCCACGCTAGTCGTATTAGATGAAGTAGGTAGGGGAACTTCGACTTATGACGGGATGGCCATTGCTTGGGCATGTTTGGAACATTTACATAATGAGAATAAAGCTAGGACTATCTTTGCCACTCACTACCATGAACTTACAAAGATGTCAGAAGATTTCTGCTTCATTGAAAACTTATCTGTATCCGCGAAAGAGTGGAAAGGAGAGCTTATATTCCTACATAAAATTCTTACCGGAGAAGCATCTGGATCTTATGGAATAAAAATAGCTGAATTAGCAGGATTGCCTGATCTTGTAATAAAAAGTGCCGGTAGAATGCTAAAAAGATTTAATGAATCAAGAGACTCACCACAAGATTTAAGTATTAAATTCAATAAAGGTTTATCTGAGAGAAAAGAGCAACTTCAAAAACTAGATGAGTTTAAAAAAACTTTAAACAATGAGGAACTTGATATGATGTCACCAAAGGAAGCTCTTGATTTTTTATACAAACTTAAAGATTCAATTAGCTAATTGATAATTCTCAATCTTTGTCCTCTTCATACGAAGATACGCCAACTTGTGCTGCCCTCAATAATCTGTCAGATATCCTGAAACCATTTGCCATTACTTGAATAATCTCACCTTTCTTTGTTTCAGAAACAGGTGACTCAAACATAGCTTGATGCCATTTTGGATCAAATTTTTCTCCAATTTCTGGCTCTATCTGCTCTATCTTATGCTTTTTAAATACAGAAATAAGCTCCCTCTGAGTTAGTTCAATACCTTCGACTAGTGCCTTCGCCTGCTCTTTTAGGCCTTCATCTATATTTTCAAGCGCTCTTCCCATATTATCATAAACTGATAGCAGGTCTCTTGCTAGCTTTGTTCCCCCATAAACCTCAGCTTCTCGCCTTTCCTTTTCCGATCTCTTTCTTAGGTTTTCCTTATCAGCTAAAGATCTGATGAGCCGATCTTTTATTTCGTTTAGCTCTGTTTCAAGAGACTCTACCGTCTTCTCTTCCAGCACTTCGTCATCTAAAAGATTCTCATCTAATGCTATACTCTTTCCCTCTTCTATTGCCTCGTCAATCTCATGATCAGAAAGTTCTTGATGATCTTCGCTTTCATTGCTTTTATTTTGTTTATTTGTCATTTGTCCTTCTTTCATAGACTTAGAAACTTTTATTTATATTTAAGTTTCGTTTTTTTCAATAACTTTACTTAATATTTGTGCCGTATAGTCCACTATTGGTACTATTCTTCCATAGTTTAAACGCGTTGGCCCTATTACACCAATAGCCCCCAAAATTTCGCCATCTGAGTTTGTATACGGTGAAAAAACTAATGATGATCCAGTTAAAGAGAAAAGCTTATTCTCTGAACCAATGAAAACTCTTATGCCTTCCGCTAATTCTGTAGAAGTAAGAAGTTCTATAAGGTCTTTTTTTCGCTCCATATCATCAAATAGTTGTCTAATCTTTCCCAAATCTTCGCCTGCTTCAGCATCGCTAATCAAGTTAGACCTACCCCTTACAATCAGTCTATCCATATCGTTTCTATTACCCGAATCCCACACAATTGAACCCGTTTTCACAAGCTTTTGAGCTGTTTCATTCAACTCTTTTTTACAGTTTTTTAGTTCACCCTCAATTACCTTACGAACCTCAGCTATTGTTCTTCCCTTCAATATATTATTCAGAAAATTGGTAGCTTCTCTCATTGCTGAAGGCGTTAAACCAAAAGGCGTTTCAAAAAGTCTGTTTTCAACTTTACCATCAGCGGTAACCAAGACCACTAATCCTCGATTATCAGATAAAGATACAAACTCTATATGTTTAATTGGTGCTTCAATTTTCGGAGTAAGCACTACAGATGCCGTCCTGGTAAGACCCGACAAAATAGACCCTACTCTATCGAAAGATTTAGTAATTAAAATATCTTCATTGTTTATACTATTTTCAATAATGGTTTTTTCTTGCCCATTCATGTCAGCTACTTCAAGAAAACCGTCCACAAACAATCTTAAACCATATTGCGTTGGCATTCTTCCAGATGAAATGTGGGTGCTTCCCAACAAGCCTAAACTTTCCAAATCTTGTAAAACATTTCTAATTGTTGCCGAAGATATATTTTCTTTTATTGCTTTTGACAAAGTCCTTGATCCCACAGGATCACCAGTTTCCAAATAAGTTTCTACAACTTTTTTAAAGACCTCCATGCTTCTTGAAGTCATTTCTTTAAACAAATTTTCTGCCGTATCTTTTTTTGAAACCAATTTTTTCATTTCACCCTTTTGCTATTCTTGTAATTTCCCAGATGACCAGATAATTTACATTAATTTTCAACTCCTATATCATCAACAAATATTTTAAAATTATTTGGAGTTTTAAATGAGATTAGATGGTAGAGAAAATTTTAAGATAAGGGAAACTCAAATCCAAATAAATTCCAACAAACACGCTGATGGATCATGTACTATAAGCTGTGGTGATACAAAAATTATATGCACTGCAACAATAGAGGAAAGTGTGCCGCCCTTTCTACGGAAATCTGGTCTAGGTTGGATCACTGCAGAATATGGAATGTTACCCAGATCAACTGGTTCCAGAATGAAAAGGGAAGCTACATCAGGAAAACAAACTGGGAGAACATTGGAAATACAACGGTTAATTGGAAGATCTTTAAGAACATGTGTCGATAGAAGCAGTCTTGGTGAAAGGCAAATTATTATTGACTGTGATGTGTTGCAAGCTGATGGTGGAACTCGGTGTGCATCAATAACTGGAGGTTGGGTGGCTTTAAAACTAGCTATTGAAAAAATGATTGATTTAGGAAAGTTTACCGAAGATCCCATACTTCATCAAGTTGCAGCTGTATCTTGTGGTATAATTGAAGGGGTTCCCATGGTTGATTTAAATTACTATGAGGACAGTAATGCTGACTTGGACTCAAATTTTGTAATGAATGAACAAGAAGAGTTTGTTGAAGTTCAATGCACTGCTGAGCAGGTCCCATTAAAAAGGACAGAACTAGAGGAGCTATGCGATCTAGCCACTGCTGGAATTAACAAATTATTAAAGGTTCAAAAGGAAAGTCTAAATTTTTGAGAAAGTTTGAAGAAAAATCAATTATACTTGCTACACACAACCACGGCAAGGTTGAAGAAATGAAAAAGTTATTAGAAGGGTTTTCTAATATGAGGTTATATTCGTCTACAGATTTTAATCTTGAGGAACCAGAAGAAATTGGAAAGACATATCTTGAGAATGCCCGTATTAAAGCTGAATGTACTAGTAATAAAACAGGCTTAGCATGTCTTTCGGATGATAGTGGTATAGAGGTAAAAGACCTTAATGGAGCGCCTGGTGTTTACACGGCAGACTGGGCACAAAAAGATGGTAAGAGGAATTTTGATTATGCAATGAAAAGGGTCTGGAATGAGTTAAACAAAAAAGATGCACCTTACCCTAGGAAAGCTCAATTCCGATGCACCTTAGTTTTGATGTGGCCAGATGGCCACGATGAAGTGTTTGAGGGGACGTCAGAAGGTACTCTTATATGGCCAGGTAGAGGTGAAAATGGTCATGGCTTTGATCCAATGTTCATTCCAAAAAATTATAGTTTGACTTATGGGGAGATGGACAGATGGTATAAAAACTCAATAAGTCACAGAGCTGAAGCCTTCAAAAAAATGATAAATAGCTGTTTTTGAATCATGAAAAGTAATCCTGTAATATTCTATTTAAATAACGAATACATTGAGTGTTATCCTGAAACCCCTTATGTCTCTGTTTTAGATTTTTTACGTTTAGACAAAGAACTTACTGGTACCAAGGAGGGTTGTGGTGAAGGAGATTGTGGCGCGTGTACTGTTATTTTAGGTAGCTTAAAAAAAAGAAAATCTGGATTTGAATTGAAATATGAAAGTATCAATTCTTGTATAAAATTTTTACCCTCTATTCACGGCTGCCACTTAATCTCAATAGAAAACCTATCAGAAAACGGCCAGTTTTTACACCCAATACAACAAGAAGTGAAGAAGTATAATGGTGTCCAATGTGGCTTTTGTACACCAGGGATTGTAATGTCTATATACAACTTATTTCTCAACCATACGTCTGCAAATAAAAATAAAATAGAACAATATTTGCAAGGAAATTTATGTAGGTGTACGGGCTATAGTCCAATTATAAATGCTACCAAAAAAATACTTAAAAAATACAATAGGGATAAAGATAATCTGTTAATTGCTAGTAAAAAAATGAAAAACCATCTACTTGAAATTAGGAAAAAAAAACCTTTTCCATCAGAGGTTCCAAAAAACCTAACTACACTAAAAAATACTATTAAAGAGAAAAAGAATTTTACTATTTTATCTGGTACAACAGACGTTGGTGTTTCAGTGAATAGAGATATGGTGGTTCCTCCAAATCCAATTTTTATCTCCCAAATAGATGAATTAAAGCATGTGAAATACAGGAAAAACTTTATAAGCATTGGTTCTTCAGTCACATACAGTGAATTAGGAAATGAACTTGAAAGATTCTATCCAGATATCACCAAATATCTTGTTAGAATTGGGGGTGAACAAATTCGCAACATGGGAACAATCGGAGGTAATCTTGCCACTGCCTCTCCTATTGGAGACATGTTGCCTCCATTAATAGCTTTACAATCCAAATTAGTACTAACTGACTGTGATTCAAGGAAAAGAACTATACCCATAGAAAATTTTTTTGTAAAATACAGAAAAACCACACTTAAAAAATCTGAGTTTATTTCATCAGTGGAAATTCCTTATCCAAAAACTGGGTCTGTATTTTCCAATCACAAAATATCAAAACGAAGGGATGAAGATATTTCAAGTGTTTGTGCTTCATTCTACCTTGTTTTAAAAAGAAATTATGTTGAAGAGATTAAGTTAGTTTTTGGTGGTATGGATGAGGTGCCAAAAAGAGCCAAGTATACGGAATCTTTTTTAAAAGGAAAAACCTGGTGTCAGGAAGAAGTTTTAAAGGCAGCAGATAACCTCTCTAAAGATTTTTCACCGATTTCTGATGCTCGTGCTTCAAAGGAATATCGGGCACTCATTGCAAAGAATTTATTTAAAAAGTTTTATCTTGAGAAATTTGAAGGTCGTGAAGGTCTCAAACGTAACGAACAGGCTTTAAGGTAATAAAAAATGGGTGAAAAATTAATCGTTCATGATTCCGCTGAAAAATGTCTGACTGGGTACGCTAAATATGTTGACGATATTAGCTTGGAGAAAAATGCATGTCATGGATACATTGGTTATTCTAAAATTGCGCACGGATATATAAAGGATATCGACTTTTCAGCAATCAAAGTGATAAGAGGTGTTTTAGATATTATAACACATAATGACTTGCCTGCAGTTAATGATATAAGTCCAATGAATAAGGGTGATGAGCCTATATTGGTTGAGAAAGACATTAAATATTGGGGCCAGCCAATTTTTCTGATCGTAGCAACAACTAGAGAAATCGCCAGAAGAGCATCAAAATTAGTCAAAGTAAAATATAAAGAGCTTAAACCTATAGTCACAGCTAAGCAAGCGAAGAGCCGGTCAGAAAAGCCACTACTCGTTACCGAACCACTTACGCTGCAAAGGGGCAATTTTAAAAAAGCTTTTCAGGAGTCTCCAAAAAAATTAACAGGTGAGATTGAAATTGGCGGACAGGATCATTTTTATTTGGAAGGTCATATTGCTGTTGCTATTCCCAAAGAGGATGGAGATATGGAAATCTTATCATCCACACAACATCCATCTGAAGTTCAACATATGGTTTCAAAAAGCTTGGGAAGATCTTCTAACTGTATAACAGTGAACATAAGGAGAATGGGTGGCGGGTTTGGAGGAAAAGAAACTCAGTCGAATCTTTTTGCTGTTTTAGCGGCTATTGCCGCAAATAGAATTCAAAAAACTGTTAAAATAAGACCCGATAGAGACGATGATATGATCATAACAGGAAAAAGACACCCCTTCCTAGCTCGATATAAAGTGGGATTTGATATCAATGGCAAAATTAAAGCTCTTAAAGCAGTTCTATCTGCACAATGTGGTTATTCTGCTGACCTATCTGGTCCTGTGACCGATAGAGCTCTCTTTCACGTAGATAATTGCTATTTTATACCTAATATATATCTCAAATCTGAACCTTTATTTACCACCACAGTTTCAAATACCGCTTTTCGAGGGTTTGGGGGACCTCAGGGTATTTTGGTGGGTGAGCGCATAATCGAAGAAATTGCATATTGCCTACAAAAAAACCCATTAGAAATAAGAAAAATAAACTTATATGGAAAAAATAACCGTAATATTACCCCATACCATCAAAAAATTAAGGACAATATTTCTGATAAAATAATTTGTAAACTTGAAAAAGACGCCAAATTTAAATCTAGATTACAGAAGGTAATGTCTTTTAATAAAAAATCACAAATACTCAAAAAAGGGATAGCACTCACTCCAGTAAAGTTTGGCATCTCATTCACCGCTACTTGGTATAACCAAGCTGGTGCATTGATCAATATATACAATGATGGATCAGTTTCCTTAAATCATGGTGGTACTGAAATGGGCCAAGGTCTCAATACAAAAGTCTCCAGCATCGTATCTGAAATATTTTCCATTCCTTTCGACAAAGTAAAAATAACTCAAACTGATACATCAAAAGTACCTAACACCTCGGCCACTGCTGCATCTAGTGGATCTGATCTAAATGGTAAAGCTGCGGAAAATGCAGCACTAGTTCTTAGAAGAAGACTGATCAAATTTACTTCTGAATATTTTAAAATTGCTGAAAAGTTTATTTCATTTAATCAAAATGGTATCCTAGTGGGAAATAAAATAATTTCTTTTTGTGATTTAGTTAAACTAGCATACCAAAATAGAGTTCAGCTATCGGCACTAGGTTTTTACAAAACACCGAATATCCACTGGGATAGGAAAAAGGGTAAGGGTGAGCCGTTCTACTATTTTGCATATGGCGCGGCAGTATCAGAGGTATCTTTAGATATTCTTACTGGTGAGTTTGTAATCAATCGAACAGATATACTTCATGATGTTGGAAAAACCCTAAACAAATCAATAGATATAGGACAGATTGAGGGAGGTTTTGTTCAAGGAGTAGGATGGTTAACTACGGAGGAACTTGTTTGGGATAACAAAGGGCAGTTAAAAACACACGCACCATCAACATATAAAATACCATTAGCATCAGATATTCCTGAGATATTTAATGTTTCACTCTTAGAAAACAGCCCTAATCTAAGACCAACTATAAAAAGATCGAAAGCAGTTGGTGAGCCTCCTTTTATGCTCTCTTTGTCAGTTTTAGAAGCATTATCAATGGCGGTAAGTAGTGTAGCAGACTACGCAGTTTGCCCCAAATTAAATACGCCGGCAACTCCAGAAAACCTTTTACTAACACTGGAAAGGCTACGGAATTATAATGCAACTTCGTTACTTTAAAGAATTTGTTTCAAAAGAAACACCAATAGCTTTAGTGGAGCTGACTAAAATAAAAGGCTCTGGACCAAGAGATATTGGGTCTTGGATGCTAGTATCTGACGTAAAAACAATTAATACGATTGGTGGAGGCTCTCTTGAGTATTCTCTAATAGAAGAAGCTAAAAAAATGCTTAAATCTCCTGAGCATCCTAGCAAAATTTTTTCATATAAATTAAATCCTGACGCCGACCAATGTTGTGGGGGAGTAATTGAGTGTAAAATATCAATTCCTAAAAACAGCGATCTTAAAAAGCTTGAACAAAGCATCACGGTTAATAAATCAAAATATCCAAACTTATATCTGTTTGGAGCTGGGCATGTAGGAGAAGCCTTGATAACTCAAGCATGTAATTTGCCCATTAAGATTACAGTGGTTGATAGCAGATTAGAAATAATAGATGCGATAAAATGTAAATTTAATGACCAAAACGAGAATATTGATTTTATAGTTGACGTCTTACCAGAGAGGGTAGTTAGAACTTCAAAAGACCATAGCGCTTTTTTAGTAATGACTCATAGTCACTCCACTGACTTTAATATTGTGGAAGAAATCCTGCGACGCAAAAATATAGCATTCGTTGGAATGATAGGGTCAAAAACAAAAAAGCTAAGTCTTAAAAAACACTTAAAAGAAAAAGGGTTTGATAATCGAGAAATTAACTCCATAAAATGTCCCATCGGTCGAACTTTAAAAATGAATAACAAAAAACTGCCAGAAGTTATAGCTGCACTAGCAATCTCTGATATACTAGAATCCTTTAATGAATGAACATTTAAACGTAAGCCTTACAGGAGCAACATGACATCTACTAGACCTTTGACAGGAACACGGCAGAGTCAAGCTATTCCACTACTGTCACTAAGTGGCATCACAAAATCATTTTCAAACATTGTAGCAAATTCAAATATTAAGCTTTCACTTAACCATGGTGAGATCCATGCCTTACTGGGAGAAAATGGGGCAGGAAAATCTACTTTAGTGAAAATTATTTATGGTTTGATATCAGCAGATAGTGGAGAAATGTATATATCAAATACCAAATATCGACCGAAAAACCCTAAAGATGCACGAAAAAACCGTATTGGAATGGTTTTCCAACACTTCTCATTATTTAATGCTATGAATGTTTATGAAAATATAGCTGTTGGACTTGATGATAGTTTTTCTGAATTAGATCTTAGATACAGAATTATAGATCTTTCAAAAAAATATGGACTACCACTTAATCCAAACGATGTAGTTGGAAACCTTTCAGCCGGACAACAACAAAGAATTGAAATAGTTAGATGCTTGCTTCAGAGTCCCAAGCTATTAATCATGGATGAACCAACGTCAGTTCTAAATCCGATGGAAATTGAACAGTTATTCAACACACTAAGAAAACTGGCCTCAGAAGGCACTTCAATTCTTTACATTTCTCATAAACTTAATGAGGTAAAAGAACTTTGTAATAGAGCTACAGTCTTAAGAGGTGGCAAGGTTATTCGAACATGTAATATAAAAGACTATTCTACAGCTGAAATAGCAGAGTTAATGGTCGGTAACTCAGTTAAAGCAACGGTAAGAACGAATAAAATTTTTGGTGAAACTCTTCTGAAAATTCAAAATTTATATCAAGATTCTGAAGATCCATATGGTATATCTATAAAAAACCTAAACCTTGAGATCAAAAGTGGTCAAATCCTTGGAATTGGTGGAGTTTCAGGAAATGGCCAAGAAGAATTAATGACGGCGCTTAGTGGAGAACTAAAGCCTAAAAAAGGTAAAATATTGTTTAATGGTTCACTTATTAACTCTTTAAACTCTGAAGAAAGGCGTTCTTTAGGTATTTTTTCTGCTCCTGAGGAAAGACTTGGTCATGCTGCTTGTCCCGACATGACACTATCAGATAATGTGCTTATTACTTGCTCCAAAACAGCCAACCTTACGAAGTATGGCTTCATCCAAAAAGACTTAACTAAAAATTTAGCACAAAATATAATTTCTAAGTTTGATGTAAGAACAAAGGATTTTTCGTCACTGGCCTCCTCTCTGTCTGGTGGAAATTTGCAAAAATTTGTAGTTGGTAGAGAATTACTTCAAAACCCAAAGCTTCTAGTGATAAACCAACCTACGTGGGGTGTTGATGCTGCAGCTGCCAATTTTATTCGACAAGCCATTATTAATCTGGCAGAGGCAGGTACGGCGGTTATCATAATAAGTCAAGATCTTGATGAACTTCTGGAAGTCAGCGATGATTTTACGGCTCTTGTGAGCGGTAGAATTTCTAACCCAAGGCCTGTAGGTGATTTGGGTTTAAAGGACATAGGAGAAATGATGTCTGGAACACTATTAGATGATTGAGATTGTACCAAGAACCCAGAAAAGTAATTTGATATCAGCCACCATTCCAATAATGGCAGTTATTTTAACCATGCTTTTCGGTGGAATTTTGTTCTGGTCCTTGGGTAAAAACCCATTCGAAACAATACGTATGATTTTTTGGGACCCCCTAATGAACGAAACTTTTGCTGATTATGCACGGCCTCAGATTTTGGTCAAAGCTGCCCCTTTGATATTGATAGCAATTGGTCTTTCATTTGGTTTTAGAGCGAATATTTGGAATATTGGTGCCGAGGGTCAATTTATAATGGGTGCAATACTCAGTGGTTCTTTGGGACTTTATATGTATCCTCAAGAGAGTTCGATATTGTTTCCTTTAATGATTATTTTAGGGATATTTGGTGGAATTCTCTGGGCTTCGATACCTGGACTTCTTAGAGCCTACTTTAATACCAATGAAATACTCGTTTCACTTATGTTGGTGTATGTTGCTGAGCAAATTATGGCTGCAGCTTCTATTGGATTTCTCAGAAATCCTGATGGGTCTGGTTTTCCAGGATCAAGAAATTTAAGTCAATATCCATCTGCAGCTAACTTGGAAATTATCGCCGGCACTGGCATTCATTGGGGTGTAGCGACTTCGATAATAGCAGTTTTATTTTTTTATATATTGCTTCATAAACACAAATTTGGCTTTCAAGTAAGTATTTCCGGTATTTCCCCCAAGGCTGCTAGATTATCTGGAATTAATCCCAAATTTCTTATCATTTGGTGTCTTGGCATAAGTGGTGGCCTGGCAGGTTTAGCTGGTATGTTTGAGTTAACTGGTCCAGCTGGGCAAATTAATATTGATTTCAATGTTGGCTATGGTTTCACTGCAATAATAGTTGCTTTCCTAGGTAGACTAAATCCAATTGGAATATTTTTCGCTGGTATTCTTATGGCTCTCACTTATGTAGGCGGAGAATTAACACAATTTATGTTGAATTTACCAGCTGCAGCTATCCAGGTTTTTCAGGGAATGCTTCTATTTTTTCTTTTGTCGATGGATTTGCTGGTTAATTATAAAATTAAACTAAAAAGGTCATAAAATTATGGATATTTCGTCTATAGACCCAGTTATACTTATAGCCAGCCTTATGGTTTCCTCTACGTCAATTCTACTTGCAGCGACAGGAGAATTAATCGTCGAGAAATCAGGAGTACTAAATCTGGGTGTGGAAGGTATGATGATTATTGGAGCAATATGTGGCTTCATTATATGTGTAGAATTTAAGTCTCCATTTCTTGGACTTATAGGTTCCGCACTTGGCGGTGCTTTGTTGTCAATGATCTTTGCAGCTGTTACTCAGTTTTTACGAGCTAATCAGGTCGCATCTGGTTTAGCATTAACTCTTTTCGGATTAGGTTTAGCTTCTCTACTAGGACATTCATATACTGGTATTAAGCCTCCTTACTTACCCAAACCAAATATACCATTACTTTCGGATATACCAATTGTAGGAAAGATGCTGTTCCAGCACGATGTTGTTGTATACTTTTCGATAGTTAGTGTTGTCGCTGCTTGGTTTCTGTTTCAAAAAACCAAATTGGGTCTTATTGTTAAGGCAGTGGGGGAGAATCAAGAATCTGCACATGCTTTGGGATATAATGTTATACGGACACGTGTTATAGCTATCCTAGTTGGTGGTTCTTTTGCTGGGTTAGCAGGAGGATATTTATCACTAGTTCGTGTTCCTCAGTGGACAGAAGGAATGACGGCAGGTGCTGGTTGGATTGCTTTAGCATTAGTGGTGTTTTCAGGTTGGAAACCCCTACGCTTAATAATTGGTGCCTATATTTTTGGCGGCTTTACAATACTTCAACTAAATCTTCAAGCAATTGGTATAGAATTAAGTGTAGCACTATTGTCAATGACACCGTATATTGTAACTATAATCGCACTTGTACTTATTTCTTCCGGAAAGGGGCGTGTAGGAACGTCAACACCGGGATCTTTAGGTAAAGTGTTTATGAAAGTACGCTAATATAAATTAAGGAGGAGGCCTTATGAAAAAAAAATTTAATTTCTTACTCACTTTTATGGGAATTTTGTGTGTAAGTGCCGGCGCTTATGCAGCTGATCTCAAAGTTGGTTTTGTATATGTTGGACCACCTGGAGACTTCGGTTGGACTTACCAGCATGATCAAGGAAGGAAAGCGGTTGAGAGAGCTTTCGGTGATCGTGTAGAAACTACCTTTGCAGAGAATGTTCCTGAGGGAGCTGATGCTGAGCGAGTAATGACTCAAATGGCTCTGTCTGGCCATGATATGATTTTTGCAACTTCCTTTGGCTATATGGATCCAGTAATTAATGTAGCCGCTAAATTTCCTAATGTTAAATTCGAACATGCAACAGGTTACAGACGCGCTGATAACGTTTCGACATATTCTGCCAGATTTTATGAAGGCCGAACCGTTATAGGTCACATTGCTGGTAAAATGACTAAAACAAACGTCGTTGGATATATTGCATCTTATCCAATTCCAGAAGTCGTAAGAGGCATAAATTCTGCATACTTAGCTGCTAAAGCTGCTAATCCTAATGTGCAATTTAAGATTGTTTGGGTATTCACTTGGTTTGACCCTGCAAAAGAGGCAGATGCTGCTAATGCACTAATCGATCAAGGTGCTGACGTTATAATGGCCCATACTGACAGTCCATCTCCACTTACTGTGGCTGAAGAAAGAGGGGTTTATGCATTTGGTCAAGCCTCAGACATGTTACAGTTTGGCCCTAATGCTAGGTTGGGATCCATAATTGATGACTGGGACCCATATTATATAGAACGCGTTCAAGCTGCTTTAGATGGTACTTGGGAAAGTACAGATACATGGGATGGTCTTGCACCTGGTATGGCTGCGCTTGGGGGCTTTGGTGACATGGTACCGTTCGAAGTAAGAGCTGAAGCGATGGCTCTAGCCATCGGTATAGCTGGTGGCCGCATTCATTCTTTCACCGGACCAATAAACCGCCAAGATGGCACCCCATGGTTAGCTGAAGGAGAAACAGCTGATGATGGTACCCTTATAACTATGAATTTTTATGTTGAGGGTATAGAGGGGGAAATTCCCCAATAAAAGTTGTTAGGGCTTCATATTTCTGGAGCCCTTTCTATCCAACTTAATTCATATTAAAACCTTAGACACCCTAGAAAGGAGCTTTAATTTATTGCTGGAGTGAATAAATAATGCTTGGAAAAATGGGAAAGTCAGGATCTAATGAAATTGAAAAAGACAGTAGGACAAGTATATACATTCATTGGCCATTTTGCCAAAGTTTGTGCCCATACTGTGATTTCAATAGTTATTTAGAAAAAGAAATAGATCAATATGAATGGGGCATAGCTTATGGGAAGTCTATAAGCCTGGCTTCAAAACAAAGTGACAAAAGAAAAGTGACTTCAATTTATTTTGGCGGGGGTACGCCAAGTTTAATGAACCCCAGTTTAGTTTCCAATATTATTAATAAAGTGGCTATACATTTTCATTTGGACACTAAGGCTGAAATTACGTTAGAAGCAAATCCAGGTTCAGTAGATTATCGAAACTTCAAGGCTTACTCCTCATCTGGAGTAAATAGATGCTCTATAGGAATTCAGGCTCTAAATAATAAAGATTTAAAGAAACTCGGTCGTTTACATACTGCAGAAGATGCTCTCAAAGCTTATGAGATATCACAGTCGTGCTTTAAAACATCAAGCTTTGATCTTATTTATGGTAGACCTAAACAAAATGTTGCCGACTGGGAAACAGAGTTAAAAACGGCATTAAAACTATTTCCTCAACATCTGTCTCTATATCAACTTACAATTGAACCTAACACAGCTTTTTTTGAGCTTCAAAAAAGGAACAACTTGAACGGATTACCAAATAATGAAAAATCAAGTATTTTATATCAAAAGACAAAAGAAATTTGTGAAAGTTCCAACTTGAACCACTACGAAATTTCAAACTTTTCAGTTGCAGGTAAGGAGAGCGTTCATAATCTTAATTATTGGAGATACGGTGATTTTATTGGAATTGGACCAGGCGCTTATGGGAGAGTGACATTTAATGCAGAAAGGTATGAAACAGAAACATTTAAGAACCCACAAAAGTGGCTCAAAACTGTTTTAAGTAAAAAGAACCAGATTTATTCATTTAAAAATAAAATTTCTCGTACAAATCAGGCCAAAGAGTATGCAATAATGTCCCTGAGGCTAAAGGAGGGTTTAAATATTTCAAAATTCAATAGCCTCTCACACTTAAAGTTGAGAAATTCGAAAATATATCAATTGGTTGAGTTGGGGTTAATAAGCGTCACTGAAAACAAAATAGTTAAAACAAACAGGGGAGAGCTTTTATTAAATAGCCTTTTGAATCATTTGATAAACTAAATATTCTTTTTCATGATTATACCAATAATCCTATCTAGTTCTTCAAGGTTTCTATAACTAAATATTAGCCTTCCATTTTCATTAGCATTATTATGATCAATTGAAACCGAAACATTGAGCTCTGCTGCCAAATCTCTTTCCAACATCTCAGTGTCAGAGTCTTTTTTTGTTTTTGCAACTCTTGGATCTAGAGTCTTTTGAGAATATTTTTTTACCAGTCTCTCAGTATCCCTTACAGACAAACCCTTTTTTACGATCTCTTGAGCCAATTCTAATGAATTTTCCAAACCAATCAGTGCTCTCGCATGTCCAGTTGTTATTTTACCAACCTGTAAAAATTTCAGGATTTCATCTGGTAGGTTTAATAGTCTAATCATGTTAGATATGTAAACTCGAGACTTACCTAAAATTGATGCGAGTTTTTCTTGTGTGTGGTCAAATTTTTCTAAAAGATCTTTATAACCTAAAGCCTCCTCATATGGATTTAAATCTGCCCTTTGTATGTTTTCTATAATAGCAATTTCTAAAACGTCCGCATCGGATAAATTTCTTACTATTGCCGGTAATTCATGAATTTGTGCAAGTTGACTTGCTCTCCACCTTCTTTCACCTGCCACAATCTCAAAAAAATCTCCCTTTTCTCTTACAATAATTGGTTGGAGTAAACCTTTGGCCTTTATTGAAACTTTTAAGTCTTCTAGATCCTGCTGGTTGAAAGACCTCCTAGGTTGGTTTTTATTCGGAATTATTTTTTCAATAGGAATAACCGTAAGTGATTTATCCTTAGGTGTACTTTTTTGGTTATCTAACGACACCTCATCACTTAGATCTAAAACGGTATCTGAAAGAAGAGATGATAGGCCTCTACCTAAGCTTTTTTTATTCATACCATACCATCCTAAAATCTAATCTTTTCTTGTCTTTGTAAAATTTCGGCAGCGAGTTTTTGATAAGCTAAGGCACCACTGCATTTTTGATCATAAATCACAGCTGGAAGAGCATACGATGATGCTTCACTTAACCTTACATTTCTTGGTATGACTGTCTCAAAAACCAAATCTCCTAGATTCTCTCTTACATCATCTTCAACCGACTGTGCATGTTTATTTCTCTTATCGTACATAGTAAGAATAATACCGTGTATTTTTAACCTTTTGTTTAAATTTCTTCGTACTTCTTGAATTGTTAATATTAGTTGCGATAAACCCTCCAAGGCAAAAATTCAGCTTGCAAAGGTACTAAGACTGACGAGGATGCTGCGAACGCATTCACTGTAAGAATATTCAATGCTGGAGGACAATCAATTAAAATATAGTCAAAGTTATTGGTATAACTTTCCTTCAAAGCTTCCTTCAGTTTCAGAACCCTTTTTCTATCCCCAGTTAGATCTATATCAGCTGAAGAAAGGTTTGTATTTGACGGTGCTATTTTTAAATTGGGGACTTTAGTATTTTTTGTAATTTCTTCAATTTTCTTTGCCCCGAGTATGACCTCATAAGTTGTATATCTGCGTTCTTCAACTGAAATACCCAATCCTGTTGAAGCGTTACCTTGAGGGTCTAAATCTATCAAAAGAACCTCTTTACCTATCGCAGCTAACGAGGTGCCCAGATTTATTGCGGTAGTTGTTTTTCCAACTCCACCTTTTTGGTTTGACACTGAGATTATGTGGGTCTTAGTCTTCACTACTTTAGTCTTTCATTTTTAAAAAATAGTCATTAATTTCAATTATTTTTCCTGCTTTATCGCTTAAGCTTTGATGAAGATAAAAGTTGAAATGCCACCTGCTTTTTGCACAGGAAATCTCACTATTTATATTTTTTCCTTTTAAAAACAATGATTTACCATTATCTTTCCTGTGCCTCTTTGAATACTCTAGTAAATCATCCAGTGGTGCTAAGGCTCTGGAAACTATATAATCACAGTTAACCGGATCCACCTCGTCTATTCTACCACATATAATATTGGCCTCAATGTTTAAATTTTTACATACTTCCTCTAAAAAAAAACATTTCTTTGCATTACTGTCCATAAAGGTAACATTAAACTGTGGAAACTTATTTTTTGATAAAATAGCTAATGGTATACCAGGAAATCCAGCGCCGGTTCCTATATCTAACAAACACCCAGACTTAATTTTAACATATTTGAAAAGCTGTGCGCTATCCAAAGCATGCCTTATCATAAAATTATTTATGGTGTTTGAAGAAACTAAATTCATTTTAGTATTCCATTTTTCTAATAAACTTCTATAAGCCAAAAAGTCTTCATATGTTTCACGTGAAACATTATTAAAAAACTCATGTGGCATCAGGCCGACTTTTTATTTTCAGATTTCAGTCTTAGAAGTATAAGTGTTAAAGCGGTAGGTGTCATACCTTCCATTCTACTAGCTTGATCCAGAGTTTGTGGCTTTACTTTTGTAAGCTTTAAAATTAACTCATTAGATAAGCCACTGACGCGACTATAATCAAATCTTTTTGGTATTTTGTACGAATGATCTCTCTCCAACATCGCTATTTCGGTTTTTTGACGCTTTATATATGAATCATAACGTGCATCGTTCTCAATTTGTGTTTTTATAACCTCGGGAATATCAGAATATTCTGGAAATAAGCGATCAATATCTTTCCTCGTAATATTTGGATATGCCATTAAGTCGAAAAGCGATCTTTTAACTCCATCTTTGTTTATTTTAACACCATGACTTTCAATTTCAGTTGGTGTAAACATTTTTCGTCTAATTTTTTTCCTTGAATCTGAAATCTGCTCCTTTTTCTTTAGAAATAGATCAAACCTATGCTTCTGAACACTTCCTAAACTCATTCCATACTCTGTAAGCCTTTGATCAGCATTATCTGACCTCAAAAGCAGTCGGTATTCAGCTCGAGAAGTAAACATTCTATATGGTTCACTTACTCCTTTTGTAATTAAATCATCAATTAGAACTCCTATATAAGCATCAGATCTATAAAAATTTGCTGGATTTTTGTCCTTTATCCTAAGAGCAGCGTTCAATCCTGCTACTAAACCTTGAGCAGCAGCTTCCTCATAACCTGTCGTTCCATTAATTTGACCAGCAAAGTAGAGACCATCTATTTTATTATATCTCAACTCACTGGTTAAATTCCTAGGGTCAATATAATCATATTCTATTGCATATCCTGGCTGCACTATCTGAGCATTTTCCAGTCCCTTAATAGTCATTAAATACTCTTCTTGGACAGATACCGGTAATGATGTAGAAACACCATTTGGATAAATCACTTCAGAGTCTAGACCTTCTGGTTCTAAGAAAATTTGATGATGGGTCTTTTCAGAGAATCTTACTATTTTGTCTTCAATTGATGGACAATAGCGAGGTCCATTACTATCGATAGTTCCTCCATATATTGCAGATTTGTGAAGGTTTTTCTCTATTATCATATGTGTTTCTGGGTTAGTGTATGTAATTCCACACTGAATCTGCTTGTTAAACGGCTTTTCATGAAGAAATGAAAACATTTCTGGTATTGTATCGGCATCCTGATATGTTACTGATTTCCAATTAATACTAGATTTAAGGATCCTTGGTGGGGTACCAGTTTTTAATCTACCTGTTACTATGCCTAAATCATACAGTTTTTCTGCGAGCCTAATTGAAGCATTCTCCCCTATGCGACCTCCTAAATGTTTCTCATGACCTACGTGAATTATACCATTTAGGAATGTACCTGTTGTTATAATCACTGACTTTGCTAAAACGTTTTGATCATTCAAACAAACACCGTTAACGGAGTCTGAAGAAAACAAAATATCAGTGACTTCACCCTCTATCACATCTAAACCTTTACTCTCCTTAATTATTTTCTGCATTTCATATCTATACAAGCTCCTATCAGCTTGTGTGCGTGGACCTCTCACTGCTGGACCTTTTTTCCTATTAAGTAAGCGAAACTGAATGCCAGCTTTATCAGCAACAACACCCATTAAACCACCCAATGCATCTATTTCACGAACTAAATGGCCTTTACCCAAACCACCAATCGCTGGATTGCAAGACATTTCTCCAATCTTTTTTAAACTCTGCGTAATTAGTGCCGTTTTTACTCCTAGCCTGTAAGCTGCATGTGCTGCCTCTACACCTGCATGACCCCCACCAACAACTAACACATCATATAAATGTTTCACGTGAAACACCTATTTTCCAATGCAAAATTTAGAAAAAATTTCAGTATATACATCCTCAATATCAATCTTCCCTATAAGATCCTCCAAACAAAGTAATGCTTGGCGAATATCTTCTAAAACAAATTCAAGTGCATCATTGCTTCTAAACATAACCAGTTTAGCTTGCTTTAAAGACTCTACAGCTTTTTCCATAGCATTTCTATGTCTATTATTACAGGCAGATCCACTTTTTTCGGAAAATGCTTTTAAATGGCTTGTGATCTGTGACACTAACTCTTTCACTCCTTCTCCCGTTTTTCCCGATACACCTAAAAATTCATCAAAACGAGCCTTTTTATCGATTTTTGAAATGATAGTGATATCTGTTTCTTTCTTGACAACACCCTCAAGGTGAATTCTAGAAGGATCCTCAACTAAAAAGACTCTTAAATCACTTTTATTTGCTCTATCCTGCGCTTTCATGACACCAATTTTTTCAATTGAATTAGATGTTTTTCTTATGCCTGCACAATCGAACAAGGATACTAGATGCCCGTCAAAATTTACTCGTCTCTCAATAACATCACGTGTTGTACCTGGAAGGTCAGATACAATAGAAGCTTCATCACCGACAAGATGATTTAATAAGGTAGATTTTCCTACATTTGGCATTCCAACTATAGCTACCTCAAAACCTCTACTAATTTTTTCACTATAAACACTACCAGATATTTCTTTAGATATTTCATTAATTACGGTCTTAAGATTATCTTCCACGTCACGCTGAAAATTTATATTGATATCTTCTTCTACAAAGTCTATGGCAGCTTCTAAATTTGCCTTTATATTCAATAACTTATGTCTCCACCCTTTTACTATTTTTGAAAAGTCTCCATAAAAAAGCTTTTCAGCCTGAACCTTTTGTTGCATAGTTTCGGAATTGATTAAACCAACTAAACCCTCCACTTCAGTTAGATCCATTCTTCCATTATAGAGAGATTGACGCGTAAAATCACCGGGGCCCGCTGGTTTTAGGCCATGTATTGAATTAAGTGCTGATAAAAAATGATCAACTACTGCTACACTGCCATGGAGGTGAACCTCAACTGTTTCTTCACCGGTGAAACTTTTATTTTTTTCAAAATAAATGATAATTGCTCTATCTAATCGCTGTCCTTCCCAAAATAAATCCTTAAGAACAGCTATTCGTGGGGTAAGTATAGAACTATTGGATAGAAAGTATCTTATAGCCTTAAGAGCTAATGGACCACTTATCCTAATTATAGTAATAGCTGATTTACCAACTCCCGTAGCTCTCGCAAAAATAGTTTCCATACTTTTTGGCATTTTGAAGTATGAGCCTAAGCATTCATAGAATCAAAGAACTCTGAGTTAGTTTTTGTCTGTTTTAATTTTCCAAGAAGAAACTCAATAGCGTCAGTAGTTCCCATTGGATTAAGAATTCTCCTAAGAACATATACCTTGGCCAACTCTGGTTTTTCCATGAGTAAATCTTCTTTTCTAGTGCCAGACTTTAAGATATCGATAGCAGGGAAAACCCTTTTATCAGCAACTTTACGATCCAGTACTAATTCAGAATTTCCAGTACCTTTAAATTCTTCAAATATTACTTCATCCATTCTGCTACCTGTGTCAATCAGTGCCGTGGAAACAATAGTTAATGATCCACCCTCTTCAATATTCCTTGCGGCCCCAAAGAATCTTTTTGGCCTCTGAAGAGCATTTGCATCAACACCACCGGTAAGAACTTTCCCTGATGAAGGCACAACAGTATTAAAGGCTCTTCCTAATCTTGTAATACTGTCCAATAAAATAACAACATCCCTTTTGTGTTCTACTAACCTTTTTGCTTTTTCAATCACCATTTCAGACACAGCGACATGTCTTGTGGCAGGCTCATCAAATGTAGAAGATATTACTTCACCTTTAACAGATCTCTGCATATCTGTTACTTCTTCAGGACGTTCATCAACTAATAAAACAATTAAATAAACTTCCGGGTGGTTTTTTTCTATTGAGTTCGCAATGTTTTGTAAAATTACTGTTTTACCGGTACGTGGGGGTGCTACTATTAACGATCTTTGTCCCTTACCAATCGGTGCAACAAGGTCGATAACTCTTGCTGATTTATCTTTGATAGTAGGATCTTCGACTTCTAGCCTTAATCTCTCATCAGGATACAATGGAGTTAAATTATCAAAGTGTACCTTATGCTTAGCTCCTTCGGTGTCTGAAAAGTTTATTTTGCTTACCTTAACTAAGCCAAAGTATCTCTCTCCTTCTACAGGTGCCCTTATAACTCCCTCTACCGTATCACCTGTCCGAAGAGAGAATTTTCTTATTTGTGACGGACTTACATAAATATCATCCGGCCCTGGTAGATAATTTGCATCTATTGATCTAAGAAAACCAAATCCATCTTGTAGCACCTCTAAGACACCATCTCCTGATATTTCAGCTCCTTCTTGTGCCATTTCTTTTAAAATGGCAAACATAATATCACCCTTACGCATGGTGGAAGCATTTTCAATTTCGAGCTTTTCCGCTAATAGAACAAGTTCGGCTGGACTCTGG
>CACKLF010000007.1 GCA_902600895.1 uncultured Alphaproteobacteria bacterium | reverse complement strand
GCCATACGGTAAAGTACTGGTGGATGACACGGCGAATAAAAAAAAGAGAGTATCAATTTTAAGAGTTATCCACGATAAAAGTCTTATCGATAGAAATTAGAAAATATAATTTCTGCTCACTTACCAAATAGCTCCAGCATTAACCTGTATATCTTCATTAGATAAGGCTGGACAATTTTCACCACAGGCAAATGAAATTAGCGATGCTATTTCCTCTGGCTGAACAAGCCTCTTCTGTGGGTTGGAATTAAGCAAATCTTCCAGTGCAGAAGCTTTTGTAATCTGTTTATTCTTCGAATGTCTTAGGATAGCATTTTTCATCATCGGTGTCTCAACCCAAGTTGGGCTGATTGAAATGCAAGAAATATTATGGGCTGCACCTTCTAATGCTGTAACTTTGCTCAGTGCTATTAAGCCGGCTTTTGAAGCACAATATCCAGAATAACCAGCTTCTCCAATTCGTCCAGCTGTTGATGCAATATTAATAATTCTTCCAAATTTTTTCCTAATCATTCCCGCCATTAGAGCCTTAGTCATCAAAAATGGCCCCGTTAAGTTTATGTTCAGCTGTGAATACCAGTGGTTGCTATTCTCATCCACTATTTGTGCTTCCTCGTAAATACCTGCTGCATTAACTAAAATTTCTGGTGTTCCTATCTCTTTTTCTACTTTATCGGTGAAAGCCTCAACTGACTTCTGGTTAGAAACATCTAACTGTAAGAAAGTTACACTCTCGCCAAGTAGATTTTCAAAAGAGGAACTTTTTTCAGTATTACAACGGCGAGAGCCAATTACTATCCTATGGCCTTCACTTTTCAATGATTTTGCAGCTGCTAAACCAATACCGGATAAGCCTCCAGTGACTACGGCTACTTTTCCTATCATATTATCTATCCTTTGCAAAAGTTATTCCTTACCTAATTTTGTACATGACTTTTAATAAACTCAAGCTAACTAAATTAATCATCCAAGAAATTTAAAGATTTTCGATAATTTATCAAAACTTTTACTACGAGGTGGCCTTATAATTGACAGTACGCTATCAAAGGTAGTCTGATAGTAGATACTACGCAAATTTGAAAAATTCAGAAAACCCTCATAGCCATGATAACAGCCGTATCCAGATTCTCCCACTCCTCCAAATGGTAGTCTAGCCTGGAGGATATGAAATAACGCATCGTTGATTGTAACCCCACCAGACCTTGTATTATTGATTACATAATTTTGCTCAGATTTTTTATTTCCGAAAAAATAAAGCCCTAAAGGCCTGTCATGAAGATTAATATATTTTATAACTTCAGTTAGATCTTCATATAACAATATTGGGAGAAGTGGACCAAATATTTCATTTTTCATCACATCCATATTCTCTGTAGTTTCAAGGATAAGAGTTGTTAGAATTGTATGTGGATTTTCTGGCTGGTTTTGGCCTAGGGGCACAACCACAGCTCCTTTTGAAATTGCATCATTAATATATTGTTTCATTCTTTCATAATGGTGAGCATTCACCATAGAAGTATAGTCGTTTTGGTTTTCTATTGGATAATAACTTTTAAATACATTTTTTAACTCCTCCAGAAACTTTTCCTGCAGACCCTTTTTTAAGAATACATAATCTGGTGCCAAACAAACTTGTCCTGCATTCATAGTCTTTGCAAAAAGAATTCTTTTTGCTGCAAGTTTAAGATTAGCATCTCCAGAAATAATGGTTGGACTTTTCCCACCTAGCTCCAAAGTGGTTGGGACTAAATTATTGGCTGTGTTTTGCAATACCTTTTTTGCAATAACGTTGCTACCCGTATATAATAAATGGTCTAAAGGGAGTGATGAAAAAGCTTTTCCTATCTCTGGGCCTCCCAATATTACTGAAAACTCAGAATCGTCAAAGTACTCTTTTACGGCAGCTTTAATTAAATCGGCAGTGTGAGGGGTTATTTCTGATGGCTTAGCCATTATCTTGTTGCCAGCTGCTAAAATGGAGGCTGCAGGATAAAACACCATGCCGACAGGAAAATTCCATGGAGCTATTATACCAACTGATCCAAGGGGTGTGGCTGTCAAAAAAGATTTTCCACCAACTAGACCGAGGCCAAGAGAGGAACGTCTTTTTTTTGGTTTCATCCAATTTTTAAGATTTTTAATAGTAAATGATAAATTTCTAATTGTTTGGTCAATTTCTGAAATTTTGATTTCACCTTTTGACCTATTAGAAAAATCATGATTCAGAGCGTTAATGAATTTCATTTCATTCTTTTCAATAAGGGCAATACATCTTCTAAGGCTGTCTATCCTTTGTCGGTGGGAGGGTGGTCCATTTTCAATAAATGATTGCTTCTGAACATCTAATATTTCCTTCATTTTATTGCCTTTAAAGATACTACCAAACTTTACCTCTTCCTAATACTGGTTGTCTTTTGATAAAGTTTTTTCCTCTTAGGAAAATAACCTCATCCATCATATTACTAACAACACAAGCGTGGTTGGGTATTATTCGTATTTTTTGGCCAATTTTCAGTCCTGTGCATTCTTCTCCAATAATACACCCATGCTCCTCTGATAAGCTGGATATTACTAATTTAGGATAGCCAATAATATATCCATAGCCTTTAAGTCCAAATAAATCTGATGTTAGGATTTTGGATCCAGCATCAATAACTGCTCTGTGAGCTTCTGGTGTAGAAATTACCGTAGCCAACACAGATAAGGCACAGTTATCTTCAGAACAATTACCTCTATTCATTAGCGAACGATCATTATATATGTATGTACCAATTCTGTATTCATTTCCAACCGGTATTTTTTCGATTTCCCACATATTGGGGGAGCCACCAAATGAAATTATGGGTACTCGAATACCTTGTTCTTCAATAAGGTTTTTAGTGTTAAGTAAAAAACTATTAATTTTTTCTGACTGAGAAATTGGTGGATAGGTCATAATTCCTCCAAAGATAAGGCCAGGCAAAGTCTCAATTTTTTTTGCTAGATTACAGGCAGAATTAGGGGAAATTACTCCACATCTTGAAGCTCCGGTATCACATTCAACCAGAACGGTAAGTTGAGATTTTGCATCTTTAAACGCACTTGATAACCCCTCTAGGCACTGAAAATTATCAGCAACTACAGAGAGTTTTACCTTTTCTGATAGTAACCTTAATCGATTAAGTTTTTTTTCTCCAAGTATATTGAATGTTATTAAGATATCGCTTATACCACCCTCTGATATTATTGCCTCAGCCTCACTAATTTTTTGACAAGTTATTCCCACAGCACCAGCTTTCACTTGAGCTTTTGCTAATTCAGGTATTTTGTGGGTCTTTATGTGTGGCCTCAGGCTAACCTGCATTTTATTGCAATAAGCTTGGTAGGCTTTAATGTTGTTTTCAACTATATTCAAATCTACCAAGACTGATGGGCTTTCAATTTTTTCAAGAGTCATACAGGCCTCAATAAAAGAATAATTTATAATTTGATATAATTAAGAACATTAAGGAATCCTAGCTAAATATTTTTTGGTTTTTGTTTATGTCTGCTAGGTGACAAAGCTAGGAGTCACCTGACAAATCAATAATATCATCTGTTAACTCCTCTGAACCAGTTATTTTCCAATAAGAGTCAGGTTGGCGCTCCCAGCAGACGCGTTTCCAAGTGCCATTTTTTTGCTCTTTCCACCACCAGTTTGGGCCATGAAGTTTCCCATACCCTTTCACCCACATGTAGCATAAAATACATGGTTCCTCTTTTGTAGTTAGAGAGTGGACTTGATTACATGGAGTGATAGAGTAGTCTCCAGTTTCAACAATAAAGGGTAGCTTTTGTCTACCATGCTGGATTTGTAAAGTACCAGAAAAAACATAATATATTTCTAATGGATTATGTTGGTGAAGTGGATAATGTATCTCTTGGCTTAAGAAAAAGAGGCCCATATAAAACTTGTCAGATTTTATAAGTCCTCTCTTTCCAACTATTTGTCCAGCAAGAAGACCTTTGGATAGTGAAGGATCGATCTCTTTACTTTCAAAAATTTGATACCACTCTAGAAATGGAACCACATCTAATAAGGCGGCATTGAGCTCTGTTGAATCACCTATGGATCTGTCTAAGTTTGAAACATATTCCTTAACAATCTCTGGAATATTTATTTTCTTAGGCTGAGAGATGCTCATTGCTGTATTTTTTACACGTTCGAGGCTTTTCAGCTCATCTTTAAAGTATTCTTTAAGATGGTTATCAACTTTATCTGTAAGAAAATCCTCAAACAAACTTAAGCATTTATTTACGGTGTTGTTGTTCATTTAAATTTCATAAAAAATTGTGCTGTTTTTTCCATCCTTATATGGACCTACTCATAAAAAACAAATTATTGATCAATTTTTAGAATATCGCACATTTATTTGTCTGTAAATGAACTCAAAACTATCAGACAGCCTAATTATTTCCTATCAGCTATTTCTATTTTTTCTAAGATAATACTAGAAATTTGTTGTCACCTCGATTT
This sequence comes from uncultured Alphaproteobacteria bacterium, assembly GCA_902600895.1. Lineage (GTDB taxonomy): Bacteria > Pseudomonadota > Alphaproteobacteria > Rhodobacterales > Rhodobacteraceae > CACKLF01. The sequence continues at coordinate 55,334 of CACKLF010000007.1, read as the reverse complement.
TTGAAATGTAACACTTAATCGAAAGGTTAATTCTGGGCGGAAAGATGGCTGGTGAAGCTTTTTTAAAATCTATTGAGATTAATTTTCAACAAGCCATAAAATTACTTGACGAATTGGGCTATGACATAGGATTAGATCAAGGACTAGTAAATCAGATCCTGGCTGCAAACTCTACTTATCTTGTAAGATTTGGAGTGAGATTGCGAGGTGAAATGCATACTTTTACAGGATATCGCTCCGTTCATTCAGAGCATTTTGAGCCTGTAAAGGGTGGCATTCGTTATGCATCAAATGTTAATCAAAACGAGGTGGAGGCACTGGCAGCTCTCATGAGTTTTAAGTGTGCCTTGGTAGAGGTTCCTTTTGGAGGTTCAAAAGGTGGTTTAATTATTGATCCAAAAGATTGGACAACTGATGAAATGGAACGAATAACCCGTCGTTTTACGCAAGAGTTAGCTAAAAGAGATTTAATTCATCCATCTCAAAATGTCCCTGCACCAGACGTAGGGACTGGAGAAAGGGAGATGGCATGGATGGCGGATGAATATCGCAGATTGCATCCAGCTGAACTAAACGCGTGGGCTTGCGTTACTGGGAAACCAGTTTCTAAGGGTGGAATTTCTGGGCGGACTGAAGCCACAGGCAGAGGAGTACAGTATGCGTTGCAGGCCTTTTTTGATCACCCAATGGACGTTAAAAAAGCCAGACTTTCACCCGGGTTATCCGGTAAAAGAATAATTATTCAGGGATTAGGAAATGTGGGATATTACGCGGCACTATTTCTATCAACAGAAGATAAAGCACTCATTACTCACGTACTTGAGCGAGATGGATCCATTATAAACAAAGATGGTATCAATATTCTAGCATTAAAGGAGCATTTGATTAAATTTGGAACAGTGAAAGGTTTTGATGGCTTTGTTTCTGAAGGGATTGATCTTCTTGAGGCTGAGGCCGATATCTTAATACCAGCAGCCATGGAATTAGTGATTACGGCGAAGAATGCTAGGATGATAAAAGCTCCATTAATAATTGAGGCAGCAAACGGACCGGTTTCAGCTGAAGCTGATGATATTTTAAATGAAATGGGAACAATCATTATTCCTGATTTGTATGCTAATGCTGGAGGGGTTACGGTTAGTTATTTTGAATGGATAAAGAATCTCAGTCGTATTAGATTTGGTCGCATGCAGCGAAGGGCAGAGGAGACCAGAATTAGTGCTTTGATTGAGGGAATAATTGCTTTAACTGGGTCTGACTTTCCAGAGCATCTTGCAAAAAAAGCCATCCAAGGTGGTAAAGAAATTGATTTAGTTAGATCTGGGCTAGAAGATACTATGCGGAATGCTTATGAAGTTATATCAAAAACATGGAATAGTGATAAAAGGATTAAAGATCTTAGAACAGCAGCAATGATGGTGGCTATAAAAAGAATAGCTCAAAGTTATTCATCAATGGGAATTTGAAATACTTAAGGTCTCTATTGCCTTTGACTCAGCTCCTTTCTAACCCAGTCATGAAACGTCTTAATCACGTACTCCTCGGGCATAAGAAAACCATTTTGATAAGGCTCCGATTTTAAGCCTTTTTGGTTCAGTTCACATGCTTTAGCGTCTTGTTCCATAATTAAACAGCCAAAATCAATGACATTTTTAATATCATAATTGTCGTCGTTTAACGCACTTGTTTCAAATAACCACTCAGCTGTGATCATGGTTTTTTCACTATTAATTGGCACTACTCTTACTGCTCTAACATGGTCTGCGTAACCACCTATAAACATGGATGGCCACGATGAAATATATACATGACCATTGGATAAATCTTCCTTTGTCAGGGTTTTTATCTTATGCCCTTGTGCTGATCCATTTGTTGACCAGGTTTCTGCACCAAATTTCAAGCCTCCAGAAAATTTTGGGTTACTTTTTTCTGTTTTTGGTTCCCAACTGGAAAGATCTTTTGGATTAATAACTCGATTGGAGAACATTGGCACCAGATCTGTTAATTCAGGATGAATATTTGGACAGTGTAAGCATTCATTAAAATTTTCCCAAAAACTTTTCCAATTACACGCAATAGTTTTTTCCCAAACATGGCCACAAACCATATCTTCTAAAGGAAAGTTAGCAAAAACAGATGGGCTTTTCTGAAAAAGATTGTCTACGCTCCACTCTGCTAATCCATTTAAGTTTATAAAAATTAATCCACACCACTCTTTAATTGCTACTTTAAATAATGACAGGTTATTCCGATTAAAGCCTCTTGGGTTTTCTGAGAAAGATGCTACGTTAATCAATTTCCCTGTATCAACTGAGTAAGACCATTGATGATATGGGCAAACTAGTAATCTAGAATTAATAGATCCTGATGCTTGTTCACACAATACGGATCCTCTGTGACGGCATGTGTTGTAGTATGCCCTTAGATCGCCTTTGGAATCTCTTAACACAATTACGTTTTGATCAGCAATCTGTACTGTCAAGAATGACAAGTTTCTGGAAATACGACTTTTATGGCAAACGTAAATCCAATTATTTTTCCAGATTGTTTCAATTTCTTTCCTATAATGCGTGTCACAGAAATAATAGTTCGCCGGTAGAGACTGTTCTAACTCAGTGAGATGATTGGATTTGTAATATTCCATGTGAAATAGTTCCAACGAGTGTTATATTTTATGATACCAGCTTAATAGCAAATGTTTTAGAAACAAATTAGAAAAAACCTGATTCCTTAAATATTTTTTCAGTGATTATCTCTTTGTTTATTATTTTCCAGGTTGAATCAGAATTCCTTTGCCATAGTACTCTGGACCAAATCTTATTTTTATTTTTAACCCACCACCAACTTTTCCCAGGTAAACTTTTTTCATTGGGCAACCAAATGTAAGAAAGCAAACATGGTTTAGAGGTGGTTTCCAATGAATGGATTTGATTGCTTGGTGTTAAAGAAAAATCACCACTTTCAAGATTATTATGATTTTTTTTGGTTTCGTGTGAAATTTTTAAATCTCCTGAACAAACATAATATAGTTCCAATGCTTCGTGTTGGTGTAAAGGATAAAAAACATTTGGAGCGATCAGGAAAAGTCCAAAATAGAGGTTATTTGATTTAATAAGACCTCTTGGGCCATATATTTGCGTGGCAAGTAATCCATCTACCAAGTTTTTATCTAAGTCAGCCCCCTTGAGTATTTTGTACCAATCCAAGCTCTTAGAGATATTTTTGAGAGCAACACTTAGGTTTGATTCCTTATCCTCGGGATTGTCACAGTAGCTTAAGTATTCATTTAACTTGGGTAGAACTTCAACTTTTTTGGGTATGTTGAGTATCTCTTTTTTTATGTTTGATAGCAGAGTATCAAAAGTATCTCTAAACCTATTTAGCTCTGGTTGGTTGGTACAAAGAGTAAGTTCAGCATGAAAAAAGTTAATACATTCCTCTAATCGTGATTTTATATCCATAAGCACCTTTCTTCAAAAGGTTACTAAAGCAAAAAATAAATACAATTATTTTAATCCTAATCAGAATTTTTTTTCCAAGCTACGTGCTATCTCAGCAGCTTCCTTTGGGTCCAATCTTGGAGGATGCCAATCTTTTCCTGGTGCTGCATCCAATAGCCTCTTCGTATATTCATGTTTTGGTCTGTTGAATACGTCATCTGCAGTTCCAAACTCGACCATTATACCTTTTTCCATCACAGTAATATAATCTGATACTTGCGCAGCAACACGTAAATCATGGGTTATAAAAATAATGGCCATTTTGTATGTAACTTGCAATTGATTGAGTAAAAGCAAAACTTGCTTTTGAACAGAAAGGTCAAGGGCGGAGACACATTCATCTGCTACCACTACATGAGGACCCATAGATAAGGCTCTCGCTATACCGATTCTTTGTCGCTGACCTCCAGAAAAATTTCTAGGCTTTCTATTGAAGGCTTGATCTCCAAGTCCAACCTGCCGAAGTAGTTCAAGCGATCTATCCTTTGCCTCAATTGGATCAACTCCTTGGAGTTCAAGACTGCGCATAAGCATGAAACCAACTGTCTGACTGGGATTCAAGGATCCAAATGGATCTTGAAAAATCATTTGAATTTTTTTGCGAGAAGAAATTAGGTCAGACCCTGAAAGTGCAAGAAAATCCTCTTCACCAATACTTACCGATCCAGATGATGGTTCTTCAAGCCGAATCAGAGTCTTTGCTAAGGTTGATTTTCCAGATCCACTCTCACCCACAACACCTAGGGTCTCACCTTTTCGTAGTACAAAACTAGCATCATTCAGGGCATGAACTTGACCCAGACGAGTGGAGTAAATCTTATGTAGTTGGTTGACTTCAACACTTGGATTATCAGTTCGGCTTTGATCCGGTTTTCTAGTAGTTTCAAGTAGGGGCATGGCATCAACCAATAACTTAGTGTAGGGCTCTTTTGGTGTCATTAAAATGTCCTTTTTGAGACCCTCCTCTATTACCTTACCCTGGCACATTACCACGACGCGGTCTGCTATATCTGTCACTACACCAAAATCATGCGTAATAAAAATTATTGTATTTTTATATATTTGTTTTAAGTCCGATATGAGCCTAAGGATCTCAGCTTGAGTGGTTACATCGAGTGCAGTCGTTGGTTCGTCTGCGATTAATACATCTGGATTACAAGCTAAAGCCATTGCAATAACTATTCTCTGGCATTGACCACCAGACACTTGGTGCGCATAGCTAGAATAAATTCTTTCTGGCTCAGGAAGCTTCATCTGTTCAAAAAGCTTCAGTGTTTCATTTTTTCTTAGGTCTGGTTTAATGTCGGGTCGGTGAAGAGCAAAAACCTCATCAACTTGCTTTCCTACCCTTATCGATGGATTCAATGCTGCCATTGGTTCTTGGTAAATCATTGAGATACGAGCACCTCGTATCTCATTGAGTTCCTTTTGTGGTAGTTGCAAGATATCCTCACCATCAAACTCAATAGAGCCTGATGTAATTTGAAGCATGCCAGGAACCTCATTTAGTATTGCACTTGTTAATACAGATTTACCAGATCCACTCTCACCAACTATACAAAGGATTTCACCCTTACTGACATCTAAATTAATATTTTCAACAGCAAATTTCCGGTCTGCATTTTGTGGTAGTGATATTGACAGATCTTTGATTTTTAAAACAAATGTGCTCACTTTTTCTAATCTTTCAATGATTGCTCTCGTAAACCATCAGCCAGTAAGTTTAACCCTAAAACAAAGGAGGCGAGCGCGATAGTTGGTGGAAGTACTATGGTAGGAACTAATCTGATATAACTTCTTGTTTGATTTATCATTGATCCCCAATCTGGGCTTTCTGGTTCCATTCCAAGACCAAAAAAACCTAAAGTTCCAAGTAATATCGTGACGTAACCAATCCTTAAGCAACTATCCACTATTAAAGGTCCTCTTGCATTTGGGAGAATTTCCCAGATCATGACGAATAATGGGTTTTCGCCACGGGTGATTGCTGCCGAGACATAATCTCTGGTGCGGATATCAAGTGTCAATCCTCTCACTATTCGAAATACTCCGGGTGAGGTTGTGAACACTACGGCAGCAAAAATGTTTAATTCATTTGGCTCTATTCCTACTAGCCCTAAAGGATCAGACCCAAAGACTAGTCCCGAGTACAGCCAAGCTCCCACAAAGAGGATAATAAGTGTTGATGGAATTAGCACATTTAGCCTCTGAGAGAAGCGTGAGAAAACCACCATAAGAGCAAACAAAATGGGGATGATAAAAAATATGCCAGCCATTATATTTGGTAGAATAGTTTCACGTACTCCCGGGGCCACTAGCAAGTAAAAAAGAAGAATTACTGGAAATGCTAAGACCAAGTTTGCTAAAAATGATAAAACAGTATCATAAACACCACCGATATACCCTGCTGGGAGACCTAATGTGATACCGACTACATAGGCAACTAATGTTGCAGCAGGGGCAATAAGCAGAACGATCTGGCTTCCATAAATCATTCTGCTAAATAAATCTCTACCAAGCGTATCAGTGCCGAAAATGTATGGCAATCCAGCCTCAGTATTAACCGTTCCTGGTGGTTTTCGGCGGTACATTCCTGATTGGTCCAGTGGCTCAAATAGAGCTATCAGATCTGCAAAAATCGCTGCAAAGATCCAAAATAAGACTATGAATAATCCAATTAAACCAACCTTTGAGTCAAAAATATAACCTAATGGTCCTAACTTTTTTCGGAATTGCAAGCCAAAAAAGAATGTAATTGCCAATGCTAACCATACTGGCCAAAGCCTGTAGAAAAATGTCTGCCAAATTTCAAAAGTGCTTATCGTTTCCATATCTTAGCTAAATCTTATTCTGGGGTTAAGAAAAATATACCCGATGTCCGAAATTAATTGTGTTGTTAAAACTAAAACAACTGCAACAACGCCACATGCCAAAGTTACGTCTATATCATTTTGGTCTGCTGCGGAAACAAGTAAAAACCCAAAGCCTTTGTAGTTAAAAAGCTTTTCCACGATAACAACGCCAGTTAGCAACCAAGGGAATTGAAGCATAATTACGGTGAATGGAGCTATTAAAGCGTTGCGCAAAGCGTGTTTCAAAACAACTGCCATAAATGGCATGCCTTTGAGCCTAGCAGTCCTTATGTACTGAGAGCCCATAACCTCTACCATTGAAGCACGTGTCATTCTAGCGATATACCCAATATCATAGGCTACAATAGTAAGAACTGGCAGCGCAAAGTTCGCAAAAGTAATATTGCCAGCTTTTGCTACTCCTTTCAAAATTCCTAACCAACTTGAAAACAATATTGTAAATAAAATTCCACTCACATATGGAGGAACTGATGTTGTAAATATAGCAAAAATGGAAAGCGATCGATCTGTTTTGGTACCTTCTCGCATTCCGGCTAAAACACCAATCATGAGAGCTATAGGTATGGTTAAAAGAAATACCCAAAACATTAAAATTCCTGTATGTCCAAGTTTGGGCCATATTACTTCATTGACCGGTTTTCTGAAGTGAGTAGAGTAGCCAAAGTCACCCGTAACAGCATTTCCTAACCACTCACCATATTGAACAAGCAATGGCCTTTTATAACCATTTTTTTCGAGCCATGACTGAACTTCATCTTCCTCCATTCTCATATTAGCCTGGTTAAGCGCTAATTTTTTTAGGTTGGGTTCGATAGTCACCAAGCTAAATACTGTGAATGACAAGCAAATCAGGGTTAGAAATAAAACTATTAATCTCTTAAGCAGAAAAACTAACATTATAAAATAATTGTCTTTTCTATGGGTGGGACCGAGGAATATAAAACTCCTCGGTCTTTATTTTGCCTGGTTTATGACAACCAAACCTTTTCAAAATGCATTTCATAAGAAGGATGCATGCCCCCCATTCCATTAACTCCAGGAGCAACAGTTTTGTAAAGTTTTCTCCAAGTAGGCTGTATCATAATTCCAGAGTCTTGTAGGATTGCCTGCATTTGAGCCATTAACTCACTTCTCTTGCCAGCATCAGCAACTTTAAGTGATTCAGCGAGTAGTGAATCGAATTCAGCATTGCTAAATGCAGTTTCATTCCAAGCTTCACCGCTTCGATAAGCAAGTGCATATATCTGTACGCCTAATGGTCTCATATTCCAACTTGTGGTGGAATATGGATACTGAGTCCAATTGTTCCAGAAAGAAGAACCAGGTATTATAGTACGCTTTACTTTGATACCAGCACTTCTCAACTCTTCTGCGACTGCATCAGTTGCGTCTCGTCTCCAAGCATCATCAATTGAGATAAGCTCATGTTCAAAATCAGCCATCCCAGCTTCAGTCAATAACGCCATAGCACCAGCTTTGTCTGATCCATCTCCTGACATTGGACCGGTGGCGATTTCTGCATATTCCGGATGAATGGGACATACGTGATGGTTTTCAGCGGCAGAACCTCTAGCCTGAAAACCAATATCTGTAACTACTTGATTGTTACAGGCCATCTGTAGGGCGTTTCTAACACGTTTGTCTGTATATGGTTCTACACCAACATTTACTCTAGCAATAATGGTTGCGGCAGTGACGGCTTCAACAATATTCATTCCGAGCGATTCGTGTACGTCAATATAGTCACCCGTCGTTTGGTAGTTAACGTGACAATCACCACCTTCGAAAGCGGCTATTTCACCAGCTGGATCAGTACCATAGTCGGTAAATTCCAATCTATCAAGATAAGGTGAATCGCCCCAATAGCCATCACGACGCTCAAAAACGGCTGAGTCTTCAACAGCGTGTGAAATCAGTTTCCATGGCGCAGTTCCAACAGGATTTTCCATTAAGTTTCGTCCGCCCTTATCAAAATCTTTATGAACTATTAGCGCTGGATAATCAGTCATCCCAGGCACTATGGTTATGTCGGAGTTAGGAAGGTTTAACTGAACCGTATAATCATCAACTTTTACAATTGCACCGTCCGCAGCTTTATTAGTATTGGGATCTATCAGAGACGCCATTCGTCCAGCCATTGAGTTGCCTTCTACGTCTTTTTCACACCAGCCATTAATGTTGTATATGACATCATCGGCAGTAAAGTCGTCACCATTACTCCACTTAACGCCTTTTCGAATATTAAGTGTGTATTGCGTCGCATCGTCATTTACATCCCAGCTTTCTAATAGCATTGGTTCAAATGTGAAATCCGTAGTATATCTTATGAGTGTTTCACAAAGCATACGTCCCATATTACCCTTTTCAGACCAGTCATATAATCTTGGGTCTTCAAATGGTCTGATACTCATGGATATCTTAAGTGTTCCTCCCACCTTGGCATGACCCTCAGCTACTGCCATTGGTGCAGTTAGCCCCAATAGGCCATATGCGGTTGCAGTCGTTGCACCTAAGGCCGTTGAGTATGCTAGAAATTCTCTTCTATCAAGTTTTCCTTCATTGGCCTCTTTTGCCAAACCAGGTATCTTGTTGTGAAGAGGTTTTTTATTAATGGTTTCATAAGCCATATATTTTATCTCCCTCGTTTTAAACTATTTAATTTGTTAAAGATTTAACCTAATAGAATCGATAATAACAAATCCTAAAAGGGTTTATCAACAGTTTGTTTGTTTTCGACATTGTTTTGTGCCATTTGCGACACTTCATGCCAGATTAAGATTTGTAAATGACTTTTGTTTTAGAAAAATGGCAAATAAAACAGGCCTATCTTTGAAATTTATTGACTACTATGGAATTTGCTAAGAACAATCCTTTAAATGACCGATACATCTTCACGCTATTTCAATAAAGCGATTTTTGCCAATCAGAAAACGATTGCACAACAGTTAAACACATAAATTTCAATTTAAATTAAAAATTTTCTGCGTACCAATGTGCGAATGATGCCAAGTTTGACTCAAGAGTAGGTTGGAATGTGCCCTGAATAGCATCAGGATTTTGCATGCCTAACTGTTGGTTGACCAATGCGGGAATGTCTTCTTCTAAAGCTGCGTCAAGTCTATGTAAGTACGCTTCTAGTTTAGATTTAAAGTCATTGCGATTAATTGATGTTGGATGAAAGCATGCAGTTTGTACCACCTTACATCTGTCATAACCCAGTGGATATGCTTCATAGCACCATAGTGCATCACGGTTTGCGGCAAATGTCATGTTGGGAAATATCCATGTATATCTGACACCTTTTTTCGCCTGATCACTTAAATTAGGCATATCTGGCAGGGCATTATCCTGTTCATTTTCAAGTAACCCCCCTGTTCCAGTAGTTTCACCAAACTGTGTCGCAAATTGTCCAGCTACCTCATCAGGTTCTGAGGGAGGCTGATAGATACTATCCACGGAGTTAGGATGAACAAATGGAAGGTGATAGTATTCGTTGAAGACCTCTAAAAACATTTTCCAGTTACAATCTACAACCCGTTCTACTCTTCTCATTGAAACCAAGTTTTCAATCGGCCAGCCTAAATGAGTTTTTTTGAAGTCTAATAAATACTCATCTATATCACTAACTTTTTTGTTGAATGAAACAAAGATAAAACCAAATCGTTCTTCAGTTTTGTACTCAATCAAACCATAATTAACCTTATCAAAAGCCTTAGCCTCCTCCATCTGGGGTGCCGCTATAAGTTTTCCAGAAAGTCCATAATACCACGAATGAAAAGGACACCGAATACCTTTAAGACTACCTTCACCATTTAATAACCGTGCACCTCTATGCCGACAAGTGTTTGCATAAGCACGCAATATTTTTTCTTGATCTCTCACCAGTATTAAACTCTGCTCAGCAAAATCTAAACATACGTAATGGCCAGAGTTTTTAATAAGATCAGATCGGCCAATACCAATCCAAGAACTCCTGAAAATACGGCCTATTTCCTTTTTAGCTATATGGGGTGAACAGTAGCATTCTGGCGGAAGAGATGATCTCTCACCAGTGGGTAAAGTGCATTTAGAAAAATCTAATTCAGAGGATTTTTGCATGATCTGCCGTACTGATCTTGTTTATTATACGGTTTTTTTAAACCAAGCTTCAGTCTACCTCAAAGGCTTGCAAAATATAAGCAAAACTTTCATAAAAATGCTACTTCCTAGAGGTATCTAATTTAATGTGAAAGAGTAATTACGGTTAAAACAACAGTTTCAAATAATATCATCGCAGCAAATTTACTCTAAAATTTCGCTAACTTTTGTCATAAGATTATAGGTCAATGTCTGATATTTATTATCTATTGGGATTTCGGAGTATTCACCTGGAAAGAGGATACACTTTATATTCGCTTGCAGAGCACACCTATAATTAACCGGGGTATCTTCAATCGCAACAACATCATCGTTACTCAATTCCATTACTTTGAGTGCATGTTTGTATATTGCTGGGTCTGGTTTAGGCAAACTAACCGTTTTATTATTCGTTACCAATTCAAAATTGTCAAAATCAAGATCTGATTTGGTTGCATTTTTGATTACATCCAAATTGTTTTGTGAAGTCGTTGTTATAAAACCTAACTTTATACGATTGGTTTTCGCGAAATCCAAAACATATGGTACTGTTGGCCTTAAATTCAATTTTCTGGGTACAAGGTCTAGGAAAAATTTTTCCTTTAAACTATGTAGACGATCCACCTCATCAGAAGCAAGTTTATTCCCGGAGAACTTCATTATTCTTTTTTTCCCCCCCGGCTCTTGCAGTAGACTGCAATAAGTAGCTGTATTCCAATACCAGTTTAGCCCAAATTCTTTGAATGCTAGGTTAAAACTGTTTCTTTGGATTTCTGAGGTCTCCACTAATGTTCCGATTGATCCGAACAATATAGCTTTCATATTTGGCTTCCTTTTTATTTCAATTAGTCATTCTTATCCGTTTCAGCGAATATACCCCTTATGCTTCTATGCCTTATAACGAGACACGCCAAAGCTAACAATAAAATTGCCCCTGATTCATAAAGCAGATTTTCTGGATCTGAGTCTTTACCTTGCAATATAATCATCCTACTAAGCGCAGTTATTGCAATGAACAAGGGAAGTGTTATGGGAATACGACTACTTTTATAGAAAACACCTATCATACCTAAGACTTCTGTATAAATGAATAGAAGAAGTAGGTCAGCTAACTCTACCCTGCGCAACTCTATCAGTATCCATATTTCTTGGCAGGTTGCAAACACCGTAGCTGCTGCAATTAGAACTAACAGAAATTTTTCTACGTATTTGATTGTATTATCTATAATGATCCACCCTATAAAATTCTAGTGCTACTAGTTTGACATAGTTTCAAGGTAACGCACTTCAAGCATATCGAGCTCTTCACACCTATTGGGACAAATTTCTTTGAGTTTATCTAATAACTCTTTGGCTTTTTTCAGATCACCAAGCGTTAAATACATCTCTCCCATATACTCTAGAGCTTTTTTGTGCTTGGGGTCTAATTTAAGTGCTCTGCGATAAGCTTCTTCTGCCTGATCATACTTTCCGATTTTTCTTGATGTAAATCCCAATAAATTCCAAACATCCGGATTGTTGCTGTCTTTGATGCTTTCTAATCGCAAAATTGATTCAGCAGCTACAAAATTTTTGGCCTTTATTAAATCAGTTGCATTTTTAAAAGGTACTGACCCATACACATCTACAGTGTTGTAGTCCCCGGCCGCATTCCCTGAGTTAGACACAAAAAAAGCAATTGATACTATAAAACTGACATGTTTGATACAAAATCGCATGAATTCCTCTGGTGTAAATCACAATGAGATGTAAACTTAATTTTCAGTATTTCAATAGCTCTGATTGTTAACGAAAAATGGATCGAGGCTAAATATTTACACTATTGTTAAAATAATGGGTTGAAAATCTTAAAGTGACCATTACTTGTTAGGCACGTCTAACTGAAAGGAAACTCTATGTTGCGAGAAAAATCGTGTTTTACCTGTAATTTTTTTGATGAAAGCTCACCAAATAAAAAACCACACCAAGCTGAAAGATTTGGATTTTGTAGATACGATACACCAAAAGTTCTTTCTGATAAAGGTGAAGCATCATGGCCAGTGGTTAAACAGCATGATTGGTGTGGCAAATTCTTGAATGGCAACTGATTAGGAGAATAGTTTGGTAACCGTGTTTTACGATGGTTTATGTGGCTTATGTTCACGAGAGATCGCGCATTATAAAAGCATTGCTCCAGAAGGCATTTTTTTTTGGGTCGATATCGCCAAAAATCCACAAGCCTTAGAGGCCCACAACATAAATGTTATTGATGCCCTAAAATATTTGCATGTCATCGACAAAAATGGATCTACGCATACGGGAGTGAGGTCCTTCCAGGTTATTTGGGAGCAGCTGCCGCGTTGGAAAATCTTATCTAAACTTTTGAAGTTTAAGATTCTTTATTTCGTTGCCGACTTTCTTTACATCCGTTTCGCCTCCTGGCGGTTCGAGCGCTCCACACATTGTCAGTTGTCATTACAAAATGACAATCTAACATAGGTCAACCACGACCTGGAAATTCAACGTTTTTAAATGGCCAGGTAGTTCGGATCCAATCTCGCAATAAATCACCTAGTATAGTTTCATGAATATCTGGCTCTTTGTCTTCACGTATCCAGTAATGTACTTGGGCGTCAAATTTACTATTATCTGATGGATAGATATAGCAACAACCCAAATATGTTTTTTTTTCTCTTTCTCGGACAGCATATGCAAAAGAGTGACCGAGACTAAACTCTCTTTGATGCCATCCTAGGTCAATCAAGTTATCCTCAATTGTTAACCCTTCTGGCCAGTCACTTTGATCCATAAGACCTTTCAAATGAGTAACACTAACCATTACGGCTTCATAATCTTGAATTAAATCATTTACATTTAAAGGTGTAAGCAAAAACATATCTGTTTCATACTTCTCTGGAACCTCGAAGTTCACAGGTACTATTTTTCTGTTGTACATTTACTACCTCTTTTGATAAATCGAATTGGTCGTAGCAAAAGGTTGCCAAGGCAAATGTCGATGTGTTTTTTACGATATTTTGAAAAAATGAGTAGACACCTATTGTTTTTTATTCCCTAGTCTTAATACATAAGCATAAATATATATTTGTTACAAAATTCAATTGGGTTTAATGTAAACGCTAAAATTCAAATATGAGAAGGCTTCATTTTGGCTGGATTTAAGAAAATATTAATTGCTAACCGTGGTGAAATAGCAATAAGGGTTCTTCGCGCTGCGAATGAACTTGGAAAAAAAACTGTTGCTGTTTTTGCTGAGGAGGACAAATTAAGTTTGCATCGTTCAAAAGCGGATGAATCTTACCAGGTGGGAAAGGGGTTGGGTCCAATTGCAGCATACCTTTCTATTGATGAAGTAATTAGAGTAGCAAAAAAATCTGGAGCTGACGCCGTCCATCCTGGCTATGGTTTTCTATCAGAAAACCCAGACTTGGCGGACGCTTGCCTTTCAAATGACATCTCCTTTATTGGACCAAAGGCTGAAACTATTAGAATACTTGGTGATAAATCTTCAGCTCGGAAGATTTCTATTCAAGCTGGTGTCCCGGTAATACCAGCCACTGAAATATTAGGAAATGATATTTCGGTCATCAAAAAGCAAGCCTCTAAACTTGGTTATCCCATGATGTTGAAAGCATCATGGGGTGGAGGTGGAAGGGGAATGAGAGAAATACTTGGTCCAGATGAAATTGAAATAAAAGTTCGTGAGGGAAGACGCGAAGCTGAGTCGGCTTTTGGGAATGGTGCCGGCTATCTTGAAAAATTGATTACAAAAGCTCGCCATGTAGAGGTTCAGATTTTGGGGGATAAATATGGAAATGTTTACCATATAGGTGAGCGCGATTGCTCTTTACAGAGGAGAAGTCAAAAAGTAATCGAACGTGCTCCTGCTCCATATTTAACAGTTCAACAACGGACCCAGTTGTGCTCAATGGCCTACGACATTTGCAAAAGTGTGGCTTATGAATGTGCTGGGACAGTAGAGTTCTTGATGGATATGGAGACGGATAAATTTTATTTTATAGAAGTTAATCCGCGCATTCAGGTTGAGCACACAGTTACGGAAGAAATTTCTGGTATTGACATTGTTCAGGCTCAAATTCTTATATCTGAGGGCAAAACCTTGGTTGAAGCAACTGGCAAAAATACCCAGGAAGAAATTGTTTTGAATGGTCATGCAATTCAAACGCGTGTCACAACAGAAGACCCCCAAAATAACTTCATTCCAGACCATGGTCGTATTTCTGCTTTCAGAAGTGCAACAGGAATGGGAATCCGATTAGATGGTGGAACAGCATATTCTGGAGGTGAAATAAGTCGTTATTATGACTCGCTATTGGTCAAAGTGACAGCGTGGGCTCAAACACCTCAGAAGGCAATTGCTAGGATGGATAGAGCATTACGCGAATTTAGGATTAGAGGAGTAAGTACAAATATATCCTTTGTAGAGAACTTGCTTAAACACCCTGTGTTTTTAGAAAATAGGTACTCTACCAAATTTATTGATGAGACAGATGAACTATTTGTTTTTCGCAAACAGCAAGATCGTGGTACGAAAGTTCTTAATTATATTGCCGACGTTACTGTTAATAAACATCCAGAGACTATTGGTAGAAAGGTACCAGACCGAATAGAGAAGCCAGATTTTGCTGATATGCATTTGACGGAAATAAAACCTGGAGTTAGACAAATATTGGAAAAGGATGGTCCAATTGCAGTTGCAGAATGGATACTTAAGCAGGACAGACTACTTCTGACTGATACAACAATGAGAGATGGCCATCAATCACTGATTGCAACGCGCATGCGTTCCATTGACATGATAAATATTTCAGAGGCGTATTCCAAGAAATTGCCTGAATTATTTAGTATTGAATGTTGGGGTGGAGCGACCTTTGATGTGGCTTATCGATTTCTTCAAGAGTGTCCCTGGCAAAGGTTGAGGGATATTCGGTCAAAGGTGCCCAATATAATGACCCAAATGTTGCTAAGGGGTAGCAATGGTGTGGGTTATACGAATTATCCAGATAACATTGTAAAAGACTTTGTGAGTTTAGCATCGCAGGGCATAGACGTTTTTCGAATTTTTGACAGCCTTAATTGGGTTGAGAATATGCGCGTAGCAATTGATGCAGTATTAGGATCAGGTAAAATGTGTGAGGCGAGTATTTGTTACACAGGTGACATACTCGATCCTCAAAAAGCTAAATATGATCTGAAGTACTATGTAAATATGGCTAAAGAATTAGTATCCGCTGGAACACATATTTTGGGAATAAAAGATATGGCAGGGCTCTTAAAGCCTATGGCAGCAACTACCTTAGTAAAAGCGATTAAAGAAGAAGTAGGCATACCTGTCCACTTCCATACTCACGATACTTCTGGTTTAGGCGGTGCTTCAGTTTTGGCAGCTTCTGAAGCAGGAGCAGATATAGCTGATGCGGCTATGGACAGTTTCTCTGGGGGTACATCACAGCCTTGTTTAGGATCCATTGTCGAAGCTTTGCGTTATACTTATCGAGACACAGAATTAAGCCAAGATGCCATACGAGAAATAAATACTTATTGGAGTGCTGTTCGTAGTGACTATGCAGCATTTGAAAGTGGTATGCAGTCACCTGCCTCAGAGATTTTTATTCATGGGATGCCTGGTGGGCAATTCACAAATTTAAAGTCTCAAGCCCGCTCAATGGGTTTGGAGGAAAAATGGCCAGAAATTGCAAATGCTTACGCCGAGGTTAATGCTATGTTTGGGGATATAGTTAAAGTCACACCTTCCTCGAAAGTAGTGGGTGATATGGCCTTGCTGATGGTTAGTCAGGGTATTTCTAGAGATGATGTTGAAGGTTCTAATGTTGAAGTAGTATTTCCAGAAAGTGTGATAGATATGTTTTCTGGTAATCTTGGTCAACCACCAGGTGGGTTTCCTAAAAACTTATCAGAAAAAATATTAAAGGGTAGAAAACCAAAAACTGATCGCCCAGGAATTCATGTTCCTAAAGTTGATTTGAATGAGAAACGTAAGAATTTATCTAGGGAACTTAGAGGAAAGAAGGTAGACGATGAGGACTTGTTTGGTTATCTGATGTACCCAACAGTATTCCTTGATTATATGGGGCGCCATAGAAATTACGGTCCAGTTAGGACTCTCCCTACCAGAAATTTCTTCTATGGTATGCAACCTGGAGAGGAGATTTCTGCAGAAATTGATCCTGGGAAAATTCTGGAAATTAGATTACAAGCAATTGGTGATCCTGACGAAAACGGTGAAGTAAAGGTCTTTTTTGAATTGAATGGTCAGCCTAGAGTCATTAGGGTTAAGGATCGGTCAAAATCCATTGGAGAGAAAAAGCGTGTTGCAGATGCGGCAAACCCATATCATATCTCTGCACCCATGGCGGGTATTATTGTTTCAATAGCTGTAAAGCCTGGTCAAATAGTTAAGAAAGGTGATTTGCTAATTAATATTGAGGCAATGAAAATGGAAACTGGCATTCATGCTGGTCAAAATGGAAAGGTTAAACAAATTTTTGTGACTCTAGGTGAGCAAATTTCTGCTAAAGACCTTTTGATTGAGTTAGTTGATTGATCACAAACATAATGCCTTTATGCTGGAACGTGCCTCTCTCTTTTACTTATATATCAAAATCTGAAGCATCGTGCCGCTCAGGTACCTGCATTTTAGGATCGCCATAATATCTATTAACCTTTCGACCCCGTTTTACTGCGGCTCTTTTATCGATTAATTTCGCCCATGCAAGCACATGCTTGTAGCTTTTTACATCAAGAAAATCTCCAGCACCATAAAGTCTCCCTAACACAAGTTGGCCATACCAAGACCAGTTAGCTATATCTGCAATTGAATATTCTGAACATGCAATAAATTTGGATTGCTCTAGTCGCTTGTTCAAAACATCTAACTGACGTTTAGTTTCCATAGTATAGCGATCGATTGCATATTGAATTTTCTCAGGTGCATATTTGTAAAAATGACCAAAGCCTCCTCCAAGATAAGGTGTACTACCCATTTGCCAAAACAACCAAGAAAGACATTCCGTTCTTTCTGAAAAAGTTTTTGGTAAAAATTCATTAAATTTTTCAGCCAAGTATAAAAGTATAGCACCTGACTCAAAAACTCGTTGCGGGGGGTTAGCTTGTGTATCAATTAGAGTTGGTATCTTTGAATTAGGGTTTGCATCAACGAAACCTGACGAGAATTGATCTCCCTCAGAAATCTTACACAGCCACGCATCATATTCGGCGTCCTTGTGCCCTAAGGTTAATAGCTCTTCAAGCATAATAGTTATTTTAACTCCATTAGGTGTACCTTGAGAGTATAGCTGTATTGGATGAATACCGGTGTTCAGTTTTTTTTTGTGGGTAGGTCCTGAAGTGGGTTTATTTATTTTAGAGAAAGTTCCGCCACTAGGTACTTCCCACTTCCAAACTTTTGGAGGGTTATAATCTGTTGGGTAACTCATTCTGTTTCCCTTTTCTTAGTGAGTTTTTTTATGCTTAGACTTAATATACCAAAGTAGCATATTTTAAAATATTGAATGCCAACATTAAGAATATCGTTAGTGTCTTTACTTATAAAAAGCAGATTTAAGTAACTGCAATCTTTAGCCGTAACCTTTTTTCGACTGACACCTCTTTGAACAATATTTGACCTCATTCCATACCTTTTGCCATTTTTTCCTCCAGGTGAAAGGACGGCCACAGCATACACAGATTTTCTGAGGCAAATGAGATTTTTTCATCTAATTACTTTTGGGTTGAAAAATTGGAGACTGAATGTGTAAATTATCCAAATTTTTAATTCCACCACATTGCAATAGAGCTGCAGCCGCAAGATTAAAATATCTTACACCAGGCTCATCTTCTAAAATCGTGTTGGGGAGGCTATTAATTTTTGAATATTGGGAACAATAACGAGACATTATTTGAGCATCTTCAATGTGAGACTCCCCCTTATCTTTACCACTTACAAAAGCCTCAAAAATCAGAGTCTGTCCCGTTACTCCAGAAAAGTGTTCGGAGTTTATTATAAATTCTGTTTTGGTGGCACTTTTTATGATCTTCTCAAAAATATAGATCATTATGGGGAGATTCATAGCTAAGACTTGCGCACCTGCTCCCGCAGACCATGGTCTTCTTTCCTCTCCTTTTCTTGCTTTTGTTGCCAGGATCAGATCATCTCTAAGTGGAACAAATAATGGAGCCTCTAGGCCTAAAAGTAACCCGCCAGTTTCGAGTTGGTTAGAGATTATTGGGAAGAGGTCATCAAGTTCCTGTCCTGACCAGTCATTTGTGCCATCTTTATTAATGAGAGACCAGCCAATGTTTCCTAGCTTAGGTGATCCAATATCGATAACGCAGATAGAATACGGATGTAATTTTTTCATTTCTATGAGTTGGCCCAACTATACTTTGATGGTGGTTTATAATGTGAGACCAGATAATGTAATGCGACACTTGGTCTAAAGCTATTGATTTTTGCATGTTAGTACTTATTTCGAAGTCGTGAGATCGCCGAATGGAAAAAAACTTACCGCTCTTTGTTATGGAGCTGCTTGCCATGGTATATTTATGTTGGCAGGTCTTATTATGTTTGGATCTATAATAACAGGGTTTTCATACTCGGTTGGTAAAATGAGTGGATACTGGGCAGTTTTTTTTAATTTTATTTTGCTCATACAATTTCCAGTTGGCCATTCATTTTTCTTAACTAGTAGTGGAATGAGGACTTTAGATTACTTTTCACCTAAGGCTCACGCTAGGGTTTTAAGAACTACAATCTACGCAACAATAGCGTCAGTCCAATTGCTACTTTTATTCATTTTGTGGAGTCCATCACACGTTGTGATTTGGAAGTTTGGGTTTCCAGCAAACATTTTTTTTATCCTTTTAAATCTCCTTTCATGGATGCTATTATCAGTGTCTTCGATACAAGCTGGTTATCAGGTCCAAACTGGTTCTTTAGGTTGGACATCTCTATACAGAAATATTGAGCCAGTTTTTCCAAAAATGCCGGATAGTGGTTTGTTTAAATTAATTAGACAGCCAATCTATCTGTCTTTTTGTTTGGTTCTTTGGACTTCTCCATTTATGACATTGGATTTGTTTATTGTAGCATTGTTCTACACCTTATATTGTTTTTTTGGTCCATACTTAAAAGAGAAACGCTTCTCCAATTTTTATGGATTGAAATTTGAAAAATATAAGTCAAATGTTCCTTATTTCTTTCCAAAAATTAGTCGCCTTATAATCAATGACAAAGCCAGTGATTAAAAATAACAAAAGTCCAATTAGCTTTATGTCCTATGAATTAAATAGTTAGAGCTTTACAATGACAGAAAATTTCTCTGATGAAATGGTCCAATTGAGGCATTTAAACATCGTATGGTTTAAGCGTGACCTCAGGCTTAGTGACAACAAAGTTTTATGCGACGCGTCTACACAGGGCCAAATATTACCGCTCTATATTGTAGAACCCGATCTCTGGTCACAGAAAGATATGTCTTATCGGCATTACAAATTTTTAGGAGATGCTATTAATTCCTTGGATAGGGATCTACGTTTGAAGAAATCACGTTTAGTCATTAAAGTTGGCAATGCTGTGGATGTCTTTAGTTATTTGAACAAAAAATACAAAAAAATTACCATTTGGTCCCACAAGGAAACTTGGAATGGGTGGACATATGAAAGGGACAAAGAAGTAGCCCACTGGGCAAAAAGTAATAATGTAGATTGGATCGAGTATAAACGGAACGGCGTTGTACGAGGCTTACAGAATAGAGATGGCTGGTCAAAGCAATGGTATAGGGAAATGAATATGCCGATATGTGGATTGACTGAAAGTATTAAAACTACTGTCGAACCTTCAGATTCTTTGCCTTCAGCTGAAGATTTGAACCTGGAATTCGATGGTTTGGTAAAATCTCAGAAAGGGAGTAGAGAGGAGGCTGAAAGGCTTTTAAACGAGTTTTTGAATAAAAGTGGTAAAAACTATTCTTCGCAAATGTCATCTCCTTTGACTGCATATGATAGTTGTTCGAGACTTTCCGCGTATATCGCCTTTGGGATCATGTCAGTTCGCGAAGTATTTCAAGCTCTAGAGTTGAATAAATACAAATTAAAAGATTTAGATAAAGATAGTCGGAATTCTTGGAATAGGTCTTTTAAGTCATTTTCTAGCCGCCTGAGGTGGCATTGTCATTTCATTCAAAAATTGGAAGATCAGCCTCAAATAGAATTTAATAATTTGCATTCTGCCTATGATGGAGTGCGGGAGCATGAATTTGATCATGCAAAATTTCATTCTTGGAAATTTGGAAATACGGGGTTTCCAATGGTTGATGCTTGCATGAGGTCTCTGATTGCGACCGGATGGCTAAATTTCCGTATGAGAGCTATGCTAATCAGTTTTGCCAGTTATCATTTATGGTTACACTGGAGAGAAACATCCTTATGGTTGGCAAATCTTTTTGTCGATTACGAACCAGGAATTCATTATTCTCAGGTTCAGATGCAGTCGGGTACCACTGGAATAAATACAATTAGAATCTATAATCCTGTAAAGCAAGGTTATGATCATGATCCTGACGGAACCTTTGTTAAGACTTGGTTGCCAGAGCTTTCAGGTATTTCAAAAAAGTATATACATACACCTTGGTTATCTTCTGTTCTTCCCAAAGGATATTTAGAACCCATAGTAGATGAATTATCTTCCAGAAAATTGGCAGCAAAAGCAGTTTATGAAATAAGAAAAAATTCAGATTTTAAAAAGGTTGCAAAAAGCATTTATGTAAAGCATGGAAGCCGAAAAAAATCAAAACTTACATTTGGTGCAAGCAAAAACAAAAAAAGGAAAATAATTCATCAAGAGGAGTTGCCGTTATGAAAAGAAAGATTGCAATTTGTTGGTTTAGACAAGATTTACGGCTAGCAGATAATCCGGCCTTATTAGCAGCTTGTGAGGCTGAAAGCGTTCTCCCTATATATATACTTGATACAATTAATCCGGACAGGGACTTAATGGGTAGTGCAAGTAAGATGTGGCTACATTACTCTTTAAAATCTCTCAGCCACTCACTTGATGGGAAACTATGGATTGAGAAAGGTGATCCCATAGAAGTAATAAATGGGCTTATTGATACTTATTCAATCGAAGCTGTGTATTGGGGGCGATGCTATGAGCCTTGGAGAATAAAAAGAGACGAAAAAATTAAGTCTAATTTAATGAAAAGAAATATAGAAGTTAAAAGTTTCAACAATGCTCTTCTGTGGGAACCGTGGGAAATAAAGAAAGATGATGGTTCTCCATACAAAGTATTTACACCATTTTTTCGTAAAGGTTGCCTAAATTATACACCTCCCAGAGAGCCACTTGATCCACCAAAGAAGTTAAATATTTTTCAGAGTTCCCTCTCAAAATCCATTGATGAGTTGAAACTTCTGCCAAGTATCAGGTGGGATAAAAGCGTGATGCAGCACTGGGAAATTGGAGAAACAAATGCACAAGATAGTTTTTCTAAATTTCTAGCTACTGGAATAAAGAATTATAAAGAGGGAAGAAATTATCCATCGGATCACTTTGTTTCTAGGCTATCACCCCACCTTCATTTTGGCGAGGTGTCACCCAATCAGTTGTGGTATGGAGCAAAACATGAAGGTCAAAATAAAAACATTGATCATTTTTGTAGCGAGTTAGGATGGAGGGAATTTTCCTATAGCCAGCTATATAATAACCCAAATTTATCCACTCAAAATTTGCAAAGTAAATTTGATAGCTTTCCATGGGTTAAAAATGAAAGGAATCTTACAGCGTGGAGGCAGGGTCTCACTGGTGTGCCAATGGTTGATGCAGGGATGCGTGAGCTGTGGCAGACGGGTTATATGCATAATCGCTCTAGAATGATAGTGGGGTCCTTTTTAGTAAAAAATTTGCTCATTGACTGGCGTGAGGGTGAAAGATGGTTTTGGGATACCTTATGCGATGCTGATCTAGCTAACAATTCTGCAGGATGGCAGTGGATCGCTGGCTGTGGTGCTGACGCTGCACCATATTTTAGAATATTCAATCCTGTTACACAGGGCGAAAAATTTGACCCTTATGGAAACTATGTACGAAGATACATTCCTGAGTTATCCAAAGTGCCAAACAAATATTTGTTCTGTCCATGGGAAGCTCCAAAGGAAATTTTAGACTCTGCAGAGGTTAAGCTCGGAGAAAATTATCCCGAGCCAATTGTTGATCTAAAGATTTCTCGAGAAAGGGCTCTGAATGCTTTTAAGTCTTTAAGCTAAGATTCACTATGGTATATAAAGAGGTATGGCCGTAGCAAATGCACATGCTAATAAGAGACCATTGACGTTTGCTATGGCCAGGTGATTATTAATCCTTTTTGCAGCTAATGTACTCAAAAGGCCAAATACTCCAGAAAATAAAATAAATAGTAATATGGAATATCCAATTAGGAATAGCTCTTTGAAATTTAGATATATAGACAATGCAAGAGAAAGTATTAAAAGGGAATTAGATATCGTTGCCATTAACCATCCATTAGATTCAGAGTGGCGAAGGACTTGGACAAGCATCATGTAAGGAATGCACCCTATCAGGAGGATTGCCAATAATGATAATCTTTCAAAGTTTAACGGTATAAAAGTGCTTACATACGAGTTTAAAGCAACTCCTATCATTAAAGTGTATATTAGAGCTAATATTGAAAATATTTGTAAATACCCGTTACTTAGAAATTTACCTAATGAAGTAAATGGCACACATATCCAGCATATACCCGTATACAAGAATAAATGGTTTATTATATGGTTTTGAGCGGAGTAGTAAACGAAATGTATTTTCCCGTAGCTCAATACAAGTGGTGAAATTAAAGATGAAACTAAACTTAGAATAATGAATTTTTTAAATGACACATTGAAACTCTGAGGACTTAATTTTGGAAAAGATAAGATAAAGAACAAAATAAGAAAAAAAATACTTGAGATAAGTATCGCAATCCATATTCCCATTTTATTTGTTTTACTGATTATTTTACTTTTAAAAATTTCATTCAACCAATCTCCAATTGCGATTTGTGTCCGTTCTGAAAACAGAATTCCTACGTGATCTGCATTAATTATCGTTGATATTTTTCGTGCTGATCCATCATTGAATGACCCATAAGTGATATTCTCTTCCGGTCTGGCAATACCAATTTTGGTTAGTATGTCGTAAGCTTTAAGTTTTAACCGTGGTTCCCACTCTCCATTTAATATGAGAATATTATTTGGTTTTGTAGCAGTGATTGCATCTGTATAAGTAGATATTCCAATCACTGAAAATATATCGGATCGTTCTAAAGCGGTACGCACGATTATGTCAGTTGCCATCGAATGGCCAATTAGAACCATTTTTTCTGGCCTATATACCTCCTTGTAATGATCAATGATTGAATTGGTTTGTTTGACAAAGAGTTCTGTGGCGCCTGAAAGCTCAGTTATTGAGCCAGTATATGGCTGTTTATTTTCACCATGGCCTAAAAAATCATATCGGATTGTGGTGAATCCAGAGCGAGTTAAAGACACTGCGAGGGGACGCATGAAATTTGATGATCCTGCAAATCCATGAGCGATAAATACTAAATTTCCATTGGGTTTCTTTGGTTCCAATAATTTTACTGGTGTATCGTTAACGATTTGCTGGCTGGCTATTAAGTCTTTTTCAGTTTTGACTAACTGTCCGCCTGAAATAATAGCCAAGGCAAGAAACACAACCGATAGAAGAAGTTTGCTGGTATTTAAAGTCAAAACCTTTTTTTCAGAGTACAATTCTATTTCTCCTCGGAATTTAGACCCATATTTCGTATAGTTGCATAATACCAATTAAAATAAAAAGAGATGGCAAGGCATTCCTAAAAAAATTCCAGGGTATTTTTTGGAATATTATACTTACCTTGCTCGTATCATTTTTTAAATCTTCTGAAACCGCCTTGAGTTCATCAATTATTCCTACCCCACCAAAAATCAAGATTAAAACATTTAAAACTGAAAGAGCTGATAGTGTATATTTGGCTTCAGTTTGAAGATGAATAAAGGTAAATATTATTAGGTTGGTGGCAGTCACTATAGAAATGAGCCATAATAAATCTTTCCTTCTAGAGTTTATAAAATACCATCTTTTATCTGATTCTTCTTTCATATCGTCTCCTGAATAACTTTCAAAATTATGGATAAGTTAGGTCACATATTGATCAATAAAGTTGGAAGCTTTAAGAAATATACGAGCTTTTCTGTCTGGTTGAATTTTTTTAAGTGCCCTCGTCATGAAAGACAGCCGATAGTTTCTACTAAAAAATTCAGAATGTTTTTCTATGAAGCGCCAGTATAAACCATCAACTATTTCACACCAGTCCCCTCTGTTCGAATTACTCATCTTAAGGATATAATTTGAACCACATATATATGGCTTAGTAGCAAAAATCCCACCATCGGCAAAGGTGCTCATACCGTATACATTGGGTACCATTACCCATTCAGATGAGTCTACAAACATTTCCATAAACCATTTGTAAATACATCTTGGGTCAACTTCACATAAGTTCATGATATTTGAGATAACCATAAGTCTATTAATATGATGTGTATAACCATATTCAATAGTTCCTCTTATTGCATCGTCGAGAGGATCTATTCCGGTTGATGCAGTATACCAATGGTCTGTTAGTAGTTTTTTGTGGTTGAAAAAATTAGATATTTCTTGCTTTTCACTATGAAGTTCATAGGTTCCCTTCATAAATTCTCTCCAACCTATGATTTGTCTGACAAAGCCCTCCAGATTGTTTAGTTTTATCCCATGGTTTTTTGAAAAACTAATTGCTTCAGTTATAACATCCTCTGGCAGTAGTAAACCGATGTTTAGTAACGCACTTATACCACTATGAAAAAGAAAATGGCCTCTAGTGTCAATTGCATCTTCATAATCACCAAACTTTTTAAATCGCTTTTTTAGAAATTCAACAAAAAACTCCTTTGAGTCCGTACGAGTGGTTGGGAGCCAGCATTTATCAATCTCACCAGGGTGATCGGCAAAGTTCTCTGCAACAATGCTTGTTATTTTTTGGTGATACTTTGTCTCTTTAAAGGGAGGCAATTCAGGAATCCTCTCTCCAGTTGGAATTTTTTTTCGGTTTTCTTCATCGTATGTCCATTTGCCACCAACCGGCATCTCCCCATCCATGAGTATTTTTTTTTGGGCACGAATTTTCTTATAAAAATTCCCCATTTGATATACCTTGCCTGCCGAGTGTGATTTAAATTCGCATTGATCAAAAATGAACATAGGGTTTTTCAAAATATTTGGATTTATGGCATTATAAGTTAAAAAATCACTAATTTTCTTTCTGAAAGGCTTGTCCGCTATTTCAAAATGGTTGACTGTTCTTATCTCATTTATTTTACAAAAATCTCCAAGGCGGTCTAGAAAGGTCGTTTTCTTATCACTTTTATCTAATTGATGGTAACTTACGTCATACTTAGATTGTAATAAAGTATCTCTATAATTTCGCATAGCCGTTAAAAAAAATATTATTTTCTGCTTATGGTGTTTTTCGTAAGTACAAAGTTCCCAGTCCTCCATCATAAATATTTTGATATCTTTATTTTTTGGAAGGCATTCAATGGGGAATAATTGATTTCCTAAAATTATCAGAGCTTCATTTTTCATCGCCCTGATATAAATACTTTCTAATGAATTCCAAGAAGCCAAGAATATATTTATTCTTAAAACTTTGGGGACATCTGATCGAAAAAAACTAAAGGCAAATTTTTTAGCTTTAGATGCAAAGCCGGGAGATCAAAGCTTTTTGTATGATGGAGGCTTGTAGATTAATTTAGGCATATCAAGATACTTTTGAACAGCATAAATTTTTATGAATTAAGAATACAAAATCACAAAGATCATGTTTTATATTAAAACATGAATTTCTAACATTTCTGTATTTTAAACTTTGAGAAATTCTAGGGGTAAAGCAGTTGCTCGTTTTATTTCCTTCAAAGCTATACTTGATGACATGTTGCTAAATTCTATTTCATTAATAAGTCTCTGTTGAAATTCGTCATATTCTGCTACAGATGCTGCGACGATTTTAAGTAAATAATCCATGTTTGATCCAGTTACCCGATAAACCTCAATTATTTGTTCATGCTTTTTGACCGTTTCAGAAAATTTTTTAACCCATGAGTCAGAGTGGTGACTTACAGAAATTGATAAAAAAACAACAACGTTAAGGTTTAGTTTTCCTTTATCCAAGATAGCTACTTTTTCTCGAATAACACCTTTCTCTTCCAAGGCTCGAATTCTGTTCCAACACGGCGTTTTGGAGATTCCCACTCTATTTGCGATCTCACTTAGAGGCAAAGTTGTATTTTTTTGAAGTATCTGTAAGATATTTTTGTCTATTGTATCCATTCTTATTTTCCACATTATATTAGAATAATTTCCTACTTTAATCATAGAATAAAGAAAATAAAGAAAAATTAGTTAAAAAACTTTTGAACATTAGGAAAAAGTTCTTTTTACCAATCTGTACTATCTTTTAAACCTTTTTTTAATGAGGAAAATCATATGCCAACGAATTCATTGCATCCTGAGACTTTAGTTTTGCACTCTGGTAGTTACCGAAGTGATCCAACAACTAATTCTGTTGCTGTACCTATATATCAAACAACTAGTTACCAATTTAGTAGTACCGAAAATGCTAGCAATTTGTTTGGCTTTAAAGAACTCGGAAATATTTATACCAGAATCATGAATCCTACAAATGCCGTCTTGGAGGAGAGGGTGGCAGCGTTAGAAGGAGGAGTTGCTGCTCTGGCAGTATCATCGGGTCAGTCAGCTTCTATGCTTGCAATTCAAAACCTTTGTAGAGCTGGAGATAATGTTGTAGCTTCTACGGATCTTTATGGAGGGACCTGGAATTTACTTGCAAATACATTAAAAAATTTGGGCATAGAGGTTAAGTTTGCTGACCCAAAAGATCCAGAAAATTTCAGGCAACTTACAGACGAAAAGACACGAGCTTACTATGCTGAAACTTTGCCAAATCCTAAGTTAAAAGTGTTTCCAATAGAAGAAGTGGCCAATATAGGGAAGGAATTTAGCATCCCTTTAATTGTAGATAATACTGCTGCTCCAATTACATGTAAGCCCATCAAGCACGGTGCGGCTATTGTTGTCCATTCATTGACTAAATATATTGGAGGCCATGGTACCTCAATTGGAGGCATTATTATTGATAGTGGTTTATTTGATTGGGTGCATGAGCCCAAACGACAGCCTTTGTTAAACGAGCCAGACCCAAGTTATTGGGGTATTTCTTTTGGTAAAGCCGTACCAGAAATTTTAGGATTACCCATAGCCTATCTAGTTAGGGCTCGTTTTGTATTGCTGCGTGATACTGGTGCAGCCATCTCACCTACTAATGCTTTTCAAATTATACAAGGCTTAGAGACACTACCATTACGGTTTAGGGTCCATCAGGAAAATGCGCAACGAGTTGCAGACTTTCTCAGCGAGCGTTCTGAAGTGTCTGAAGTTATATACCCAGGTTTGTTTCAAAATCCACGAGACAGAAAAAGAAACCGAAAATATCTTGAGACGGGTAATGGTCCGATGGTGGGCTTTGAGCTGAAGGGTGGTAAGCAAGCTGGTCAGAAATTTATTGATAATCTGCAAATGGTGTACCATGTAGCTAATGTTGGTGATGTGAGAACATTAGCTATTCATCCTGCTTCTACTACACATTCTCAGCTTTCAGCAATAGATCAGGAAAAAACGGGAGTTACTCCGGGTTACGTGAGACTATGCATTGGGCTGGAGCATATTGACGATATTTTGGCTGACTTAACTCAGGCTCTTGAAAAAACATGAGACAAAATAATGTTTAAATTTTTTATGGAAATGCTGAATAACAAAGCAGCCTGCAGTTAAGTGAGACCAATAATAATACCAACAGCGATCAGAGCAAAACCTGAAATAATATTAGTTAGCGTTACCGCATTGGGCGAAGATAAAAAATAGCGTACTTTTGCGATGAATATGATCATCAATAGGTTTCCCATCATAGGCACCAAAAAAGACACCACTGATATAATTAAAATATCTAAGAAAACTATTTCTCCAAAATTGAAGAAACCAGGCAGCAGTGTGAGATAGAATAAAGATGCTTTTGGGTTTGCAGTAACAGCTATAAAACCAGCAGAGAAGCCTGGCAGGAATCCTGACTGCGTTAACTTTTTGTTTGACAAAAATTTGGTATTACTTGTTACAATAGTTTGTAAACCCATTAAAATCAAAACTATCGCTGCAAAATATCGAATTAACGTTAAGATGTCGGCGTATAGAGAAATTAGAAGACCTAAACCAAAAAAAACGATAAATGGCCAAAGCATATCGCCAAGTGATACACCTAATGCCAATGGAAAACCTGCTTTCGTTCCACCAGAAACAGTTCTAGCAATAAGAGCCACCCATACTGGCCCTGGGGTAAGGAAGAGAATTACTAAAGCTCCAATATAAAGAATTACTTGCTGCAGATTTAACGTCATAACCTATAACTTTCTAAAATTTTTTGCCGAAAAATTGATTTGTAGAGTAATTTAATGCATAACACTAATGCATAACATGCCTGGACCTTACCAAACTTAAAAAATACTTTTGTTACAACTAAAAAAGTTCTTTTGGACGAAGGAAGATAGAAAATGCAGGTATCAAATTGATATGTTGAATGTTTTTTTGAGTTTATCACCATTTGTAGCTATTACATTTTTTGGGTATGTTTTTGGTTACTTTAAAGTTTTCAATCAGGAAAATGCGAGGACCCTGAATCTCTTTCTTTTTTACCTTGCTATACCTGCCTTAATTATAAAAATAGTTACTGAGAGTAATGTGGGCGCAATTGTATACAGCCAACTTAGTTCATATCTTTTTATGCAGGTAATTTGTGGTTCAAGTGCATTCATTCTAACCCGTTATTTTTTTGGAAAGAACACTTCTGAAGCTATCATTTGGGCTTTGACTGTGGCTCTCTCAAATCACGTTTTACTGATATTACCCATTAGCAAGATTTTTTTTGGTAGTGATATAGTTTTTCAAGTTTCAAGTATCATCGTGATGGATTGCTTAATTTTGATATCCATAATTACATTTTGTCTCGAGCTAGTCTCTAAGGGTAAATTTGCACTGGGTCCATTTGTCAGAAGAATTTTTGTAAATCCTTTGATTATTTCTATCTTTTTGTCAGTATTTTGTAAATTTTTTAATTTTGATTTAGGCGATGGGCCAGTGGACTACTTGCTGACTAAATTAGCAGATTGTACGATGCCTGTGGGTTTGCTCGCCTTGGGTATTATTCTGTCACAAGTATCTGGTAATATTCTGAGTAAACTTTCTTTTAGTGTAACAGTTTTAAAGTTGGTTCTATCTCCTTTTTTGCTTTTTCTATTTGGCTTAGCAATATCATCATACTCAGTTCCCGAAATGAAAGGAGCTCTGTTGGTCAGTGTGGGGCCCTGTGGTGCTATGGCATTAGCATTTTGTGCTGCTTATGAGGTTGATCCTAATGACATTATTAAGGCCATTTTTGTTTCAACTGCATTATCCATTTTAAGTATTATGACAGCTATTCTTATTTTTTAAGAACGCTATAGCATTAAAAAAGCACATTGTTAAAGCATTTTTGATTTAATTTCTTTTCCATGGGTTGGAGACAGCTGCATTTTTATTTCTTTTAGTCGAACCGACTTTTGGTATTGATCTACTTGGTTCGGCTAACGGTTCCATACTTTCCAGAGCCGCTATTCTATTTTCGGTATTCGGATGTGTTGCAAATAGGCGATCATGTTTATGAGCATGTAACGGATTGACAATAAACATATGTGCTGTGCTTGGATTTTTTTCAGCTACCTCATTATCAATCCTACTGGCCATTTGCTGAATAGACCTAAGAGCCGAAGCAAGCCATTTTGGATTTTCACAAATCTCTGCACCTATTCTATCAGCTTCATATTCTCTACCCCGACTGATTGCCATTTGCACTAAGCTGGCAGCCAAAGGTGCCAAAATCATAAGTGCTATAATGCCAATAAAGCCGATGCCATTCCGACCTCTTGACCCAAAGAACATAGCAAAGTTTGCTAGCATAGAGATAGCACCAGCAAAAGTTGCAGTAATTACCATAATGGTAGTATCTCTATTTTTAATATGGGCAAGTTCATGGGCCATTACTGCTGTGACTTCCTCTTCAGATAATCTCTCCAATAATCCTGTTGTCGCAGCAACAGAAGAATTGTCTGGATTGCGTCCCGTAGCAAAGGCATTCGGCTGAGGGTTATCAATTATAAATACTTTGGGCATAGGCATATTAGCCTTTCTGCACAGAGACTTAACAATTTTACTGAGCTGATTGCGCTCAGAAACTTGTTTAGCGCCGTACATTTTCAAGACCATGCTATCTGATTTGTACCATGCAAAGATGTTCATTATTCCAGCAAATAGGAGAGCAAAAATTAAACCCTCAAAGCCTGCTAGAAGAGTTCCTAAAAATCCAACAATACACGTCATCAAAACCATTAATAAAGCCGTTTTGAAATATGCCATTTTTGACCTTCTTATTTATGCAATCCATATACTATCTGATGTAATATTTTCATTTTAAAAAACAAGAATCGAACCTCATTCTATATATGTAATCGTGACTGTCACTCGCTGACCGTTGCATCAGCTTCAACAAGGATCTCATCATTATTACGCAAACAAAATAATTTAATCAATGCACCAGTTTCAGTTTGTAACCTTTCAGCAACATGCCCCTTATAGGATATATGATCACCTGGCCAGTAAACATTTTTAAATTTACATTTAAATGCTCTAATGAGTTTGGGGTTTATCCAATATGAAAGGTAGGCGGCTAAGGCACTAGCTTGATGAGTGCCAAGTCCAAAAATATTTGGGTAGCCATTGGATTTTGCCCACTGTAAATCGTGATGCAGTGCATTGTCCTCTCCAACAACTCCTTGGAATCTCACTATTTCTCTTACAAGAAGTGGGCCAGTATTTATTACACCTGGGGTAGCACCAATATCTAATTCTTCGATTTTTTGTCGTTTAATTTTAGAAAATGGTCTGTCTGGATCAAGATTTTTGTAGACAGGTTTATACTCTGGTAAATCTGTCTGCCATTTGCTTGACTCATTTGGCGTACTGTCTGTAGTGACAGTAACGGATCTCTGTTCTACCTTGAGATTGTCTAAATGGTCATAGTACTCAGTGAGCATCGAAAAAAAAGTTAGCATACCTCCTTTTCGCCCCGGCTTTTGAACTATATTTTCTATTAACGATCTTACTTGGAAGCTATCACCTGCTGTAGGCATGCCATTATGATAAACGAATGATTCCTCGGCATGCAGAGGAATCGAGAAGTCATGGTCAATACAAGAAAATACTGTACCCCTAGGTCTTTCAAGGGAGTATCCCCAGGTGTATGGAGTGTTTACCAAAAAAGTTGCTGGTATTATTGGGTTTCTGCCCTCACAAAAGTCTGAGAGAGGTGCATACATTGCATTTGCAAATTCCCTAATCTTTCCTCTTTCGATATCCATCTCATAATAGGGTCCTTTTAATCCAATATATTTGGATAAACTATGTTCTTGTTTCATTAAGTTCTCGCAGTTGTGAGCAGAGCATCAAGGGCCACCGCTTTATGATTATTGTCAATAACTACTGGGTTTAAGTCTAATGATTGGAATATTTTTATATTCTTGCAAACATATTTTTCTACTGCCAAAATTAGCGCTTTAAGTTCCTTAAAAGCATTCGTCTCAACAGTTAAGCCAAAATATTCAAGGGTAATTTTTAATTCATTTGAATTAATGGGACACAGTAATGCTTTAAAATCTTTTTTGTTTTCAACATTAGTACCACCCCTTCCAAATATTATTGTTATTCCCATAATTGGATCTTTCTTGGCGCCAATTATATATTCATCACTAATATAGTTTATACTTTCCTCTAAAAGAAAATATCCAGAGAATTCTTTTTTAAATTTCTTTTTGTAGTTTTTCGCTATCAACTGAGCTGCGCTTAAAATACTGGTTTTAGTTGATAAATTAGTTTTCACCCCACCCATCTGTTGTTTGTGGGGCACCTCATCACTACAAATTTTTAAAACCATAGGACAATCTAATTTTTCGTTAATTCTCTGAAGTTCTTTTAGATTAAGTTTTTTGTATTTTGGAAAACGTAATCCAAATGTCTTTAATGTATCTTTGGATACAGCTTCATTATTTATCACATTCTGGAAACTACTGTTTTTACTAACACTAAGAAGTGTTTGGAATTTATTTTCCAATAACTTTTCAGATTGGACTTTCCAAATTATAGAGGTATTTAGAGCCGATAGTACATCAGACAACCCTAATAGTGGTGCTATACCCTTTTTTATTAGCATTAATCTTAAGTCAGGCTCAATTCCCTCTGGAAGTGTTGCCCCGACAGCTATTGGAACACCTAGTTTTTTCACTAAGGTATCAAGATGCTCTATGCTTGGCGTCCAGATTTTGTCGAGATCTAACTTTCCTTTGCGGGGTATGTCTATAAAAAAAACTACCAAATCAGCCATCTCTTTTGCAAAAATATAAATAGCTTCTGAGATAGTCTCTCCATTTTCCATCGATATTCCGGAGGATGAGGAAAAGGGAAAATTCATATCAAAGGGGTTAGCGATTGTGACTGTTCGAGGCATTATCGCTTTTAGTTTTTTCTCGGCAGTGTTGGGTACTTTGGGTAACATCAGTCTGCTGGAAGCTATTTGAGTGGCAATTAAACTGTTCAGTCCTCCAGAATAAGTTACAGCAGCCAAACGATTACCCCTAGGTACGCCAGAAACCGTTATGAACTTTAACGTCTCAATTAAAGTTTTAGGCGATTCAACTTCTATTATTCCATATCTGTTTTTAAAAGCTTCCCAAAGTGTATCCTCCACCACCATAGACCCAGTGTGACTGTAAACTGCTTGGTCACTGAGTACATTTGATGCACCTTTTAAGGCTAGTATAGGTATTCCCTTTTTGAGCGCTTTCCAGCATGCTTTGGCTAGAGAGTTTGCATTATTAATGCCCTCAATATAAATGCCGATTGCCTTGACGCGCTTATCGCGCAATACAACGTCTATGCAGTCTGACAAATCAATTACGGCCTGGTTACCTGTGCTAATTGCGTATCCTAGAGGGAAACCAAGCTCTATGTTACTACTATTGAAGACAAAGGCTCCACTCTGTGAGATAAAAGCAGCTCCGTAGCCTTCAACTTTGTTCATATGATTGTCAGATCCCCAAACAGCAGCACCATCAAAAAAATTTATAATGCCCATACAATTAGGACCAAGTAGGGCCATATTACCAGCGCATTCCTTTATTTTTTTTTGAAGTATTTCACCAGATTTATCAATTTCTGCAAAACCTGATGCAATTGACACAGCACCTTTGGTTCCTATTTCTGCTAATTCCGTTACGGCCATCAATGTTCGCTCTGCGGAAAGTGCTATAAGTGCTGCATCTGGTGACACAGGAATATCTTTTATTGATTTAACAGAAATTGCACCATCCACAGGTCTGAGTTTGGGGTTGACTGCCCAAATTTTTCCTTTAAATCCAGCCCGCCTAGAAGCTTTGATACACCCTAGAGCCTGAGATCCTCCTACACAGACCAAACTTTTTGGTTTGAATAAAGTACTCAGATTTTTCCGGAGTATCGTCCTTTGATAATTTATCATTATTTGATAATCTCTGGGTTATTATAAAGAGATCAAGTAGCTATTCTATTCCTTCTTGGCCTTAGGGTATTCGATGGGTCCATCGGCTTTGATCCAGCCAGCAAAACCATCTGAGATATGTTCAGCTTCAAAACCCATGTCGTTAAGTGTTGCTACGGCAAGAGCTGACCGCCACCCTGCTGCACAATGAAAAATGAATCTCTTATCCTCTCCAAATATTTCTTTATGATATGGGCTTTCAGGGTCGATCCAGAATTCAAGCATTCCTCTTGGAGCATGATAGCTTCCAGGTATGAAACCTAATTTTTGACGCTCTCTTACATCCCTTATGTCCACAATTAACACACCATCATCAGCAAAGCATTTTTTTGCCTCCTCGGCCGTTATTTCAGTAATCCGAGCTTTAGCTATGGATACCATTTCATTAACACTTTTTTTCAATTTTTTCATTTTTACTCCTTTTAAGAAAGACTAAGATAAATAAGAATTATACCAATATAATCATTACATGATTTATCCATTTGCTGCATTCTCGCGCAATTCAACTCGTCGAATTTTTCCAGAAATGGTTTTAGGAAGGTTGTCCACAAATTCTATTTCCCTAGGATATTTATAAGGTGCCGATTGTTTCTTTACAAACTCTTGAATTTCCTTAATAAGTTCGGCTGAGGGTTTGTGGCTGCTGGCGAGTATGATGTAAGCTTTAACAATTGACCCTCTTAAGCTGTCTGGTTTTGCAACAACTGCCGATTCAACAACTGCTGGATGCTCTACTAAAGTGCTTTCTACTTCAAATGGACTAATTCGATACCCAGCTGACGAAATGATATCGTCAGAGCGACCAACAAACCATATATAACCATCCCTATC
Source organism: uncultured Alphaproteobacteria bacterium (assembly GCA_902600895.1). GTDB lineage: Bacteria > Pseudomonadota > Alphaproteobacteria > Rhodobacterales > Rhodobacteraceae > CACKLF01. The sequence goes on along the minus strand of CACKLF010000007.1, from coordinate 20,150 downwards.
CTTTTTTGCAGTGTCCCCTGTATAATACCATCCATGTTTGAATACTTGCTTAGTCTTGATCTGGCCTTCATAATATCCTTTGAAAAGGCCAGGTGGATAAGGGTCTGTTATTTTTACTCCTATATGACCAATTTCATCATCACCTAAAATATTGCCGTCATCGTCTATGATGTCAACTGTGAGTCCCGGGCAGGGTTTGCCCATTGATCCTGGTCTAATTTCCATGCCTAAGAAATTGGCAGCAATACATATCGTTTCAGTTTGACCATATCCTTCATAGATTTTGCACCCAGTAGCGGTCTCCCAAGATTTCATTGCTTCAGGGTTCAGAGGCTCTCCTGCGCTCAGACAATGTCTAAGAGAACTAAAATCTGCTTTGGAAAGGTTGGCTTGTGCCATCATACGGTAGATAGTTGGAGGTGCACAAAAAGTGGTAATACGGTGTTTTTCTAAAATCTTCAAGTGTATCTCCAAGTCGAAGCCTTCTCCATTATAGAGGACGATTGTACATCCTGCCAAAAACTGAGGATAAAGAATTCCCCATGCAGCTTTTGCCCATCCAGTATCTGTTAGGGTCCAGTGAATGTCATTACCTTTAAGGTCTTGCCAATAGGTTTTTGTTATCAGATGTGAGAGGCCATATGCATGGTCGCGCTCCACCATTTTTGGCATCGCAGTACTACCGGAGGTAAAATAAATGAGCATTGGATCATCTGATTTTGTTGGAGGTATCATACTCCTATCAAAATGGTTTGAAGCCTCATTATTGAGCACATCAAAACTTTTCCAGCCCTCTCTCTCCCCCCCCACAAAAATAATATTTGTAAGTGATGGGCACTGATCCTTTATCTTTTCGACCGCTTCACAATGAAGCTGAGAAACGACTACAGCCTTGGCTCCAGAAATCTTTACCCTATACTCTATATCTCTGGCGGTTAATAGGGTTGTGCCAGGCATAGCAATTGCTCCCATCTTAGCGCAACCAAAGAGCACGCCATACCACTCGGGTATTCGGGGGAGAATTACGAGAATTTTATCCTTTTTCTTCAATCCAAGATTTAAAAGGGCATTCGCAAACTTTGAAGAAATATCATCTAATTCCTTGTAGGTGATATTTTTAAAGTCATCTCCATTTTTATCAATAGAAATGAGAGCTATTTTTTCACTATTTAGGGCATTTTTTGAGAGAACATCGAATGCAAAATTGAAATCACTCGGGATATTTAACTCAAAGCTTGAGCGCAATTTTTGGTAATCAAAGTCTTTAGTATCAGTAGTCAATTATTTAGCCTTTTGCATTCAATTCATGTCTTATCTTGCTCAAAAAATGTAAGGACTTTAACCATGAACTATTTTATTATCTAAATCAATTAGGCAAAATTATTTTCAAGATGGTATGAAACTGTTTTCCAGAGTAAATTTTAATTGTCACTAATATGTGCTGAGGTTAGGATTTAAGAAATATGAATAAGCCCATCCCCGTATATGAAAAGGACTTTTACTCTGATGAGTTTATAAGGAATCCGTATCCCGAGTATGAATTAATGCGTGAAATGGGTCCAGTTGTATATGTTGAAAAGTTAGGCAACTTTGCCTTTACAAATTATGATTCTGTGAAATATGCGCTTAAAAATAACCGTATCTTTATAAATTCAAATGGAGTTGCAGCAGACGAAGTTGGGTCAAAGTTCTTAAAAGGAAATATTCTTTCTTCGGATGGTTCAGTTCATTCTGAATTAAGGAGAGCGATGGCGCCCCCCTTAATGCCGAAAGCATTAAAAAAACTTGAAAGCAAGGTTGAGGTTCTGGTTAGCAATTTAATTGATGGTTTAATTTTGCGTAATGAGAGTTTTGATGTAATGAAAGATTTGGCTCCCGTTCTGCCGCTCGAGATAGTAAGAGGCATAATCGGCTTGCCCGAATTTGGTCAAAAAAAAATGTTAGAATGGGCCGATGCTGCCTTTAATATTTTAGGAGTACAGAATGTACGTGGTAAAGAAGGTATATCCAAAATAAATGAAATGAGGGATTTCATAAAAGGAAAGATTATCCGTGAAAACATTGCCCAAGATAGTTGGATAGGACGATTATTTTTCATGTTAGAGAATGATTTGATTGATCCAGAGCACCTGCCAATAATAACGAGAGATTATACGACTCCCAGTCTCGATACTACAATTTCAGCCATTGGCTATTTAATTTGGCAGCTATCTAAGCATCCTGATCAATGGCAACAGATCCGTAAGGATAAATCCAAAATTTTAACTGCTATAAACGAGTCCATAAGGCTTTCTTCTCCAATAAGATCTTTTTGCCGCACAACATCTGTTGAAGTTGATTTCAGGGGTTTTAAAATACCTAAAGGAGCTAGAGTGATGCTACTGTTTGCTTCGGCCAATCGAGACAGTACAATTTTTCACAACCCAAATAAATTTGATATTAAGCGCGAAAAAAATGAGCATCTTGGTTTTGGACACGGGATACACATGTGTGTTGGGAAGCATTTAGCTATTCTAGAGATTTCAAAGTTACTGGCAGCACTGTCAGATAAGGTTGAGAGGATTGAAGCTAAGAGACCAAAAATTTATTTAAATAATACTATAAACAGACTTGAGTCTCTTGAAGTAAAATTCATTCCACTAAAATAAATCGCCAACACAGGATTTAAGTTGAGAATATTATTCATTTTCCATTATGTTAATATTAAGAGAAATAAACTTTTTGGGCATAGCTCGCTACTTTTTGAAATGATCTGAGGAGAGAAATTATGAATGGTATGATTAACTGTATGCGCTTTAGACCAAAAGAGGGTGAGGCAGCAAATATGTTCAAAGCATTGGCTGAATATATCCGTGACTATCCATTTGGGGGCAAGCATCACGCAATTATAGACTTAGGTACTGGAGAATATGCTCTGATTGGAGTACATAATAGCGTGGATGACTTTATAGATATTATGAATAGAGATAATCGTGTGAGTGATCTAATGCGAAAATATGTAGAGCCATACGAGGACGGGGAGTCATTCCATTCATTTTCAGGTCCAGAGGTCGATTTAAACTCGTATTTATAGGTTAGAATTTTGCCAAGTGACATTATTTAATAATGCGAAATGTGAATTAGCTGGGATCAAGTAAATTGAAGATGGTATTTAATTAGATTTATACAGCGAATAGCCGAAGCTCCGTACAGTCCTTATCAGGTTCTGGTCGCTTGCCACACTCAATGCTTTTCTAAGTCTACCTATATGTACATCTACCGTACGGCTTTCAATCCCTGCAGTAATACCCCATACTCTGTCTAAAAGCTGGTCGCGGCTTATTACACGACCGGCGTTTTTCATTAGCTCCAGTAATAGTTTATATTCAGTTGGTCCAAGATGTATATCAATATCATTGATCATTACTTTATAACTTTTCAAGTTCATCACAATAGATCCCACTTGCAATTTGTCATTGACAGCAACGGCAATAGGTCTTCGTATTGCCGCTCGCACCCTGGCTAAAAGCTCCTTTATGGAATAGGGCTTGGATATGTAGTCATCTACTCCAAGATCTAGTCCAAATACTTTATCTTGTTCCTCAGACTTAGCTGAAATCATAATTATGGGGGTCTCTTTAATGTCTTGTGATTTTCGTATTTTTCGACATACATCTGGGCCTGAAATTTTAGGTATCATCCAATCTAGCAATATTAAATCAGGTAAAATCTCGTGTGCTTTTGTTAAACCCTCTTCACCATCTTTGGCTGTATATACGTCATAACCGTCTTGTTCCAAGTTGAACCGCATCAAGTTTACTTGATTTGGCTCATCTTCGATAATCAAAATTTTAACCTGGGGCTTAGACATTGAATTTTTTAGTTGGAAGCCTTCAAATCTTCACCGGTAACTATCTGATGAATTTGCCGTGATATATTTACAATATGATCACCTGCTCTCTCAAAGTTTCTAGAAAGTAAGACTAGATGAATAAGCGTTTCAGTATCCTCTGGGTTTTCATGTATCGATTTAATTATGGTAGCCAAGATTTTCTTATTAATTTCATCAACTTCAACATCTTTTATTCTAATTTCTGCAGCCGCTTCTATGTCATTTTTTTCATATGCTATTAAAACATTTCTTAGCATATCCATCACTATTTCACCCATATTTCCCAGCAAAGCCAAAGCTGCTTCACCAGAAGAATTCTCTGATAACTTTCTTACTTTCTTAGCAGTGCTTTTTGCATAATCGCCCAATCTTTCAAGTTCTGAAGCAATACTAGTAGCCAACAAAGCTTCCCTCAAATCGAGAGCCATGGGCTGTCTCATTGCTATTAGCTGCTCAGCATGGCGGTTAATTTTTTTATTCATACCGTTTATTGTACGATCAGTTTTTACGAGTGCGTCTACTCCCTCTGTATTGAATGATAGTAAAGCATCCATCGCTTCTTTTATTTGATTTCCAACAAGCTTACCCATTTCTAGAATTTCTGATTTAATTCGGGTTAGCTCGTCATCAAATTTTCCTACAATATGTTCTTTAATCATAATTCAACCTATCCGACCAGTTATGTAATTTTGAGTTTTTTCGTTCGAGGGATTTGTAAAAATATCTTTTGTACGCCCAACTTCAATTAACTCTCCTAGATGAAAAAAAGCTGTCCGTTTAGAAACTCTTGCTGCCTGAGCCATAGAATGAGTAACTATTATGATGGTAAACTCTTTGCTAATTTCATTTATAAGGTCTTCAATTACAGCTGTTGCAATTGGGTCTAGAGCAGAGCAAGGCTCATCCATTAAAATTACACGGGGCTTGACCGCAATTGCTCTAGCAATACAAAGTCGCTGTTGCTGACCCCCCGATAAACTTAGTCCTGGTTCATCAAGTCTATCGGAAACTTCGCCCCAAAGGCCTGCCGCTTTTAGTGACCACTCTATTCTATCGTCAAGGGAAGATTTTGAATTGGTCAGACCGTGGATTTTTAGGCCATAAGCTACGTTTTCTTTTATCGATTTTGGAAAAGGATTCGGTTTTTGAAAAACCATTCCAACTTGTGCTCTCAGTGCAACTACATTGACTGCTGGGTGATATATATTCTGACCGTCTATTTCTAAGTCGCCTTCAAATCTGCAGATTGGAATTAAATCATTCATGCGGTTAATGCATCTGAGAAAAGTTGACTTTCCGCAGCCTGATGGCCCAATTAGTGACGTTACTTGCTTTTCAAACACATCTAAGTTCACCTGCGATAGGGCTTGTTTCTCTCCATAAAAAACATCAACATTTTTAGCTTGAATAATTGGTGCTTCCATAGTCAAAACCTTTGTTCTAATTTTCGTCTTAGTAACACGGCGGATAGGTTCATTACAATTAGGAAAATTAGAAGCACAATTATTGCTGCAGATGTTTTTTCATTAAAAGCCCTTTCAGGACTATCAGCCCAAAGGAAAACTTGTACTGGAAGTGCAGTTGCAGGTTCTAAAATTGACTTTGGAATATCTACAATAAATGCTACCATACCAATCATTAGCAAGGGGGCTGTGTCTCCCAATGCTCGAGCCATTCCTACAATTGTACCTGTCATCATACCAGGGAGTGCAACTGGAAAAACGTGGTGAAATACAGCTTGTACCGGAGTAGCTCCAAGTGCTAACGCAGCTTCTTTTATTGATGGAGGAACAGCCTGAAGGCTTGCCCTTGATGCAATTATTATTGTGGGTAAAGTCATCAGTGACAAGACCATTCCACCAACAAGCGGTGAGGACCTTGGCAAATCAAAATATCCTAAAAAAATTGATAGCCCTAGCAAGCCAAAAACTATCGATGGAACGGCCGCCAAATTATTTATGTTAACTTCAATAATATCTGACAGTCTATTTCTTGGTGCGAACTGTTCTAAAAAGATTGCAGCCGATACTCCTATTGGAAATGATAAAATAAAGCAAACTAATAGCGATAATGTCGAGCCCACGAGAGCAGCTAATATACCCGCAATCTCAGGTTCTCGACTATCGCCATTTTTAAAAAACCCCCAATTAACTTTTGTCCGAATTTGACCATTAGCCCCTAAATTATTTATCCATGAAATTTCCTTGTCAGTAATTTTCCTTTGATCCTCTGGTAATGAAGCATCAATTTTTCCTCTGACATACAAGCTCACATCATCAGATGCAGACACCCATATTTTTACTTTTTGCCCAAGCAAGTCTTTATTATCAAGGACTTTTTCCTTGAGCTCTAGTGAGCTCTCTACACTGATTAGTTTATACAGCTTTTTTTTGTCCTTTCTTTTTTTCACATCTGGGAATTGTTCTCGAAGACCTGATTTCATTATGGAGCCAAAGCTTGTTGAATTAACGTCATCAGCATTGACATTTTTGGAAGTTAAATCTACTTGAATGGCAATTTCCACGTGCTTGAAAGCTCCCATAGAGCCAAAAATTACAGTAATTATAAGCCAAATAAGAAAAGCTAAAGAAAGTAAAATTGCTCCAATTCCAATAATTTGAAACCTAAACTCCGACTGTCCTCTTTTTGGAAGGTTAAAGGAAGTTGATTTTGAAAAGTTAATCGTATTGTTCACGGTACGTCCTTACTATCCACTGGGCAGTAATATTTAGAACCAGTGTTATTAAAAATAAAAGCAGTCCCAGTGCAAAAGCTGACAAGGTTTTTGCACTGTCGAACTCTTGATCCCCAGTTAGCAGTGCAACAATTTGTGCAGTGATTGTCGTGACTGCATCAAGAGGATTCAGGCTGAGGTTAGCAGCTAGCCCTGCTGCCATAACTACAATCATTGTCTCACCAATTGCCCTACTCGTTGCCAACAGCAAGGATCCAGCAATGCCAGGTAATGCAGCTGGTAATATAATCTTTTTAATTGTTTCAGATTGAGTTGCTCCTAAGCCCAAAGATGCATCCCTTAAAGATTGAGGAACTGCATTTATTACATCGTCAGATAAGGAAGATATTAGTGGGACTATCATCATTCCCATGACAATCCCTGCTGCAAGTGCACTTTCAGATGCAACTTCTAACCCAAATTGTCCTCCAGTCATTCTTATAAAGGGAGCCACAGTTAGTGCTGCGAAGAAACCATATACCACTGTTGGTATGCCAGCTAAGATTTCCAAGGTGGGTTTTATCCAATCTCTAATACCCTTTGAAGCATATTCAGAAAGGTAAACGGCTGATGCTAGACCTAATGGTGTAGCTACGACCATAGCAATAGCACTAATTAAAAGTGTACCGTTTATAAGTGGAATGGCTCCGAAGGATCCCTCTGCTGCAACCTGATCCGATCTTATGGCCGTTTGAGGGGACCACTCTAGTCCAAATAGGAATGATTGAAGAGGCACCCGTTCGAGAAAGCTAATTGTTTCAGTTAAAAGTGACAAGACTATTCCAATTGTCACTAAAATCGCAACACCAGCAGTAGTGCCAAGTCCAATTATTATACACCTATCTATCCATGCCGCCCTCACAGGTTTAATTAAGTTTAGTTTGCTGTCAGCCATTGAATAGTTATTTCCTCAAAAAATCTAGGAGCTTTTGAGCTCCCAGATTACATTTTTAATTCATTTCAAGCGGTTCAAAATTATTTATTTTTTCTGACCACTGACTTCGTGAGGCTTCATCCAAGGGAATAAGACCTTTGTCTACTAGGTAACCATCTTCTCCCCAAGTATCTTCTTTAGTAAATTCACTCATAAATTCAGGAATACCTGGTATGACCCCAATATGTTCTTTCTTTACATAAAAATATAGTGATCGTGCAATAGGGTAGTTTCCACTAGCTATTTCTTCGAACTCTGGCTCCACACCATTGACCAACGATCCCTGCACCAAATCGGAGTTTTGCTCCAAGAATGAGTAGCCAAAAACGCCCAATGCAGATGGATTAGCTTCCAATTTTTGAACAATAAGATTATCATTTTCTCCAGCTTCGATATAAGCTCCATCTTCTCTGACAGTATGACAAAGTGCCTTGTAAGCTGCTTTATCAGTCTTTTTCATGGTTTTGATAAAATCAAACTCCTTACAGCCACCTTCTAAAGCAAGTTCGGCAAAAGCATCACGTGTTCCAGAAGTTGGTGGAGGTCCGAGAACCTCTATACGTACATCAGGAAGAGATGGGTCGATTTCAGACCAATTTAGAAAAGGGTTTGGAATAATATTTTCATTTGCATCTGGGATATTTTTAGCAAGTGCTAAGAATATCTGTTTTAGGGTTAGTTCAAGATTTGGTGCGCTCCGGGAATTAGCTATTACAATACCATCAAAACCAATCTTAGCTTCGACGGGTGTAACACCATTTTTAGCACATTTATCTGCTTCAGATTTTTTGATCCTTCTAGATGCATTGGTTACATCTGGCGTACTTGCACCAGTACCTGCACAGAAAAGTTTCATTCCACCTCCTGAACCCGTGGATTCTACTACTGGCGTTTTAAAGTCTGTTGATTTCCCAAATCTCTCGGCAACGGCGGTTGAAAAAGGAAAAACGGTTGATGATCCAACAATATTGATTTGGTCACGAGCTAAAGAAGAGGTTCCAAAAAATAATAAGGGTAGCAAAAAATATATTGAACGAGTAAACATTTCTTTCCTTCCATAAAGTGAAATTTGTTTGTTAATAGCACTCTTATAATTTGGAAATGATTCTTTTTTATGACACTTTTGTAACGTTTTTGTGACGAAATCGTCACCGGTTCAAGAAAAAAATATCTTTGATTTATTTTATGACGGTAAGTGCACAGTAAAGGTTGAACCTTTGCCCCTGATACTTTCAATACTTAGCTTACCATTGTGACGTAACAAAATGTGTTTGACGATTGCTAAGCCTAGTCCGGTTCCACCCTCAATTCTTGATCGACTACGATCAACTCTGTAGAACCTTTCAGTAAGCCTTGGTATTTCTTCACTTGGAATTCCAGAGCTTTTGTCATTTACAGATATCTCAACTCCTGTTTCAGCCTCACTGTCTGATGAAAATATTTTTTTAATGGATACCGTTATTGTGCTATTTTCTTCACTATAATAGAGGGAATTTTCCAGCAAATTGATAAATACTCTCAATAAGTTGTCCTGATGTCCTGGAATTTCTGATATGTTTTCGACGTCTTCAAAAATGATTTTTTTATTTTTTTTGACAGTTAATGGTTTGACTGCCTCAATAGCTGATTTTACTACCTCTTTGGGTTTAACTCGACCCTTTATCTCTCTTTTTTCTTTTGCTTCGACAAGTGAAAGCGATAACAAATCCGATACTAAATTTGTCATCCTATTAGCTTCATTAGAGATCACGCGCAAAAACTCCTCCCTTTTTTCTTTATCCTCACCTACCGGCCCTTGAAGCGTTTCCACAAATCCAATTATCGAAGTTAATGGTGACCGAATTTCATGACTTACATTTGATACAAAATCACTACGCATCATTTTAGCTTCTGAGAGTGGGGACAAATCACTTAAAGTGACAACTGCTAAATTTACTTTGCTTTCCCTTAAGCTTTTTATGTTTACTGCAACCTCTTTGCTAGCGGTTGTACGATACCTTATTTTATTAAAATTACTTTTGTTTGTTTTCAAACAATCCAAGATTTGCGATGAGATTTTTTTATTATTGAATATGGCTTCCGCTGCTAAATTTTTCCGCAATTGTAGAATAATTTTTTCTGCCTCTTTATTAAAATATCTTACAGTCAAGGATTTATCAAATACCAAAACGGCTGACCCAATGGAATTTATTAAAGTTTCTAATGATATATCTAAGTTTGAATTTCTACACATTTCATCAGCTCCCTAAGAAAATCGTAAAGGCAAATGGGTTTTGAATTTCATTAAAACTCAAAAATTAAATTTGGAGTCTATGGACAATGAATAACTTTTTTAGAGTGAAAAAGGTAGAAAAATGTTTAGTACTAGTGATATAGTGCTCATTAGTAAACAGTTCAGTGTCTCAAATTCTTCTAATTTTTTAAAGGTATTGAGGCAATTTGATAAAGCGATAAAACTAACCGTGAAACAAGAGAAGTGTAAAGTATTATGCCATTAATTAGAATTGATATCCCGGAAGGTGTATCTAGCGAAAAAAAAGCAATTATTCATAAAGGTGTAAGGGAAGTAGTATTAAAAACACTAGCTCCAAAAGAAGTAAAATATGACTACGTGTCAATAAGGGAGGCATTTGGAATAATTGGAGATGGATTGCCAGTAGTTGATGTTGATCTTAGACCGGGCAGAGAACCCGAAAGAAAGAAAGCACTAGTAGATGGTATTGCAGATCTGTTAGGGGAGACACTAGGGATAAAACCGGAGGATATATACGTTATCTTTAGAGAAACTCCAGCACATAATCATTATACCGGTGGACAACCCTTACCAGAGTGGGTGCCTGCTGATAAGTAAACTCTTGATAATCTACGCATGCAACTAGCAGAATTAGAAATGGTAACTTTTTAACCTGAAAAAAATATTATTCTGCTGCCAGTCTTGTTTCTATAAAACCACCTGACTGTCTTCTCCAGTAACGAGCATAAAGTCCATTATTCTCTACAAGTACCTCGTGAGATCCAACTTCTACTATTTTTCCTTTATCCATAACGATAATTTTATCCATTTTAATGAGCGTAGATAAGCGGTGTGCAATAGCTAAAACTGTTTTCCCTTGCATCACTTTTTCGAGTGCTGCCTGAATTGAGGACTCTACTTCACTATCAAGCGCGCTAGTAGCCTCATCCAGCACAAGAATGGGCGCATCTTTTAAAATTGCTCTTGCAAGAGCTATTCTTTGACGCTGGCCACCTGAAAGTTTCACCCCTTGCTCTCCAAGGTGAGCATCATAGCCTTCCCGATCTTTATGATCTTTAAGTGATGAAATGAACTCGTGGGCCTCTGCTTGCCTTGCAGCATTTATAACGTCTTCTTTCGTAGCAGATGGTTTTCCATACATTATATTGTCCATTGCAGATCGATTGAATAAAGCAGTTTCCTGTGTAACCATTCCTATTTGCCTTCGTAAACTTTCCTGGGTAACACTTTTTAAGTCTTGGTCATCAATTTTCACAAATCCTTGATCTGAATTGTAAAGCCTTAGAAGTATCGAAACGAGTGTTGATTTTCCAGCTCCGGAGGCCCCAACCACACCCACCTTCTCTCCTGGCGAAATTGTGAGTGAAATATTATCAATACTGCTTATTGTGCCTCCATACGCAAAACTCACTTTATTGAATTCGATCTTTCCAGCCATGACAGAAAGAGGTTTAGCATCAGGCGCATCAGTTAGGTCGTGATCAGGGGAGAGAGTTTTCATTCCGTCTTCTATTTCCCCCAAATTGGAATAAACTGCCATTAACACGTAACTCACCCAACCAGTCATTTGGGAAAGACGAAGTGAAATTGCTCCTGTGGCCGCTATATCACCTGCAGAAATGTTACCATTACTCCAAAACCAAAGGCTACCGCCTACCATCATTACAGGAAGAATTCCTCCTATGAAATTTAAACAAAACCTAAACCAAGAGGCTACCACACCATATTCTATAGACCGTATTCGAAAATCATCCATTGCGCGTAAAGCTGCATTATCCTCATGCTGGTTATGGGCAAATAGTTTAACAGTTTTTATGTTTGTTACGGTATCTACGATTTGGCCCGTGACCATAGCTCTTGCTCCCGCTCTTTTACCAGACCGTTTTCGAACTATCGGCATAAAAAACCGTATCATGGCTAAGTATGCAATTAACCATACAAATAACGTTGCTGCGAGTACCTCATCAACGGCTAGAAGCATCAATGAAGCCCCAACGATAGATGCTAATGCAAAGAGGACCGTTTGCAGTATTTCCATAACTACGTCTGAAACTGCTCTCGCCGTTTGCATCTCTTTTTGCGCTATGCGTCCAGCAAAATCATTGTCAAAGAAGGTTACTGACTGATCAAGCGTCCATCTATGAATGCGTGAAAGGACAAGATTTGAAACATTTGGTGTCACAACAATTGACTGCATGTAAGATGAAGCAGCAAAAAGAGACGGGCGAAGTACTAAGAAAAATGCAATGCTTCCCGCGTAGAGCATAAAATTACCTTCGAATAAATTATCTCCTGAGGAAGCTAGTGCACTGTCAATCATCAATCCGAGAATTAATGCAGCAGAGACGTCCATTATACCTGTTAGGATCGATACTAGACCTGATAAGCTTAGAACTTTAAAACTACCGCTTAACGACCAAATTAAAAAGCCACTGAGATATTTGGGGGGCGGGCCGTTAGCTTTGGCAGATGGGTTTATCCATGTTGATGGGCTCATGCAGTGTATATAGGCACTCTATAAATATTATTCCAGATAATTCTTGGCTTATTCAAGTAGCATTGCAGAAAACAGTTAAGGTTGAATTTTTTTTAGGCTTCTAATCAGCTATAGTGATAATTCTGATTAGACAGATAGCAACAGATAAAGTTTTCAGCATACTGAGAAATTTTTTAGTTCAAATTTTATATTTTATGAGTCACTATACGTGTAAAAGGGGATCCTATGGAAGATTACTTTGAGGATATCGTCCAATGCATAGACAAAGATAATGTAGGTCTTAGCTTATGGGACGAGGATGACAAGTTATTATTTATCAACTCCACGCTTCAAAATTATATTAAAAGTTCCCAAGGATTGGAGTTTCATATTGGAATGGAATTTTCTGAAGCCTTGGAAAGGCTGTCTGTTAATCGTAAAGAGCCACGGAAATATATTGAGTATAGAAAGAAAATAAGGGCTGAAGCTAGAAAAACAGGTAATCCCCAAGATATTGTCGAGCGAACATCTGACGGTCGGTTTATAGAAGCAAAAGAGATTTCAACATCAACTGGAAAAATTTTGGCTCAGGTGCGTGAAGTTACTGAAGAGACAACTAACAAGCATATGAGAGAAAGACTAGCAGCAGCGGTGGAAACTGCTCCCATAGAGATGTTATTTTGGGACAAGAATGATAATTTGATTAAAGCCAATGACCGCTCACTATCTGTACATAAAGAATGGGGGATAGAACTAGTTCCAGGTATGAGTTACGAAGCGTTTTTGGAGCGGCACTTTGACAGTGGGATTTACGATTTACCATCAAATTTTTCTAAAGCTGATTTTATTCAGAAAAGACTGGAAGCAAGAAAGACTTTATCCCAGAAGGGGACAAAAATCCGTTTTAATGATGGATCCATAAGGTTGAGAACTGAAAACCGCCTTCCAGATGGTGGTATTCTTACAATTTTCAATGATATCACCAAAGAGCAGGAGCGAACAGATAGTCTTAAGAATTTATCGGATGGTATCGATGAAATACCAAATGCTGTAATTATTTGGAGTAAAGATGACAAATGTTTATTTGCGAACAAGAAAGCGATCGAGATACAAAATACGATTGATTTTAAACTTGAAGTAGGTGCCTCAAGATTAGCCTTTAATAATAATTTGGTTAGGGTGGGGCTGGTGAAGCTCAGAGAAAATCAATCTGCTGAGGATTATCTTAACCATTTTAAGAAGCAAACTGTGTCAGGGAAATATCAAGAGGGCACTAAGGTTAGATTCTTGGGCATTCCGTATATTCAGTCGTCAGTGGCTCTTGAGGATGGCTCTCAAATACATATTTACACTGACATTTCGGACGAAGAGAGACAAGAGGAGAAAAATACTCTATTAGTGAATGCGTTGAACGCATTACCAAGTGAAATTGGTATATGGGATAAAGACGATAAACTCCAATTTGTTAATAATTCATTTACCAGGTGGTATGAAGATGCTGGTATCGATACAACGGTAGGTCTGTCCCATGAAAATTTTCTTAAAATGCATTTAGAAAGTGGTATGATTCCTCAGTCGGAAAGGTCTCCCAAGCAGGCGTTAATTGAGCTCAAAAAAGAAATCTACGACAATTTTACTATAGGCCAGCTCGACAAGGGAACTGAAGTAGCAGTAGATCATCCAACCCGTGGAGAACTGCATTACTTGGTAACAAATACCTTACTAGAAAATAAAAGTTATGTAAGTGTTTATACCAACATTAGTGAACTAAAAGAACACGAGAAGGAAATTCAAGAAAAAGAAGAAAGATATTCGTTAATGACTCAAGCTTTAAACGCTGTAGTCCTCGACTGGAATTTGGAGGATGGGAGCAATACTTTTACCGCTGCAGAGGGAAGTGAAATTGCAAAAAACTTTGAGTCCAGAATTTCTGATAAAGATGGTTGGGCATATGTATATCATGAAGATCATGTCCCCTACAAAAATGCTTTGGTAAAACATTTCAAGAAAGAGACACCAATTTTTTCACTTGAGCATAGAATGATTGGTAAGGATGGAACAGTAGCATGGCATAGAACTCGTGGTAAGGCTATTTGGGATGATAATGGCAGAGCCATCAGGTTTAACGCATTGATTGAAAATATCGATGAGCAGAAAAAATTAGAACAGAGGTTGGCAGAAACGGAAAAAAGTATCTCTAATGCAATAGATAATATCAACACAGGTATAATTTTGTGGGATGCGAAAGACAAAATGGTTGTCATCAATACTTACATGAAAGAATTATTCTTTAATAATCCAAAGATACAGGAAGGAATAACTTACAGAGAATTCATGGTTGAGTCATTTGCATCAGGGTTATTTTCCAACAGATCAGAAAAAGAAAATCAAGAATTTATTAACATGCGTGTTGAGGCACGTAAAAATCTTAAGGGAGCAGAGTCTATCAATTTGCCTCGCCAGGCAGATGGTAGATCACTCGTTTTAAGAAGTAAAAGGCTGGAAGATAATAGTGTTATTCAAGTTTTTGTCGACGTTTCAGAACTGAAAACTCGTGAAGAGGAGTTGGAAAAAAGTGTTGCATCTCTAAATGAGGCTCGGGAACAAGCAGATGCTGCGAACGAAGCCAAGAGTCAATTTCTAGCAAATATGAGCCATGAACTGCGAACTCCCCTAAATGCAGTCATTGGGTTGACTGAAATGCTAAAAGAAGATGCTGAAGATGATGGAAACGATGATTATCTTGAACCATTAGATAGGATATATAACGCGAGCAAGCATTTATTAACTCTTATTAATGACGTTTTAGACTTATCAAAAATTGAAGCTGGTAAAATTGAGCTTTTTAATGAGAATTTTGGTCTGCAGAAGATTGCAGATGAAGTTGTTGAAACATCCGAGCCACTAGCCAAAAAAAATAATAATGTGATTAATGTATCCTTTGATAACAAGGACAAAGTAGTGCATGCAGATTTTACGAGGACAAAGCAGGTTCTTCTTAATTTAGTTTCCAATGCCTGTAAGTTTTGTGAAAACGATGAAATTAACCTAGTATTTTCAACGTACACCGAAAATAACCAAGAATACATTAAGATCAAAGTAAAGGATAACGGGATAGGAATGACTAAAGAGCAAGTTGCAAAACTTTTTCAGTCATTTACTCAAGCAGACAGTTCAACCACTAGAAAATACGGTGGTACCGGACTAGGTCTTACGATCACCAGACATTTATGCAAATTGATGGGTGGTGATATTGCTGTTAATAGTGAGGAGGGAAGGGGCACGACTTTCACAGCCCATTTTCTCAATAATATGGCACGTGAAAATCGTTCATCCCATAATGCTGTAGTAGAAGTACAGAAGGATCAGGTAAATGAAGCGAAGGATACAAAACAAGGTATATCGGTTCTCGTTATTGATGATGATCCCACGGTCAGGGATTTGATGAAAAGGCAAATCGAAAGGCAAGGATACAAATTCCTTGAAGCGGAGACTGGTAAATCGGGTGTTAAATATGCTAGAGAATTTTGCCCAGATATAATTATTTTAGATATCCTCATGCCAGACTTTGATGGCTGGTCGGTTCTGAGGAGTTTAAAAGCTGACAAAGTAACAGCCAACATACCTGTCATAATGGCGTCAATATTAGATGAAAAGAATAAAGGGTTTGCTCTAGGAGCTGCTGATTATCTATCAAAACCTGTAGAAAAAGATAGATTGCTTTTATCAATTGAAAAGTTGATTGGATCTGAGAAAGGGAAGACAATTCTCATAGTAGAAGATGATGATGATTTGCGTTTTACTTTAACCTCTTCCCTAAAAAAGGAGGATTACACTATTGTTGAAGCTGCAAACGGAAAAGAGGCACTAGAAAAGATTAATGATCTTGATAAACATAAAGTTGATCTAATCCTACTTGATCTTTTGATGCCTGTAATGAATGGTTTTGAATTTATTGAAGATTACAAGAATTCATTCAGTGAACGAGCTCCCATTATAGTTTTAACTGGTGCAAATCTCTCCAAAGACCAGTATTCGTCTCTTTCTGAGGAAACAATAAAAATCTTAGCTAAAACCCAGTCCACAAATTCCCTAATAGCGGATGAATTAATTAACACAATAAATATAATTAATAAAAGAGAACTGTAGAATATGAAAATTCTTTACGTAGAAGACAATCCAGATAACGTCTATATGTTGACCCGTCGATTGAAAAAAAAGGGATTTGAAGTCTTAGTTGCAGAGGATGGTCAACAAGGCGTTGAGATGGCACTATCTGAATTACCAGACCTTATTCTGATGGACTTAAGTTTGCCTATAATGGATGGTTGGGAGGCAACCAAAAATATAAAGGCTGACGAAAAAGGAAAGAATATCCCAATAATAGCTTTGTCGGCGCATGCGATGGAGGAGCACAAAAAAAGTGCTATGGAGGCTGGCTGTAATGATTACGATACAAAGCCTGTTGATTTAAAAAGACTCATGGCGAAAATTTCTCAATTCCTCATAATACCAGAAAGTTAAGAATGTCAGCAGACGCAAAAATACTAATTGTTGATGATATTGACGATAATTTATACACGCTTGAACGTCGTCTAAACCGTGATGGTTACAACGATATTGTTAAGGCCAGTGGAGGTAATGAAGCACTTACTTTAGTGGAAGCTAACAAATTTGATTTGGTGCTGCTGGACTTGATGATGCCTGATGTGAGCGGTTTGGAAGTTTTGAAGAAATTAAAAAGTGATCCAGAACATAGAAAAATACCCGTGATAATGGTTACAGCCGCTGATGAAGTAGAAACTACTGCTGAATGTATTGCTGCAGGAGCCGAGGATTATTTAACAAAACCAATTAATTCCAAATTAGTAAAAGCTAGAGTCGCCGCATGCCTCAAGAAGAAGAAATTTAGTGATCATGAGGAAGTGTATTTAAAAAAAATAGAAGCTGATAAGAAAAGGACATTTTCATTTCTTAAAAATGTGCTACCCGCAAAAGTGGCAGATGAGTTAAATGCTACGGGAAGCCTTCAACCCAGACGCTACCAGGACGTATTAGTTCTAGTTTGTGATCTTGTTGGTTTTACTAGTTTTTGTGAAAAGAATTCACCAGAAATAGTTTTTAAGGAACTCCAGATGATATTTGAGAAATTTGAGGTGGAAATTAAAGAACATGGTTTGGAAAAAATAAAAACGGTAGGAGATGCTATTGTTGCAACTGCCGGTTTAGAAAGTGAACTAGAAAATCCTGTCCTTGCGGCTTGCAAATGTGCTTTAGGGTTGAAAAAGATCGCCAAAGATAATGAGTTTAATTGGGGTTTGCACGTAGGTATTCATTCGGGTCCAATCGTAGCTGGATTGGTTGGCAAAGACAGTTTTCAGTTCGACATCCTGGGTCAAACGGTGAATACCGCATTTAATATTTGCGACTTAACAGAGTCAAACGAGATTTATTTATCTAGCGAAACATGGATACAGGCTCGAGAGCAATTAAGTGTGGAGTCCAAGGGTTTGATTACTCTAAAGAGTAAAATCGATATAGAAGTGTTTAACCTGTTGAGCTTAAATTGATTAATAAGCGATTTTTAATCGCCTAAATATCTACATTGATAGTTTATGGACCTTCATTTTTTCTTTACGTCCTCGGATCTCAAAATTATCAATAATTTCCGATTTTATTTCCTCTGAAAGCCGATTGGCCAAATCTTCACTTAAGAGAATCTCCGCATCATAATTTTTGCATGCATCACAAAGCCTATTGGCGACATTTACAGTATCTCCTAGAACTGTAAACTCAACGCGCTGTTCACCACCAATATTCCCAATAATGCAGGGACCAAAATGGATGCCAATTCTATGTGAAATCACTGGCAAGTTTGCCTCAGATCGTTCTTTTGACCATTGACTCATTGCTATTTGCATTTTTCTAGCACAATCGAAGGCATTTTGGGCGTCGTTTCCTCTAGAGGTTGGAGTGCCAAAAGTTGCCATGACAGCATCACCAATAAATTTGTCTACGGTTCCCCCCGAACTGAAAATAGCCGCTACCATTTTGGATTGATATTCTGATATTAGCTTCACCACTTCACCTGGTTCCATTTTTTCTGTCATTTGGGTAAAACCGTTAATATCTGTAAATAGAACTGCAACCAAGGACTGCTTGTTCTGATCCGACATTTCAGCTAAATTAGCTTTTTCTATTTCTGCTTTTACTTCAGGAGAAAAATATCGACCAAGTTGTTGATTTGCTCTCTCAACATTCGAAGCTTGAGAAGTAAGTCGATCGAATTGCCAGCTTGCTACAACACTCACAATTGCACTGAACAAAACAAAAGAAACCATAAGGACAAACCATTGAGTATTTATTGCAAGTCCATCAGACAGAATTTCATTTACATTAAAGGAAAAGAAGAGATCACTAATTTGAAAATTTAAGTAAACGATTATCAAAGTTACAACTGTGAAAGCAACTGAAAGAAATGCTGTGATTAAATATCTCAGATATAATACCGAAACAACGATAAACATTATTCCAGTGGAAAACTGATAATCCATATATCGACCAAGGTTTTGGTTAATAACTTCCAAATCATTATCTATTTGTTGTATAATTGCTAAAACTACACTCAAGAAAAAAATTAAGCCTATACTCACTGGGAGAAGGTACCTGTAGTTTTGGGCATTTGATGTTAGTGCGATGGCGGAATTTGCTAAAAAAGCAATCAAAAATATTGTTGGATAAGCAAATTGACCAAAATTTGTATTGGCAGTGGGCAAAAGTAAGTTCGTAAAAACTACCACCAGTTGGAGTAACGCAAATACCCAACTGACCATTTTCAAACCAGCTACATATCTATCCAGTAAAAGATCATTTTCCATAAAGAAATTATTAGTCAATTATTTTTGATAAGGAAAGTTTTTATGGAATAAGTTTGGTTGCTCTTTAGAATACAGTATTAAAAATTTATCATTTTCCATAGGTAACAAGCAAAAGAAAATTTTTATAGTATTTAAAGTGAACTTAAATTAGAACAGACAACAAGAATAACAATTTAAGTCCCTGGAGTATAAATGCAGTCCTACGAATACGTGATTGATAATAAGTTTATTGATTTTAATGGCCACCTAAATGAACAGGGTTACTATCATTATGCAGTTGAAAAGCTTTGGGAAATTAGTGAGACGGCTGGGTTGGTTACTCTTTTTTCAGATTTAAAAGTTGGCCCACTGGTATTTGATACAAAGTTGTCCTTTAAAAGAGAGGTTTTTGAAGGCCAGAAGATAGTTGTGAAATGTGTAGCGATAAAAGTGCCTGGGAGTGATAAAAAGTTTAAAAGGACAATAAGAATTTTCAAGAAAGAAGAAATGGAACTAGTGGCTGAATTAGAAAGTAACTGCGCTTTTTTGGATTTAGTATCAAGAAAGGTCACAGCCCCACCACCAGAGCTTGATAGAAAATTCTTTTCAGACTTTGCTGAGGAAGTGAAGGATAACAAGAATGATGAAGTTTAAATATGTCATATTTACTAATTGATTTAAATCAATTACCTTACTCCCTTGGCGCTTAGGCAACTTATAAAAAGTGTGAGGTTTTAATTTGTCAGAAGTAAATAAGTTTACTCCAGCCCCCATACCTAAAAATGAGGAGAGGCGACTTGAAGCTGTTCGGCGTACGGGTGTTATGGATGTAGATAATAAAGATCTATTCATTATTTATAACGAATTAGCCAAGCAAATTTCTAACATGCCGGTCAGTTACACGGGTCTTATTGATGAAAGAAGACAGTACATGATATGTCATGTAGGTCTTCCTGATGACCTTCCGGCAGATGCAGTTAGAGAGAATACGTTTTGTCAGTATGCACTCAATAGCACATCTCCA
>CACKLF010000006.1 GCA_902600895.1 uncultured Alphaproteobacteria bacterium | reverse complement strand
TTGTATCTCTACAGATCAGAAACATGGTGTTTACAACTATGTAGATACGCCTGACTTTTCTATGAATGAATTGGTTTCTCAGGTTCGCTCAAAATTAAAAGGTAATGAGAAGATTGGTTTTCGACTGCCTTATTGGCTGGGCATAAGTATAGGATATGCCGCAGATTTAATTTCTTTCCTGATCCAAAAGAATTTACCAGTGAGTTCAATTCGGGTGAAAAAGTTTACATCTTCAACAGAATTTAAGAGTGCAAAAGGCACTTTGGACAATTTTAAAGCACCATTTCAACTGCGTGAGAGCATAGAACGTACTTTGGAGAGCGAGTTTATCTCACCAAATAAAAAACAAGAGATATTTTTTACAGAATAAGGTTTAAAAATTAAATCTAAATATAAGATAGTTGTTGTTGGATTGGGCTATGTTGGTCTTTCAAACGCTGTTCTTTTAGCCCAGCACAATGAAGTTATTGGTGTTGATATATCCAAACAGCGTGTGCACGCCTTGAACAATAGGAAATCACCAATTATTGATATGGAGATTTCGCAGTTTTTAACTGAAAGAGAATTAAACCTTGAGGCAAGTACTGATTTTAAAGCTTCAATTAACCAGGCAGACTATGTAATTGTGTCTACACCGACTAATTATGACGAAAAAACTAATTTTTTTGATACATCTTCGGTAGAAGAAGTTATCTCTAATGTTGTTAAAATTGAGCCAGAGGCATGTATAATAGTAAAATCTACGATACCAGTTGGATTTATTGATACTCTGAGAGCAAAATTTAAAACTAAGGCTATAATCTTTTCTCCAGAATTCTTGAGAGAAGGCAGTGCACTTCATGATAATCTATTCCCAAGCCGCATTATTGTAGGTGACAAATCCAATCGTGGAAAAATTTTTGCAAATTTGCTCAAGCAAGGTGCGATAAAAAAAGACGTGGAAGTATTGTTTACTGGGAGGCGCGAGGCTGAAGCGATAAAGTTATTTTCAAATACTTATCTAGCAATGCGCGTGGCATTCTTCAATGAGCTCGACAGTTTTGCACTAACTGGAGAAATGAATAGCCGTGAAATTATCAATGGCGTCTCTCTTGACCCTCGAATCGGAAATCACTACAATAATCCATCATTTGGTTATGGTGGATACTGCTTACCAAAAGATACAAAGCAGCTTCTTGCAAATTATGCCAATGTACCTCAAAATATTATTCGCGCGATAGTTGATGCAAATTCAACCCGAAAAGATTTTCTTGCAGATGAAATTATAAAGAAACGGCCAGCAGTTGTGGGCATCTATCGTTTGGTAATGAAGACTGGAAGTAATAACTTTCGCCAGAGCTCTATCCAGGGAATAATGAAACGTATTAAGGCTAAAGGCATTGAAGTTGTTGTTTATGAACCTGGGTTAAAAGAGTCTGTTTTTTTTAATTCCCGCGTCGAAACTAACTTAAATTTGTTCAAAAAAAGATCTGATATTATTTTAGCAAACCGGATGATTCCAGATCTTGCTGACGTGGAATCAAAAGTGTTCACTCGTGACTTATTTAGGGTAAATTAAGCTTGAAAATAAATAAAAAAGAAACAGCTCTAGTGACCGGCGCTGCAGGTTTTATTGGTTTCCATCTTACTAAGCGATTGCTCAAGGAAGGCTGGCGAGTAATTGGCCTAGACTGTATATCGGACTACTACGATGTTTCACTAAAACAGCGGCGCGAAAGCATGCTCCTGCAAAACCCATCTTACCAATCAATTCATGAAAAGGTTGAAAAAAAAAATATACTCTTAGATCTGTTCTCAAAAGAAAGGCCCGATGTTGTAATTCATTTAGCTGCACAAGCAGGTGTGAGATATGCAATGGAAAATCCTCGAGCCTATTTAGAGAGTAATATTAACGGTAGTTTTGAACTTTTAGAGGCAGCGCGCGCGCATCCGCCAAAACACATGCTTCTGGCTTCAACTTCCTCTGCTTATGGCGCCAACGATAAAATGCCATTTAAGGAAATAGATAAGGCAGATCATCAGATGTCTTTTTATGCAGCAACAAAGAAATCAACTGAAAATATGGCCCATAGTTACGCCCATTTGTATAAGTTGCCAATTACAATGTTCCGTTTTTTTACCGTATATGGTCCTTGGGGCCGACCAGATATGGCAATCTTTAAATTTACGAAAGCTATAATTAGTGGACAGCCAATTGATGTTTACAACTATGGTAATATGAGCCGTGACTTTACTTATATTGATGACCTCGTTAACGGAATACGCCTACTAATTGATGCCATACCTAATCAGGAAGGCTCCTGTTCTGGGCCTCCACATATAACAAATAGTTTATCACCTGTGGCACCATTCAGGATCGTGAATATTGGAAATTCTAAGCCAGAAAAACTAAACGACTTCATAAATGCAATTGAAAAGTCGGTAGGTTCTAAAGCTATTAAAAACCTGATGCCAATGCAGGCGGGAGAGGTTTCCGATACCTGGGCTGATACATCCTTATTACAAGAACTTACAGGATACAAACCACATACCGATCTCTTAGAGGGTGTTCAGAGGTTTGTTAGTTGGTATAGAGGTTACTATAATATCTAAATCATATAGCATAATGACTTAGGGTAGAAATTGGCATATATTTTGGTATGAGTTATGACAATTTTCTTACCTATGATGAAGGTAATGTCGTAAGGGTAGTAACCAAATGTGTTTAAGCACTGATTGAATGTGTAAACGAGAAGGTTATCTTAGTATCATTCAGCTCCAAAATTTATCACTAAATAAATTAAATGTAGGTATAAACTGTCTACTAATCTGGATGTATCATATCTGACACAAAACCAGTTATTAAATCACCCAAATACCAAATTTAAGGACACAATGGGTTAACTCTAGTTGGCCATATTTTGTTGTGGTCGACATAGATGCTTGCCCTGATGTTCTGGAAATTATAATAAATAATTCTCTTAACCTTTATTTGAAAAGAGCAAAAAAAATTTTCGGTAAGAAGTATTAAAATTGAACTACTACAAATAAAATATAATTATTCAATCATCCAGGCTCCTACAGGACTTGGATCTTTCTGTTTAAAGAGACATGATAACCTTTAGACCAAAAAACAAGATTGTTTACATTAATATTAAAGGTACTGAAAAGATAATCAAATTAGTTTTCTAAGTCTACTTTTGAAAAACAATGCTTCGCACTGTGGCCATCGCCAGAAAAAAAGACTACAAATATATTTTGAGTGATATAAAGGAATGAATTGGGACATAATAACAGTAACTTTAAATGCGGAAGGAAACATTTCCAGGTGCATCAATAGTGTAAAAAATCAAAAACTAGTAGAAGTTGTTCATACGATTTTTGATGGTGGATCAACGGATGGCACTCAAAAAATTGTTAAAAATGAACTGAATAAAAGGCTTGAACTCTTGATAGGAAGTGATCAAGGAATATATGATGCCGTTAATCAAGCAATCGCCAGAACCTCTAATGAGCTGGTGGCGATATTACATTCAGATGATTATTTTGACGATCAATTAGTACTAAAACATGTTCAAGACTGTTTTGAAAAAAATGCATCGATAGATTTAGTTTACTGTAGAGTCAACTATAGAAATCAAGCGCACGAGAGATCGATAAGATCTTCTGAAGTTCCAAATCGAAATTACTTAAAACATTTCTTTTTGCTAGGCGGTCAATTAGCCCACCCAGGAATATTTGTTAGACGAAGAGTTTATGAACACCTTAAATATCAAACTGATCTAAGGATCAGCGCTGATTTTTTGTTCCAGTTACAATGCTTTTTTGATTTTGACTTTCAATTCATTGATACAAACAAAGTGAGTGTGACGCAGAAAACGGGAGGAACATCTCAAAGAAACCTAAAGGCTTTTGGTATGGGAAAGCTTGAACTATATAAAGCTTGGCGAGTTTATATGGGAAAATCGCCCTTTTTATCTGGCTTGATAGTTTGCTTAAATGTTGCAAGGAAAGTATTTATGCATTTAAAGAAAAGTTTTTCAATCCAAAGGCAATAAAAATTGAAGCTAGTAATAATAACACAGAGAGATCCATTGTTTATTGATACTTTTTTAAAAAATATTGATTATTTAGCTTTTGATAATGCTATAATCTTTGATGTACCTAATTTTGGAAGTGGTAAATTTCGGGGCTTAATCAAGTTCATAGGATTGTTTGGTTGGAAGAAAACGTTTTTGACGACTATCAAAGCATTATTTTCTAAAGAGAAATCTATTAATGGTCTAGAAATAAAAACAGTGGAGTTTGATGAAGCACTTGTTCAAATTAAATCTATGGAATGGTCTGAACAGGATATTCTTCTTTCAGTTTCTGCTCCAAAGAAGATTGATCCAGAAATACTAAAGCTGTTTAAATTGAAGTTAAACTTTCATTGTGGAAAGCTTCCCGAATACGCTGGCATGATGCCTATGTTTTGGCAGATATTTGATGGGAAAAAACATTTTACCATAACTATGCACAAGATGTCTGCAGATATTGATGAAGGCGATATATTGTATGAAGAGAATTTCCCATTTGGAGGCGATTTATATGAAGATATGGTCAGAGGAAAGTACCTTAGTGCTAAAATTTTCAACAAATTCATTCACGGGAATTTACCTTTAAAGACCCAAAAAGGTAAGCCTGCGCTTACCTTAAGAAAATATCCCGATAAGACTGCAATAGCTAAGGTAAAGGCAATGTTAATTGACTGAATGCATTTTTTCAATTGATGTTGAGGAATGGTATATGGCAGAAAACCTTCGTCCTTACGTTAAGAACTCGGATAAAACTCATAGTTCGGTTGATTCCTTTAAAAGGTTACTCGATATTTTAGATGAGAGACAAATTAGGAGCACTTTATTTATAGTGGGTAAGTTATTGAAGGAAAAAAAATACGTAAAATTGATGAGGAGTGCTTTAAAAAGTGGTCATGAGGTTGCTTCTCACTCTATGAACCATAAAATGATGAACAATTTATCTTTAGCCGAAACAACCCGCGAGGTTACAGAAAGCCTATCAATTATTGAAGATGAGTTGGGCGTAACTGCAAGAGGATTTCGTTCCCCATGTTTTTCATCAAACCAATATTTAGAAAATGTTTTGTTAGAAAATGATATTTTATACACTAGCAATGGCATAACGGCTTCCTTACATGACAGATATGGACGCCCGAGCAAGAATAATAAATTAATTGATGTTCCAATTCCCTATTTTAGTATTTTATTTTTAAAGTTTCCAATAACTGGTGGTGGCTGGTTTCGTATATTACCAGTTTGGTGGCAGCTACTTTTTCTTGAAAAAAAAGAAAGTTTTATGTTTTACTGTCACCCTTGGGATTTTGACGTATTCCAGCCACATGTAGAGAATGTGCCATTTTTTAAAAACTTTAGACATAATATAATGGTGAGCAAAAGTGAAAAAAAAATTTTAAAATTTCTATCAGGCAAATTTAAATACATCACTGCTATGGAATTTATAGAAAATAATCTTATTGGAAATAATTGAGACCTGTTTCTTGTGCAATGTCTATCAGGTTCAGGAGGCCAAGGTCTAATTTTTTACTATAAAATTTTTGGAAAGATGTAAGGAAAAAATAATATGAAAGAAGTATCTATAATTGGAGCAGGCTTTGTCGGTGTCGCCCATGCTGCATTTTTATCAAAATTCTACACGCGAGTAAACTTGATAGATAAAAATGATGAGCTTATTAGATATTTAAACGGTGGCAAGCTTCCATTTACTTCTTCTGATACAAATTTGAGTTCAATATTTGCAAAAGAAGTTGCTAATGAAGTTATAAATCCCACATCGGACTTACAGCAAATGACTGCGTCTAGCTCTATCTTCATATCAATAAGCTTTGATTTCTCTAGTGGTGAGAATGATTACACTAACCTAATAGTTCTTTTCGAAAAAATTTGCTATTTTGCCAGATCAGAAGCTTTAATAGTCTTAGAGACTACTGTGCCACCTGGTACAAGTGATAAAATAATTTTGCCCGTTTTACTTAAGGAAAACGAAAAAAAGAGCTTGCGTTATGTTTACTCATATGAGCGAGTTATGCCAGGTCCCAACTACCTAGATAGTGTCGAAAAACTTCCAAAAGTTTACGGTGCCTTGGACGATAGTAGCAATCAAAGATATTTAGAGCATTTAGACAAAGTGTATTCATCTGGCGAGCATGTAAGACTAACTAACTTAATAAGCGCAGAAACTGCTAAAGTTTTCGAAAATACTTACAGGATGATCAACATAGCACTTGTGCAGGAGTTTACAGAATTTTCTGAGTTTGTTGGTGCAAATACCCCCGACATTTTAGACTGTATCAGAAGTAGATCTACTCACAATAACATACGATATTCAGGACTTGCCCCTGGAGGTTATTGCCTGACAAAGGACCCAAGCTTTCTGATGAAATCCAGTGAATTGTTTGAATTCAAACACGAGCTTCCTATTTTGACAGCTTCGATTAAAACAACAGAAAAACAAAATGGACGAGTATTAGATTTTTTAAAAGAGAAACTTGATATAAATTCTAATTATCAATTTCTAGGGATTTCATATTTATCGGGCGTAGGAGATGTGCGTGGAAGTTCGTCACTGTTAACCTACAAAAAATTATATGAAATGGGTTACAAGATAAATGCAATTGACAACTATTGCCAAAAATTTACTAGTCAAGTACCAGGTAACTTACTGGAAGTAAGAGAAAATTTTTCTGGATGTAAAGTTATTCTTGCCACTAGGCATCCTGAGATAAATTCGAAGATATTAAGTCAATGCGTTGAAATTATTGATATTAACTCATGTCTTACAAAGCTCGAAAAGACTTCATTGAGAGATATGGGAGTAAGGATAATGCAATACGGAGAAAACTTATGAAGTTCTTAATTACTGGTGCAAATGGCTTTATTGGTAGTAATTTAGCTACAAAAATAAAATCTACCATACCAGAAGCTGATATTACCTTATTGGATGTAAAAATTAGTAGAGATTCTCTTTTACGCGGAAAATTTGAAATTATTGAAAATAATCTTTTGCAACTAACACCTAAGGAACTTCCTAAAGTTGATGTGGTATTTCATGCTGCGGCCTTGCTAGGTGTAGACTATGTTAATTCTAACCCTAGTTCAGTCATAATTGAAAATATCGCGGCTTTTTTACCTCTTCAGAAATACGTTGAAAGTCCAGATGTCAAATTAGTATTTTTTTCAACCAGCGAAGTCTATGGCGATGGTCAAGTATCTTCTGGTGAACAAGTATCAAACTCGTCACAAAGTCCTTTGAAGCTGCCAGATTTATCCAGAAATAGAAGTAGCTACGCATTATCAAAAATTGTTGGAGAATACATAAACTCTCGTTCCTCAAATTACATTAATTTACGTCCACACAATATTTATGGAATTAACATGGGCAATAAACATGTTATACCCAATTTAATTGAAAAAATAGGGAATTTGTCTCCCAATGATAATTTAGAAATTTTCAACCCAACACATGTAAGAAGTTTTTGTTATATTGATGATGCAATTGCCCAAATTCTTCACCTGATAGAAAACAACCTAAATGGTGATTTCAACATCGGGAATCCTCGTGAACCCATATCTATACTAGAGTTAGCAAAAATTTTATTGAAAAAAATGAATAAACAAAATAAGATTTGCACTCTTTCAGAAACAAAGGGTTCCCCATCTTTCAGAAGGCCAGAGATAGATTATATTGACCGAGATTATTTAGATCTAAAAAGTGGTTTGGATAAAATGATAAATTCATTCATTTCTTCCAAGGCTTAGGATAGGCTAATTATTTTTTATGTGAGCCATCAATAAATTCTAATTACAATAAAATAGACTTTAAACCCCCTCCTAGTCCATTTCACTAGTATAAAGCTTTATGACTTGGAAATTCGGAGAAATGTACAAACTAGCCATAAGGTCATCAAAGATGCACCACGAAGTTAAATAAAAAAAATCTAACTCCATGGGCCAAAGCAAAGGGAATTATCTACTCTATCTCGTTGTGCTTCTCACAGAGGTAAAGAAAGCCATAAAGTCCAAGCAGACGTTTTAAAATATATGTTTGGCGTTGCCTTTAGAGGCTCTGAATGCGAAGATGAAAAATCATGCGCTAAAAACCAACTTTTTCATTGAATCTGAAACTTAATTATTGGCTATTATTTAATGATAAATAATTTAAAAGAATTTAATTTAAAAAAAATATTTATTCACCAAAAATCTCAATTTCATGACATAGTTAAGTTTATTTATATTTTAACTCGACATCGGCTGAGCGTAGAATATCAGTGGTTTAAAATAAGAAAAGATATTAAATATTATGACATCATTATAGCATCACCTAGAAAATCTGGAACAAATGGCTTGTTAGCTTTGGCAATAAATATTCTATCAAAAGGCAATTATATTTCTGATTGGAAAACGATTAAAAGTTATATGGTGGGTCACAGTCCAATAACTTATTACAAAAAAAATGAGACATCTCTACTTTTGTGCCACGATTTACCATATTTCAAATATTGGAAAGCTAACAAAAAAATAAAATTTATTTCAACCATAAGACTAAAAGATGATTTATTAACTAGTTCCCTAGATTACTACTCCATTAGAAGAATAGAACCTCTTTTTAAGAGTACATATCTCATTCTTTACTATAGATTTTTACAAATTAAACATTTGAAAAGGCAGTTACAAAAAATAAAGTTTTATAGTAAATCACAGGTTTTATTCATAAATTTTAATGAACTTATGGAACTGAGTAATGACACGGTAAGTTCAATGGCTAATTACATTAATGAAACTCAGTTCACAGATGCTAACTGTAGGAAAATTATTAATGCATCCGAGAACATATATAAATCTTCATTTCAAAAAGTGGAGTATCTCTCTGGTGGTTTTTCTAGTGACTGCAAGCGTTACAAAAAATGGCATGATTTTCCAGTCGTATCTATACTTGATAAAATATTACGAATAATACTGATGAATAGGTCTTAAATTGTTAAATTTTGCAACTAAACTGATATCTCAGTATAAATATAGTTTATTATTCTTCAATATTTTTTCAGCTATAAACATTCTAGTTTATATGGCGATAGGTTTGTTTTTAGCTGAATTAATTTCTAAAAATAGTGATCTTGACTTTTTAGGTTTCTACGAAAATCTAGAAGTTGCTTTTGCTATTAGCCTTCTAGCATATTTTACTTCATACATTTTGCCAATTTTCATTCAATTAAGAATAGCAAATTCCTTTATGGTTGATCTCACAAAAGAGTATGATTTAAATACCAAAGTGTCAGCGATAGCGGCAATGCCAGAGTACAATTATGGCAGCGCGATGACAGATAACACAGTAGAGTTCCCAAGGTTCTCAGCCAATATAATAATTCCGCTTTTAGATATCACAAAAAATACGATAAATTTAGTCTTTCTAGTGATATTTTTGATTGTCTTTAGTTCAGAGTTTTTGTGGATACTTACATCTATACCAGCATGCTATTTGGCATTTTGGGTTATCTCCAGACCGTATTTTAAAAAAATGTCCTTCGAATTGTCTACACATTTTTACACACGGCAAAGGGTAGCGTCTTACAGGTTTCAAGCTTACACAACAGACCTTCAAGTTTATGAGCAATCTAGTACACGGCGACAGTACTTCAAGTCATTGAGCAGGCTTGGTGATATTAATGTTTACACAAAAGTAATGGCTACACTTCCTAGAGCTATTTTAGAGAGTTTGGTTTTACTCGTCTTATATTTCCTGTTTATTGGCACTGAAGATATTACACCACTAATCATGGTTGGCTTTGGCTTATTGAAGTTACTTCCTGCGGTACAATCAATTTCGAACAGCGTATCACAATTACAAACAAATTTTCCAGCATACACTTCTTTTGAGCAGCGTGCTACTTTACTCAGGTCATATGGTGATGCAGCTAGAAAAGCTTCTAGGTCAAATTGCCCAACTATATTCTCAATGGGTGAGACTTTCAGTACCAGTTATGGGCTAAACTATTCTTTTAAGAAACCACTTGACCTTAATTTACCGGGTTTATACATAATTAAAGGGCAAAGTGGAGTAGGAAAATCTACTTTCGTAAGGAGTTTACTTGGATTTGAACAACTCAGTGGGCATGATTTCATACCTGGAAATCGCAACGCTGGTATAGCTTCTCAAAACGAAAACCTCCTTGAGGGAACTGTGTTTGACAATTTCTATGAAATAAATAAAGGTTTTGAAAGTCTAGATGTTTATCAAGATTTACTGGGATCTTTATTCCCAGAGTTTTTAGATCATAATAACTCAGAAGTACTATCTAGACTTGTTGGAGGTAACTCTGGTTTTTCGGGTGGACAATTGGCACGAATCAAGCTTATGAAGGTTCTTTTGCTGGATAAGCAATTTGTTTTTTTAGATGAAGCTTTCGATGGAGTTCCAAGTAAGTTAGCATCAAAAATAATGCATAATTTACTTGAATTACTTCCCGATACCTCGTTTGTTCTGATTGATCACAACAATATTGATCATTCTATTGCTCACACGCATATCAATTTAAAGACATCTCAGTGTGAAAAAAAATTAATAGAAATCGTAATTGAAAGAACTCACAATGAAAAAATTTAGGGATCCGTATGTAATAGCAGAAATTGGTATTAATCATAACGGGAATAGTGAATTGGCCACACTAATGTGTGACTTGTCAATTAAAGCCGGTGCCTCAGCTGTGAAATTCCAACTGTTTGAGCCTGATGAACTAGTTTTGCAAGATGCAGAAATGGCTGATTATCAAAAAAATAATTCTTCTATTTCTGAAACTCAGCATCAAATGCTGTCAAGAAATAAAATTGACTTGGACGCTTTGAAGAAGTGTCGAGTCTTTTGTCGCGATAACAAGGTGGATTTCATTTGTACAGCTTTCAATGAAAGTAGTCTATCTGATGTACTAGAACTTAAGCCAGATTTTATTAAATGGCCATCAGGAGAAATTGACAATATTCCTTTTTTGCAATTAGCGTGTCGATCCAAGCTACCAATTATCATGTCAACGGGTATGGCTGATACGAATGAGATTAAAGATGCAGTAGAAGTCTGTGTTAAAAATGGTATAAATCGGGACTCGATAGTTTTGCTGCATTGTACATCCCAATACCCAACTCCCATTGCAATGGCTAATGTGAATTCTGTAAGCTATTTGAAAACAACCTTTAATACTTTGGTTGGATTTTCCGATCATACAATGGGTTCATTTGCAGCACAGTTAGCATTAGCTTGTGGGGCCAAAGTTTTTGAGAAACATGTTTCTATATCACGACTTATGGATGGCGTAGATCACAAAGCCAGTGCCACATTTGATGAGCTGAAAGAGTACATTAATGATCTAAATTTTGCCTCAACCGTTTTGGGATCTCCTGAAAAGACATGCTTTCCCATTGAGGCACCGACAAAACCTATTGCGCGAAAGTCTCTCGTAGCAAAGGTTGATATAAAAACTGGGGAAGAGTTAAGTGGGATGAATTTGACTGCAAAAAGACCAGGTAATGGAATTTCACCAAAATATTTAGATGAGCTACAGGGAAAAAGAGCAAATAAAGATATTTCCAGTGGTCATGTTTTAGCCTGGACGGACATTGCCCAATGAGAATCCTTTTCGTAACTGTTAATAGATCAGATTATGGAATTTGGCGACCAGTCCTCAGACTCCTGAAAGATAACTTATCCAAAATAAAAATTGGTATTTTTGCAACTGGCGGACACATAAGCAGTAGGCATGGTAACACTTTAAAAGAGATTGAAGCTGACAAACTTTTTGATAAACTTTATAGCTTCCCATGTACCATGACAGATGATAGCGCCGTAGGTAGTGTTGCAAGTCTTTCCTCTATTTCTACATCTTTGGGCTTTACAATAAAACAGTTTTCACCAGATATGGTATTTGTCCTTGGCGATAGATACGAAGTACTTGCTGCTACCATGAGCATAAGCCTTTTTAGAATTCCAATCGTACATTTCCATGGAGGAAGTATTACGGAGGGTGCTGTTGATGATAATTTTAGACACGCTATTACAAAGTTGTCGCATTACCATTTTGTCGAATGCTTGGAATTCAAAAAAAGGATAATCCAGTTAGGCGAAAACAAAAAAAATATCTTCATTTCTGGTGCGCCCTCATTAAACCTTTTAAAATATTTTAAGCCTCTAAAGTTGGAAAAGTTCCAGGAAAAATTTTTAAATTGTATCCGAAAAGATTTTATCCTTGCCACGCTACATACTGAGACAACTAAATCTCGAACCTATAACAAAAAAATGGCACAAAATTTTTTCAGATGCTTGAATGAAACAGAAGAAACGATTTTAGTCACCGCTCCCAACCCAGACCCCAATTTTGAAGCAATATTTGATGAAATTGAGATCTCAAAGCGCAAAAATCCTCAAAAATATATTTTTGTTCCTCATTTAGGCCACGAAAATTATTTCAATGCGTTATTTCATTGCAAATATTTAGTAGGAAATTCATCAAGTGGCATCATTGAAGCTTCCTCATTTAAAAAACTTGCTTTAAATATTGGCGAACGTCAAAAAAATCGAGCTCATGACAGTAATGTTATTCATTGTGGAATTTCCTTGACTGACGTTAGAGCAGGATTAAATGAACTAAATGAAAAATCTAATAATAAAAAAGTTTTTTCAGGTTGGAACCCAATATATCTAAACAAAAACTCTGAAGAAGTTATTCTTAAGTTTTTTGAACATCCAAAGAAATATTACCAGAAACAATTTGCAGATCTACAGTAAAGTAAGAAAATGAAAATTTTTGTTGGAGTTAAAAAATCAGATTTAGAAACTGTAGCTGATGCTTTAGCAGAAAAAGTTGAATTCATAATCTGGCCTGATGATAATAAAAAGCAAAGTAGTTGTGTTTTTCCGGCAATGAAAAAATTATTGCCAGAGATGGTTTGTTATATACATTTTTCTGGTTACAAAAAGCTGACAACTAATGAATTAAGTGCATTTGGAGATAAATGTATAAATCTACACCCTGCACCACCCAAATACCCAGGTATAGGTGGTATAAATTTTGCTTTATATAATAATGAAAAGTCCTTTGGTGTAACAATACACTTAATGAATAAACATATAGACAACGGTAAAATATTAGATGTAATCACATTTCCCATAGGCGAGTACAAAGATTTAAATGAAGCTCTTTGTAATTTAGCAAGGAAGCGTCTGATAATTCTTGAAGACATAGTTAACGATATATTACTCACCAGTTTTGATAAATATTGTGATAAACATAGCCAAAATAAATTTACATGGTCCAATAAGATGTGGTTGAGAAAGGAACTGAATGCTAATCAAACTGTTCTAATAGATGGATCGAACGATAAACATGAGTTAGCTAGAACAGTAAGAGCCTTTCACACTGATATATTTCCGGTTAAATTGAAAATTGAAAAACGGCTATTTTCTCTTGTTGAACTTTCCGATGACGAGATTTAATCTCAATCAACTTGCAATCTTTTTGGCTTTTTTACCTTATTCGCCCAATTTAATTAGCTTTACAGATTTGGAGCCTTTTTGTTTTCTCGTATGTTTAATTTTAATAGTTAAAAACTTTAGAAATATCCCCATAAAACATATTGATCTTGTGTGGATATTAGCACTCAGTATGTCAATCACCGCGAGTGCAACCATACTTAAAACAATAACTGATTTTCGAATATTGTTTGGAGGTATATCCTTTATAGTATTTTTTATTTATGGATTTGCCATTTTACCCAAGCTAAATTTTGATAAGATGTGGAAATTAGTTAAATACTTTTGGCTTTTGTGGATCTTAGGAATAGTTTTACAAGTGGTTGGATTACCGACAGAAATGATGTCGCCAGACAGAACAACACCCGGCAGAGGATTCACTTCTTTTGCGCCTGAAGCCACATTTGCAGCTCTACATATTGTTTCGATTACTACACTTTTGATAATTTACAATAGACAATTTAGCAATGCCAAGAGGACAACAAATAGATTCTTTTGGCTTGGTTGGTCATTCCCAATTTTTGTGCACATTTCAGCTACTGCATTGGGATGTTATTTAGGTGGATTCTTTGCAAGATTTTTACTATTTGTAGTTCAGAGGCCATTATATTTTTTTATTCTTTTAGCTGGAATAGTGTCAGTTTTAGCATTTTTTTTAATTACAAGAGTCGAGCTTGGAGGATTGATTACCTCATTAGCTGTGATGTTTGACCGCAGCAGCATTAGAATGTTAGATATTTGGGAGTACGTTTTAACTGG
This sequence comes from uncultured Alphaproteobacteria bacterium, assembly GCA_902600895.1. Taxonomy (GTDB): domain Bacteria; phylum Pseudomonadota; class Alphaproteobacteria; order Rhodobacterales; family Rhodobacteraceae; genus CACKLF01. Next base: position 48,349 of record CACKLF010000006.1, on the reverse strand, counting down.
TCGTCTTATGGAGGACGCAAGTGCTTTCGATAGACTGGCATCAAGCTTATTTTTTCTATTATCCCCATACTATTTTCCACAAGTTATTAATCATTCCATTTGGATTAGTGATATAAATAGTTTCATGAATTGGTTAGGTTCAGCAAATCAAGTAAATTATTCGTACAGAAACTTAAGTGGCCTTGGACAACTTAATGTTTTAACCGGGTTACTATTCTTAATACCTTTGAGGGGAGTGATAAAAGCGTGTTTTATACTTCCGTATAATGGGAAAGGCATATTTGTTCTAGTTCCAGCATTTATTTTCAGCTTATTTTTTTCAACTCCTCTTGCACACCCTCTTTTTGGGATAACACTTGGTCTGGCTGCTTTTGTATTCCAAAAAGTTTCAGAAAAAGAGAATAACAATGTCTCCAAAAACTAATCTGGACGTTGCAATATTTATTGATATAGAAAGTAGAGACGGAGGCATCTGTCGTTGTATTGGTGATCAGCTTAATAAAAGAAATCTCTCAGTAAAATGTTTTTCGTTAAAGGAAGAGGCAAAGGTTTATAAAAAAACTAATGTAAAATTAGCCATTATAAACAAACCTCACTTATTTTTATTTCATAGAATTTTACAAAAACTAAAGGGAACCAAGTTTATTGTTCTTGACACTGAAGGTATTTTACCTGGTCAAAATAGGCAGCATGTTTTATTTGAACCTGAGGGTTATATCCACTGGTTTAAACATCAAGCTGACAGATACAAATTTAAATATACAAAAACTGTGGTAGTTGGGTATCCTAGACAACCGTTTCTAATAAAAACCAACAAACCAAAAAAAAATCTCAATTTAGTGACAGTTGCAACAAACTTTTCGATTTTAGGTTATGAATTATCCGAGGTGCTAAAAAGGCAAAACGATCGCAAATTAAAACTTGTTAATGATTGGAGTCTGCTTGATTATAGAAAGTTTCAAGAACATTCATTGGATCTGATGCATGAGGTTTTTCTAAAAAACCCAGACAAACAGTTTATTGTTAAACCCCATCCCAATGACCCTCAAGACTTATGGGATGAGATTGAGTTACCAAAAAATGTTGAGCTTTTTGTTGAACCTGTACCTGTCAACAATCTTTTCATGAAAAATCCAACTGCTCACTTGTGTCTGGACGGTTGTACTACAGTCCTTGATGCTTACATCCTCGGGATACCAGTATTTACTATAGGAAAATTTGTACCACTGGAAAATTCCTTGTTACGATCTTTAGTTTTTAAGGAGAACAATAAAGAGGCAAAGCTGGAGTTTAGTGGTTTAAACAGTCATTCTGGAGCAATTATTACTCCGTCGTATCCCCATAAACAAGTTAAGTATTTCAAAAACGAACTTCAAATTTTCAACATGGAAGCAATATTAAACCTTGTGGAACAAGTAATTAGCGATCAACCAAGATCAGTATTTTATGATTATCCAAAAAAACAGCACTTTATATATTGGTTAAAAAATATGCTAAAAACGTTTATTCTTTATAAGGCTCATAAGACTAATAGAAAAAAGTTTACTAACATCTAACATAATCAAAGTTTTATGATTTATGATTTTCATGATTAAATTTTTCTCAGTGAAAGGGATCAATATCTTTTTTGCGCTTTTAATGCAGTCCTTGTAAGGGGGTCTTCCTAGTATTTGAACTTAACTTTCATTTTCAAGAAATTCAGAATTTGGCAATATATAAATTATACACATTTGTAATGACGTCTTTTATCGAGAATATTCGTATTCCCCACTAAAAGAATTTAATAAACTGTACTAATTGAGTTTTACAAGCGGTATGAAGTCATTTTATAAAAAACAGTGGGAATAGAATAATGCAATATACATTTGAAACTTTTAGATTGGATAATGAGGCTTCTTCCGCTCGTAAAGTTCCTGTATTGAGTGAAAAGGTAGATTTTGACGTAGTAAAAGCAGCAGCAGGGAAATCTGAATACCGTTGTGTGATAATTATAGATGATAATAAAAGCTTTAAAAATATAATCACTCAAGGGGATATTATAAGACATGAGTTGCAAACCGAATCCAAAAGTTTGCAAGCTTTGTTAGAAAAAAAAAGTGCAGCTAAAGTAGCTGTGAACTCCAGCACTGCAAGAAAAATTGCCATGGAAGAAAATTTAGCTATCGTGCCAATAAAAAACTTAAATAACACCTTATATGGTGTATTGGCTAGGAAATCAGTGAAAGTAAACGAAACCCCTCCCCCGAAAATTAAAAATAGAGTAGCTATAATTATTGCAGGTGGAAAGGGTACGAGATTAGGTTCAATAACTGAGGAGACACCTAAGCCTCTTCTTAATGTCGGTGGAGCACCAATGATTGAGTATGTCATGTCTTCAATAGAGTTTTTAGGATTTAGTAATTTTTATTTATTATGTGGTCACCTCATAAAAAAGTTCGAAATCTTTTCGCAAGAAACGCGTTTCAACGTAAAAATATGTGCAGAAGATACACCGCTAGGGACAGGGGGACCTTTTGTAAAGTGGGTTCATGACCACAGAGAATTCCTTAAAGAATTTTTAGAAAAAGAAAGGGTTCTACAAATTATCATAGCAAACGGTGATTTATTGCTAGATATTGAAAGCCAAGTTGTAACAAATTTTGAAAGTAGTTCAGAAAAGTTTGCGATGGTTGGACGACGAAATAAAACACAAATAAAATTTGGGACTATGATTGTAGATGAGGATTCTAACCTTGTTGAGTTCGTCGAAAAACCTGTTATTGAAAACATTGTGAACACAGGAGTTTATTTTATATCCATGGACAAAAATATCTTCAATAATTTGAAGGCTCGCCCTTTGACGTTTATAGGCATGCCAGATCTTCTACAGAGCCTAGCCAAAGAGCTCAATGAAAAAATAAATGTAATTGAAATAAGTGGAAATTACCTTGATCTAGGCACACATGATGACTTAAATACTATCAAAAATTTGATGAAAGGATAAAATGAAAGCATTAGTAATAGGTTACGGCTCAATAGGAAAACGGCATTGCAGATTATTGCAAGAGCAGCAATTGAGGCAGTCCGATATTTATATTGCAGAGTTACAACCAAACAGAGTTAAAGAAGCTTTTTCAGCAGGCCATAAAATATACGAGTTGGGAGGGGCACTTAATGAAGATTTTGATATTGTGGTCGTAGCATCTTCAACAGCATCACATATCAATGTTTTAAAATCCCTGCCACAAATCAATAAACTCCTATATATTGAAAAACCTCTTGCACATAATTTTTTAAAAGTGGCGCCTATTGCTCGGTATCTTAAAAAGTCACATGGAGAAGCTAAAGTGGTTGTCGGCTACATGTTACGACAGCACCCTGCAGTGCAAAAAGTAAAAAAACTTATACACAACAATGAACTTGGAAAAGTTTTGAAATATCGTGCTGAATGTGGAATGTTTTTGCCAAATTGGCATCCGTGGGAGGATTATAGAGACTTTTACATGTCAGATATTGATGGTGGAGGTGGTGCTCTTTTAGATATCAGTCATGAAATTGACTTAGTTACATATCTTGTAGGGCCAGTGCAAAGAACTTTTGGGATTTTAGGAAATTTATCCTCTTTAGAATGTACTTCTGATGATTTTTCAGAAATTATTCTCCACCATAAAAATAATTGCCTTGGATCTATAAGCCTTGATTTAATTCAAAAAGATACTTTCAGAAAGACACGTTTGATTTTTGAGAATGGTGAAGTAGAAATAGACTTTGTTAACAAAAAATTATCTGTGCACACAGGTGTTAAAGAAGTAAAAAATCAAGTGTTCGAGTTGGGTGCAGACGATTTATACTTGAGGCAATATAAAGACGCTCTCAACACAGATGGAACTGTTTCATGCTCCATAGATGAAGGATTAAATGTTATGGAAATCATACATGCTGTTCGAGAATCTTCAATTTCAGGATCGTTTATAAATCTCCCAATTTATTCAGGCTCTGGTTAATAAAATGAATAGTATTGCTGTTACTTTAGCTCGGTCAGGTTCCAAAGGAGTTCGTGATAAAAACATACTTAAAATAAATAATACGGCCATATCTCATTTCCCTATTTTAGCGGCAGCGAAATGTTCAAGAATTAGTCATCTAATCTATTCATCAGATTCAAGATATTATTTAGATTTAGCACAAAAATTCTATGACCAGAAAAACTTTAAAAATCTAAAGCTTGAATTACACTTACGTTCTCCCAAAAACTCAAATGACAAAGCTAGCTCATGGGATGCGGTCCGAGAAATTGTATTGGATCAAAAGCTGGAAAAGCTTACAAAAAATGTGACACTTCTTGCAGCTACTTGTCCCTCTATAACCTGTGCAGATGTCGATTTTTTTTTGGAAAATATTGACCTAACAAAAAGCGCCATGTCGGTACGCAAAATTGATTACCCAATTGAAAATACATTTATAAATTTGGGTGGATATTTCAAAAAACACGCTTTGACGTCCTTCATTGGAACCCGCCAAGAAATGAATAAATTTTTTCGCCCAGATGGACACATATATTTTAGGCCTCTCGGACAGTTAAGTGCCCAATTCCCAAATAATGAAACACAGCTTGTAAATCTAAACAAAGAGTTTTATTCAAATATTGACACAAAGTGGGACTATAATTTTGCGAAAATTACGTTGGAGAGCAGTTTGTGATTAACATTGCAGAGCCAAAAATAAGCGAAGAAAACATCCGTTCAGTTTTAAATTCTCTTAGAGAAAATAGCGTAAGCACCTACGGTGGGGAAGTTGCAGAATTTGAAGAACTTCTCCGAAATCATACTACGCTAGAGGCTGTCTGTGTTAACTCTGGTACTAGCGCTTTAGAAGTATCAATTGATTGTTACTTCAATAGTCTTTCACGAAAGACAAAATATATCATCGGTTTTTGTGACTACACTTTCATAGCTACTCCCAACGCAATACTAAACACAGGAAATACTCCATTTGCTATTCCTTGCAGTCCCAATGACTTCACAATTAATATAAATTATCTTCAATCTATCGCTTCCCATTCAAAAAAAATTGATCTATTGGTGATGACCTTGCCTTTTGGAAACTATAATGAGAACACTGATAAAATCATCCAAATTTGTGAACAGAGTGAAATTCCTATAATTATTGATGCCGCGGCTTCTATTGGGCTTGATTTTGACGCGATAAAAAATTCACTAGGAAAGTGTGTCTCCATATGCCTTAGTTTCAACGGTAATAAAGTCATAACTTCTGGTGCTGGCGGTGCAATACTTTCAAATAACTCGGATATAGTGGATCGAGCAAGAAGTTTAATCTCGCTTAATAGAATGAGTAATTACGAGCATTTTGCACCAGGACAGAATAAGAAAATGCCAGCATTAAACGCAGCACTGGGAAAATCACAAATGCTTGAACTTAGAGAGAAATTACTAACACGTTCTGAAATTTATCAATTATATAAAAATTACACCGATGACTTTTGTAATCTCGGCTTTCATCTTTTTCCTTCTGACCAATTTGTGCTAAATGCACATTGGATTTACTTTCTCAGGCCAATAGTACTTCAAATGGATGTAAATACAGTCCGAGAACAGTTGAAAATCAATGGATATAATTCCCCCGCATTTTGGATACCAGTGACAAAACAGGAGCTTTACAAAAAGTTTATTATGTTCGATCAAGATGCATGCAACGTTGATTATCCAGATCTTTTACAGCTACCCATGACCCTAGAAAATCCAAAGTCAGAAATAGAAAGACTTGTCGAAATAATGAAAGAAAAAATATGAAATATATAGCAGAGATAGGTTGGAATTTTATTGGAGATTTATCATTAGCAGAAAAAATGGTGGTAGCCGCTAAAAAGTCAAATGCCACTTTTGCTAAGTTTCAAGTTTGGAATCCTAAAAATCTTAAATCAGGCCCTTGGGACAAAGATGGCCGTAGAGAAATTTATGAAAAAGCCTTTCTTGATGATAAAAAGATTGAACACTTAATTCATATTTGTTCTGAAAATAATATCCACTTTTTAGCCTCTGTCTTTGAATTAAAATCACTGGAAATTTTGGCTGAAATAAAAAATGACCACATAAAAATACCTAGTCATGAATGCAATAACTGGAAGTTAGTTGACCGTGCGATTGAGCATTTCAATAGTGTTTTCTTAAGTGTTGGTGCAATTTCTGCTAGTGATTTATCAGAAGTTCTAAAACGCTATGGGAGCTTGGATAAAGTGATAATTATGCATTGTGTTTCCACTTATCCCTTAGATTGCTCAAATGTTAATCTTCCAAAGTTATTGCGGATCAAAGAGATGTGTAAAAAGGTCGGATACAGTTCACATTTTACTGGGATTGAAGATGCTATTGCTGTAGCAGCAATTGGCGCTAATATAATAGAAAAGCATTTTACAATAGATAGATCGTTACCAGGTCGTGATAACAAATTTGCTCTTCTTCCAAGCGAATTTAAGAAAATGACAGAAGCATGTGAAATTGTCACTCTTATGCTGAATGATCTTGGAGATGATATTCAAAAAGTAGAGAGGGATGTTGCAGATGTGATGAGAGGCCGGTGGAATGGAGCAACCTAGCGTAGATATTATTATAAGATTCAAAAACGAAGAATTTTGGTTGAGAAAACTCAAAAAGAGATTTGACACTATTAATTGTACAAACATACACCTTTATGGAGTAGATAATAACTCAACTGATGAATCGAAAAGTGTTTTTGAACAGTTTGAAAACAAAGGTATTAAAAGTATTAATTATCAAAATATAGATTTTTATACACCCGGCAGTTCTCTAAATCTTGGAATCGAGAAAGGTAACTCTGATTTTATATTATTTCTTTCTGCTCACTGTATTCCAAAAAATGACAATTATATCCTACAACTTTACGAAGAACTCATAAAAGAGGACAAAAATTGCGCTGGAGTTTATGGTAGACAACTGCCACTTCCCTGCTCCGGCGCTCAAAACACCGTTGACTTAGCTCTGACTTATCCAAATGAAGACCGGATACTTCGACGCACTCCCCTTTTCAATAATGCCAACTCAATGATAAAGCGAAAAATATATACGCAATTTCCTTTTGATCAGAACGTAACAAATCTTGAGGATTTAATTTGGGCAAAAAATCTGCAAAACAAAGGCTTTTACTTCAAATATACAAACAAAGCTGAAGTGTACCATTTTCATGGAATACATCAACACAAACTAACAAATTCCAGCCACAGAATATCCAGTTCCTTGACAGTTCTATTGAATAGCGGCTGGCTCTCCATCGACAGCCCAGATTTTTGTGATTATCGAGAGCTAGTCTGCTTATTTAAAAACACTTTATCAAAGAAAAATTATTTGGGACAGAAGTCAGATACTGGAGAATTTAAATTTATCGAACTGTATGGTGCCGTGGATATCAATATCAAAAAATCTGTTGACTACTTCCTATTTTCTTCCACGGAATTTAGTGAAAAGCTTTTCACAGATGCCTTTAGGGAAGTATCAGAGCAAACCAGTCAAGTCTCGCGCATAAGCAAAAAAAAATATGAGCATAACCTTCAGGAAGTTCTTACACTTGATGAAATTAATAATATAGTTAATGAAGACAGCAAGGACCTTCTGTTCGTTTCAAATACAGTTTTTAATCAGCTTATAACTTATCATGCATAGATTGGGTTTTGCATTTATTTTGGCACGAAAAAATTCAAAAGGATTATTACGTAAAAATATCAAACACCTGGGTGGACGTCCTCTCATTGAGTGGACACTAGATTATTTATGCCATTCGGATAAAATTGACAAAATTTGTATTTCAACAGACGATGATTTCATCATAGATAAATACTCGCATAATTATAATGCTAAAATTCTAGTGCATAAACGACCTCCTAATCTTTGTGGAGATTTGACTCAAACTGAAGAAGTTTTAAAGGAGGCATGTTCAGCTATGGAAAAATACATTGAGAAAAAGCATTTTGGTGTTTATATGCAAATAACTGAGCCATTCAGACCTCCCAACATTTTAGATCTATGCATAAATAAATTTGAAAGTGGTAAGTTTGATAGCGTATTTGCGGCTACAGAATACCATAAAAACTTTTGGGTTGATGATTGTTCAGATAAAATAAAAAGAATATCTAATGAAGCTGACTATAGTTCACCACGACAAAAAAAAATTCCAGTAATTAGAGAAGATACGGGAGTTTGCCTTGTTTCAGATATAAATATATTTGCGAAAGGAAAGAGAATTGGTGATCGGCCGAGTTATATCCTTTACAAGCACCCTGGAAATTTTATAGATATACATTCGGAGTCAGATCTGAAATTTGCTGAGAGCTTGATAAGATTGGGCATTGTTGATTAAATAAATATGTGATTTTCTAAAATGCCACGAAGCAAAAAAATGCTAAGTACCCAGAACGACATTTTCCTTAACATACTTGATGATTATTTCAAAAATAAAGAAATTTTGAACGAATATGATTTTGTTTCTTGCCTATCATTGACATACTACCAATTTAGAAACGTTCGTAATACAACCGTAGACACGCAAAACAACCAGGATTTTTCTGATGTTGTCGTTTCAGAGTGTAAGGGAAAAAACGTGTTAGGCGTTTTTCCTCTATGCGACGCAATTATTGATGAGGGCAAGCAGGTAATGCCACGCTTTCTAAAAAAATTTTCCGAGGAGGTTATTAATTCCAAGGACATTTCAGCGCGCTATCGTGTCAACAGTTTTGAAATTGCTAACCATCCATTGAAAGATATTTTATTAAGCTCAAAAAAAATGATGGGTGCTCTAAAATTTACTACCTTGAGCTATATCATATTTAAAATCTTTATTGGTACATTTAATAAAAATTATTTCCTAAGGTCAGGTTACAAACAGAAATTAACTATATTAAAGTCTCTTTTTTTATTTGAGTTGAATCATATTTACTTCAGTAAAATAAATACTGAGTACATCCAAACTTATGACAAGTTATATCTGACAAATTTTTATTCACCAGAAAATCTTGGCTTGATAAGGGCCTTTATAGAGAATAGTAAAGATGTAGTAGATCTTCAGCACGGAGTTCAAAAAAATGTTGTAGCTTATGAACATAATTATCTTTTACCTTTGACTATAAGGCCAACAAAATTTCTAACCTGGTTTAATGCTATAGATAAAAAAATACCTAGCGCCAAAAAACTAAAAGTGAGCTTCACCAAATTGGAAAGTATATTAAAGAATGGGAGTGGACTAAAAATATTAATATCTCTCCAACCTAGCAATACAGTTGAGTTTTTTAAAGAAGTAAACCTATTGAATTTATCTAGCCATTTTGTAAAAATTCGTCCGCACCCTAGAAGAATTCTCAGTCAAAATGAATTAAAATCTAGATTCCAGTTTGATTTCATATATGATTCCGATAATGATATAGGAGATTCACTGACAGACATGGATTTGCATCTCACGGAGTATTCAAGCTGTGTGCTAGACAGCATAAAAATTGGCATTCCATCAATATGCTTTCATCCCATAGCTTACGACTATTTTTCTGACTTAAATAGTAGTCACCTACTTCGAATTCATAGCAGCATTCAGGCATTTTTAACAAGCGACGGTAATGTTCCGGTTTCTAATTAATTTTATAAAGTATAGATCTATTATTCTTGGAAACGTAAAAATTTCTCCAAATGTTTTTATTAGATATTCAATTATAAAAGGTGAAGTTAATATAAATACTGGTGTTAGTATATTTCGGGCTAATTTAGTTGGAAGAATTTCAATTGACGAAAATTCCTCTGTGGTAGGTCCCTTCACATATGTCCACTCAGTTGATAAGAATGTAAAGATTGGAAAGAGATGCGCAATTGCGCCCCAGACAACGATTATAACGAGTGGCCACAATCGGCATTTAAAACCAAAGTCATTCTCTTCTGGAGGGGAAAAAACGGAAGGTTCAATCGTAATTGAAGATGACGTTTGGCTGGGTGCTGGATCAATATTAGTTGGCAATTGCCATATAAAAAATAATGTAAGCGTGGGTGCGGGGGCAGTTTTGCTTGGCAGAGCGTATGGGCCAGATAAATTCTATTCAGGGGTTCCCGCAGTTGAAAAATAATCATAGCGATGTTGAGGTATATTTTGCATTAGAGAGTATTCGTGCTGACTATGGAGGGCCAGTTAGATCTATTACTTCCTTGATGAACTGTCTCTCAGAAAGCGGTTTTAAAGTTCAAATTTTGCAGACTAATTATAGGCTTAGAATTGACCACCAGAGTTATTTTCCCGCACACTATACTGAAAGTTTATGGTATTTTATTTTTAAACATTTTTCAAAAAAAAAATTTAACCCAATTGTTGTATTCAACAATCAATGGACACCAAGTGTACAATTTTTAGCTTTGTTTCTGATATTGTTTAAAAAAAAATATTTTTGGTATATACGTGGAAGTTTGAAACAAGATAGTTTAAAAAAGAAAATAGTGTGGAATATTTCACAAAAATATTTGCTGAGGAAGGCTCAATTTATCCTTGTAAGTAGTCAACCAGGAAAGAACTCAGTACTGCTCGATAATGAAGTACCAGAATCAAAAGTCATTGTAGTGCCAAACATAGTCAAATTAAAGTTTAATGAAAGTAGTAGGTCTTTTTTTAAAGCTACAAAAAGTTCTAGAATGCAAGAATTCATTCGGATTGTTTATATTGGAAGGATACATAGAAAAAAGAAAGTCCACGAAATCATCCACAATTTAGACAAAAAAAATCTTTCCCGTCCCGTGGTGCTGACTGTTGCTGGTTACTGTGATGATGATTTATACCTTGAAGAACTTAAAGAGAGTGCAAAACTAAAACAGATTAAGCTGAATCTTTTTGTAAATATCACGGAAGAACAAAAATTTAATATCCTATATGGGAGTGACGTATTCATTTCAATGAGTGATAGGGAAAACTTCGGTATTGCAATATTTGAAGCCCTATGGTCTGGCCTCTGTGTCATTGTAAACGAAAACATTGATTTCTGGCCCAGCAGTGGGATGGAGGCTGTGTTTGCAGTAAAACCAGAAAAGATGACATTTGCGCTTGAAAAAATAGTCAAATTGGATGAAAACGTCGACAGAAATACTCGATCAAATATCTTTAAATCTTCTTGGGTAGAGATTCAGAAAGAAAGCGAACGCAAAATTACAAATTTATTTAAAGAAAATCGAAAATCATTGCAACAGCAGTAACTCGGGAAAGTAAGTTAAAGTTCTTAATTCTAAGTAAAAAAATGTAGAAATAAGGAATATACACTAGTGGTAAAATTTTATGAAAAAACGGGTATGTATATTGATTGGGATCAGCTCGATAGACTGCCAGAAATTGATACTTTTATTGATATCGGTGTAGGACCTAAAGGCACACCAATGTTCTGGGAAAAATACAAAGACAAACAAATTATATGTATAGATCCACTTACTGAAGCTCAAGAGATAACTTCTATTCTGTTAAAAGACTTAGATTATAAATTTATTCATTGTGCACTTGGCGCCACCAAGTCTAAAAAGATACTAAATATTGAGGAAAATAAAGGTCGTTCAAGCTTTTTTCAACCAACTACAATCAATATTGAAGATACAAACTCCTCAAGAGTAGAAGTCGAGGTAAATACTTTGGATGCAGTAGTTCAAGGCGTAATTCGCGGCAGAAAGGTAGGAATAAAAATTGATACGGAGGGTTATGAGCTTGAAATTTTAAAGGGGGCTTCTGAGACGCTTAAAACAGCACAATTTGTTATAGCCGAAGTCAGACACAACCACAAATCATTTGAGCAACAATATGAATTTAAGGACTTTAATGTTTACATGTTTCAGAGGGGTTTTGTTCCGTACATTGTATTTACAGCAAAGCCCTTTATTTTAGATATAGCTTATATTCCTTTCAATAAAAATAGCTAATAGCATGTCATTAAAGAAATAAAGTAGAAGGAGTAAATATTGTGAAAAGAACTTTTTTAGGACTAAAAAAAAGGCTCCGCTTTTTAAGAGATGTGGAAAATTTCATTTCAAATATTCCAGTAGGTATTATTCAAATTTTTTACATATTTTCTTCAAAGTATATTTTGAGGTCAAAATTTCTAAATTCTCTTGGTTTCCAAATTTTCCGAATAAGGTTGGCTGATTATTTATTAGAACGGCGACAAAAGAATTTGATTTCTAGAACGCATCATGAAAATAAAATAAAGGCGGAATATCTAAAAAAATTAAAAGAAGAGGGCGTACTTGAAGTGAAAAATGTGCTTCCCACAGAAATATTTGATAAACTACATAATATAATTGAAAGTATTAAGAAAGATAAAACCGAGTATAAGCATTTTGTCAAAGCAGGGGCAGAATATAGAGAGGTGGTTGTCAAAACCGTTGACCCTGAACTATTTGATTATTTAACTAGAAATTTTTGGGTAAAAGAATTGGCAAAATCCTACTTGGGTAAGAAAAAAGTGAAAATGGAATGGAGAATTAAACTTATTCGCGATTATGATGGAACTTTTGATAATAATACATTGTGGCATGCCGACACTTTTTTTAACACTCTTAAAGCATTTATTTACCTTAATGATGTTGACTCAAGCAAAGATGTTTATAACTATGTCCTGGGCAGTCATGTCATGACCCCAGCTATACTTGACCTACATTATCGATACTCCAAAAACAATCTAAAACAGCCATGGCCTGATAAAACTGAAATTGAGCGCCTTAATTTGCCTAAATTTCATAAGAGCATTCAGTCTAACACATTAGTACTGTCAGATACTCGTGGATTACATCGCCGACGTCCAAAAGACCAAGCTGATCGTCTGTGGCGTTCAACGCTTTTTTGTAGCTTTAGATCTTCACCGTTTACAAGTTAGAAGTAAAACATACCATGGAGCTTCAATGTTAATATTATCCAAGTCAAGAAAAAGAAGATTAAAATCTAGTCGTAAAAAGTTTGGATCTAAATGAAGAAAATTACTCCAGTGTTGTTGGCAGGGGGAGGCGGGACACGTTTGTGGCCGCTATCCAGAAAATCTTATCCTAAACAATTTTTAAACTTTATTGGTGACAATACGTTATACCAAAAGAGTGCTCAGCGCCTAACTTCATCCAGTATAATTAGCTTTGCCCCTCACATTACACTCACAAATTCTGACTTTCGTTTCATAATCAGTGCCCAATTAGAAGAAGTGGGAATAACGCCTGGGCCTATTCTGATAGAGCCAGAGTCAAAGAATACTGCCGCAGCGATTTTGGCAGCGAGTGTGTTTGCATATTCAAAAGATAAAGATGCAGTTCTACTAGTAGCTCCCTCCGACCATGAGATACCAGATAGGCAAAATTTGCACAAAGTCATATCAGTCGGGCTAACACAGGTTCAACTTCGGAAAATAGTTACGTTTGGTATTAAACCAACACATCCAGAAACAGCTTATGGTTATCTTGAGTTATCAACCGGCGATCCAAATAAATGTGGAGTTCACAATGTTATAAAGTTTATTGAGAAGCCCAATCTTGCACACGCTCGACATCTGCTCGAATCAAATAGTTTTTTTTGGAACTCAGGCATATTTTTATTTTATGCTAAAGACATGATTGATGCATTTAAGGCATATTCTCCAGATACATTAATTCATGTATCAAAATCAATTGATGATTCCACCAAAGATTTAGGTTTTCTACGTCTTTCAGCAGATCCTTGGTCAAGGTTAGAAAATATAAGTATCGATTATGCCATAATGGAAAAGGCACAGAACTTAGTAGCCGTTCCATATAACTCAAAGTGGTCTGACCTTGGAGGTTGGGACAGTGTATGGTATGAAAGTAAGCAAGATCAATCAGGAAATGTAACTTCAGAAACTTCGCATGCAATTGAATGCTCAAACAGCTTATTGCGCTCAGAAAGTAGCAACCAACAACTAGTGGGCATAGGCTTGTCTGATATAGTAGCGATCACAATGCCTGATGCGGTCCTCGTAGCCCATAAAGATCGTTCCCAGGACGTCAAAAAAGCTGTGTCATTGCTTAGGACTAAAGGTGTTGCACAGGCTGAGATTTTTCCCAAAGATTACCGCCCATGGGGCTGGTTTGAAAGCCTGGTATTAGGAGATCAGTTCCAGGTAAAGCGTATCTATGTTAAACCTGCTGAAGCACTGAGCTTGCAGAGCCACAATCATCGATCTGAACATTGGATTGTTGTAGAAGGAACTGCAAAAGTTACTATTGATGATAGCATCAAAATCGTGAGTGCAGGTCAGTCAGTTTTCGTGCCGCTTGGGGCAAAGCATCGATTGGAAAATCCTGGTAAACTTCCAATGGTATTGATAGAAGTACAGATAGGAGCCTATTTGGGGGAAGATGATATCGTTAGGTACAAAGATGCTTATGCCAGAGACTAAAAGAGAGGTTATATGAAGCGCGCATTAATCACAGGTATCACAGGTCAGGACGGATCTTACCTTGCAGAGTTTCTACTAGAAAAAGGCTATGAGGTTCATGGTATCAAGCGTCGCTCATCTCTTTTTAATACGCAACGCGTGGATCATATATATCAAGATCCTCATGTCGAAAATAGTCGCTTTAAGCTTCACTATGGGGATCTATCCGATACATTGAATTTGACCCGTATTCTAAGAGATATTGAGCCTGATGAGGTATATAATCTGGGAGCTCAGTCACACGTTGCGGTGAGTTTTGAAAGCCCTGAATATACTGCTGATGTAGACGCCATTGGTACACTACGATTACTCGAGGCAATTCGTTTTCTGGGTTTGGAAAGGAAAACAAAATTTTATCAGGCCTCCACTTCAGAACTTTACGGTTTAGTACAGGAAACACCACAAAAAGAAACGACACCTTTTTATCCACGTTCGCCTTATGCTGTTGCAAAACTTTATTCGTATTGGACCTGTATAAATTATCGGGAGGCATATGGAATGTATGCCTGTAACGGTATCTTGTTTAATCACGAAAGCCCACGTAGAGGAGAAACTTTCGTAACACGAAAGATCACGCGCGGATTGGCGAACATAGCGTTGGGTTTAGAAAATTGCCTTTATATGGGTAACATTGATTCACTACGGGATTGGGGGCATGCAAAAGACTATGTCCGCATGCAATGGTTGATGCTGCAGCAAAAGGAAGCGCGTGATTATGTTATTGCGACTGGCAAACAATACTCTGTCCGAGAATTTATAATGTGGGCCGCAACTGCACTTGGGGTAATTATTGAATTTAGAGGATCTGGAATTGATGAGATTGGTGTTGTGACTGATATCTCTGGGGATTTGGCTCCTATGATATCAGTTGGACAAGAGATAATTAAAATTGATCCCCGTTACTTTAGACCTGCAGAGGTTGAAACTCTCTTAGGAGATCCATCTAAAGCGAGAGCTGAACTTGGTTGGGAACCTAAAATTACGGCTCAGGAAATTTGTAGAGAAATGGTGAAAGAGGACCATAAGGCTGCCCGTCGTTTGGCACTCCTAAAAGAGCATGATCTTGAACTTCCTTTTCCTATTGAAACCTAGATTGGTCAAATGAAAAAAGTTTTTGTAGCGGGTCATAACGGAATGGTTGGCAGTGCTATTTGTCGTCAGTTAAGACAGCAATCTGACGTGAAAGTAATTACGCGAACGCGGCAGGAACTTGATTTGTGTAATCAGTCAGACGTTCTGCATTTTATGAAATTGGAAAATCCTGATGAGGTTATCCTTGCTGCTGCAAAGGTCGGAGGTATTCAAGCAAATGATTCTTATCCAGCTGAGTTCATTTATCAAAACCTACAGATTCAAAGCAACGTTATCCATGCAGCACACTTAAATGATGTACAAAAATTGCTTTTCCTTGGCTCCTCTTGTATTTATCCTAGGGAAGTAAATCAGCCCATGGCTGAGGATGCGCTTCTGACTGGTGTACTTGAGCCAACCAATGAACCCTATGCAGTGGCAAAGATTGCAGGTATTAAGATGTGCGAGAGTTATAATCGCCAGTATGGAAGAGACTACCGGTCTGTCATGCCAACAAACCTTTATGGACCCGGCGATAACTATCATCCCAAAATAAGTCATGTTGTGCCAGCACTCATTCGTCGCTTCCATGAGGCAAAAGAGAGCAACATAGATAAAGTGGTGGTTTGGGGTTCGGGCAGGCCAAAGCGCGAATTCTTGTATGTGGACGATATGGCAGAAGCAAGCCTTTTTATACATAATCTTGATCCAGAAAAATTTGTACTACAAACACAGCCAATGATGTCTCATATAAACGTTGGGACGGGAACTGATATTACAATCGAGGAACTCGCTAAAACGGTCAAAGACGTTGTTGGGTTTAATGGCAAAATTGTGTTCGATCACACAAAGCCAGATGGAACGCCAAGAAAACTTATGGATGTCAGTCTACTAAATAATTTGGGATGGTCTGCTAAAATGCCTTTGAAGCGAGGTTTAACACGAAGCTATCAAAATTTTGTTTATAATTATAAAAAAACTTTTTCCAAATAGTTTTCGTAAGGGACGGTGCAGCATTTATAAGAATGTATGATTGTATTCGTCTTTAATATGAAAACCACCTAACTATACTTCAATACAATTTTAGGATGCATCCCAAATTATTTAACCCCGTTAATTGAAAATTGTTAAATTATAAATAGGGGCATTATAACCGTCCATAATTGTCATAGTCTCCTCTAGCTATTAACTTAACCTAAGTAAAATTAATATTCTTTGCAGAAGTGCACATTAAATTCGAAAATATCATTCAAAAGGGTTATTGTTACCTAAAAGTTTGTGGACTATTTTTCTCTAAACATCTAAATATCTATCAGTTTTATTAGGAAAACAAGACCCATGTCAACTTTAACACATCTTTCCAAACTTGAGTCGGAGGCAGTTCATATAATGCGTGAAGTAGTTGCTGAAGCTGAACGACCTGTAATGCTCTACTCTATCGGTAAAGATAGTGCCGTAATGCTCCATTTGGCTAAGAAAGCATTCTACCCGTCTTCACCGCCCTTTCCTCTGCTTCATGTTGATACAACCTGGAAATTCCAGGATATGTATAAGTTACGAGAGAAGTCTGCAAAGGATGCCAGGATGGAACTCTTGATCCATAAAAATCCCGAAGCTCTTAAAAGAGGAATAAATCCTTTTGACCATGGTACCCTCCATACTGATCTATGGAAAACAGAAGGGTTGAAACAAGCTTTGAATAAATTCAATTTTGATGCTATTTTTGGCGGAGCCCGGCGAGATGAGGAAAAATCGAGGGCTAAAGAGCGAATATTCAGTTTTCGTAATTGCCATCACCGTTGGGAACCTAAGGCTCAAAGACCTGAACTTTGGTCATTATATAATACTCAAAAATCAAAAGGTGAAAGTTTTCGAGTTTTCCCATTGTCTAATTGGACAGAGCTTGATGTTTGGCAATATATTTATCTTGAAGACATAGAAATAGTTCCTCTTTATTTTGCAGCCTCTCGTCCCACAGTCGATCGTGATGGCTTAATCTTGATGATTGATGATGAGCGTTTTCCGCTAAATAAGCATGAAAAACCTTGCATTAGATCAATCCGCTTTAGAACACTGGGATGCTATCCACTCACAGGGGCAATTGAAAGCAAGGCCAAAACATTACCCGAAGTAATTCAAGAAACACTTTTGACAACTACATCTGAGCGACAAGGGCGAGCGATAGATGCGGAGGAGGGTAGCTCGATGGAAGCAAAGAAGCAACAGGGGTATTTTTAATTGAGCCATTTTACAAAAAGTGCTGTTTATAAACCTGATGCACTTATAGCGAAGGATGTTAATGCCTATCTTAAAGCTCATCAAAAAAAATTACTTCTCCGTTTTATTACGTGTGGTTCCGTTGATGATGGTAAATCTACATTAATTGGACGTTTGCTTTTTGAAAGCAAAATGCTTTTTGAAGATCATCTGAAACAACTTGAATTAGATAGTAAAAGGACGGGAACACAGGGGAAAAATTTAGACTTTGCACTTCTACTCGATGGATTAGAAGCAGAAAGAGAGCAAGGAATTACTATTGATGTAGCATACCGCTTTTTTACTACAGAGAAGATGAAATTTATCGCAGCTGATACTCCCGGTCATGAACAGTATACCAGAAATATGATAACAGCTGCCTCAACTGCAGAGCTTGCAATAATACTAATAGATGCCAGAAAAGGTGTACTTACTCAAACCCGCCGCCACTCTTTTCTATGTAAATTAATTGGAATTAACAATTTTATCCTAGCGGTAAATAAGATGGATCTAGTTAAATACTCTGAATCCACTTTCAAAAAAATTTTCTCTGACTACAATGAATTTGCAAAAAAGATTGGTATAAAAAATATCACAGCCATCCCTGTCTCTGGTCTATTAGGCGACAATATTACTAGCCCTTCAATCAATACAACTTGGTATAGTGGGTCCACCTTAATGAATCGATTGGAAAACTTAGTCACTCCTAAAAAACCTAAATCTAAAAATGGACTTAAGATGCCTGTTCAATGGGTTAATCGACCTAACTCAAACTTCAGAGGATTTTCAGGAAAAATTGTTGATGGTTCTGTCAAATTAGGAGAAAAGGTTCGAATTTTGCCGGGTGGCACCTTATCAGAAGTCAGTAAAATTTTTGTCTCTGATCGAAAAGTTGAACAAGCTAAAACTGGAGAGTCAATCACCTTGACTTTTAAAGATGAAGTTGACTGCTCTAGAGGGCAAATTATAACAGCAGCAGACCAACCTATCGAAGTTGCAGACCAGTTTGAATCAAAACTTATATGGATGGATGAAGAGGACCTTGTTCCAGGAAGATCTTATTACCTTAAGATCGGCACACAAACAGTTTTAGCTACTATCAGTACTCCAAAATACCAAATCAATGTCAATACCATGGAGCATATGGCATGCAAGACATTAACCTTAAATACTATTGGTGTTGCAAATATAATTATGGATAGACCTATTGCATTTACACCTTATGAAAAAAATAAGGAGCTTGGTGGATTTATCTTAATTGATAAGATACGCAATTCAACAGCTGCAGCAGGCCTAATTAACTTTGCTCTCAGGCGCTCAAAAAACATTCATTGGCAAGCTTTAGACATTACTAGAAAAGATAGAGCAAATCAAAAGAATCAAAAAGCAAGAGTAATTTGGCTGACTGGTTTATCAGGATCCGGAAAATCTACCATTGCAAATACGTTGGAACAGAAATTAAATAATCTTGGTTACCATACTTTCATTTTAGATGGTGACAATGTCCGACATGGCTTAAACAAAGATCTAGGTTTTACGGAAGTTGATCGTATTGAAAATATTAGAAGAATAGGGGAAGTTGCAAAACTCATGACTGATGCGGGCCTAGTAGTGATAACGGCTTTTATCTCACCATTTAAACTGGAGCGAGAAATGGTCAGAAAAATGATGGAACCAAATGAATTTTTTGAAATTTATATAGACACCCCGCTAGCAATTGCAGAGAAGAGGGATGTCAAAGGCTTGTATGCAAAAGCACGGACAGGTGAGTTAAAAAACTTTACTGGTATAGACAGTCCCTATGAACCTCCTGAAAATCCAGAAATACATATAAAATCAGATCAATTATCAGCAGTGGAAGCAGCTGACTTGATTGTTAAAAAGCTCTTCATTTAGAGATTTTTTTTTAAACTAATAGTTTCTACTATATAAAGCTACTGCTCATTTCTAAAGCAGAATCTATGAAACGTTTCTGCCGCATACTTCATTCATTTTTTAATCCAATGTATGATGCAATTTCTTCATAACTTTCATTCGGTTTAGTAACATCAAATTGAACAGTATTCAATCCTATCAGTTCCGCACCTTTTATGTTTACAATTTGATCATCAATGAAAAGACAATCTTGTGGTTCAAGATATAAGGATTTAATACACGCCAAATAGCTATTAGGATCAGGCTTTAGAATTTTTGTATATGTCGCATCGTAAATAACATCAAATTTCTTTAAAAAAGGTAAATGCTTTCGAAAATCGGGACCATAAAACAGATCCAATTCGTTCGAAAGAATTGCTAACCTGAGATTTGTGCTTTCTAATAACTTTAATAACATTAGAAACTGGGGCCTTATGGTCTCTAATGGATATTTACCTCGAACCGCTTTTACAAAATCTGACATACTGCTCCACTTTTTCCCAATGAGGTGCGCCACTTCTTCAGTACGCAATTTCCAATATTCACGCTCAGATATTTTTCCTGATTGCATTTTTTTCCACAATAGATCACATTCAGGTGCAAAAGGCCCCATCCAATTGAGTGTACCCAACGGTAGTCCCAATTCTCGTTCAGAAGCTGAATGTGTTTCGAACAATGTCCGTGAAATAACTCCACCAAAATCAAAAATCAGTGCCTTAATTTCTAGAGCCATTCCGGCATCCCTACAATTACTGTTTATTCAATCTAGATTTTAATATTGAGACCATAAACATTTGTTTTATAGAATTATCTGTAATAAACGTAAAAGTACCTTAATATTGTTAAGAGGACAACATGACAAGACCTTCACGCCCAAACTTTTTCGCTTTTCATAATGGATCTAAAAGCCCACTTCAGTTTGAGTATAGTGAATACTTAGAAAGGGTTTCTAAACTAAGACTGATTATGGCATCCAAAGGAATTGATGCAGCGCTGATGACATCAATGCAAAATGTTGCTTATTACTCAGGTTTTCTTTACTGTTCGTTCGGCAGGCCCTACGGTTGTATAATCACAGAAAAAGACATGGTAATCATTTCCGCAGGGATTGACGCTGGTCAACCATGGCGCAGATGCGCATTCAATAGTATCACTTATACTGATTGGGAAAGAGATAATTTCTGGCGAGCAGTGTTGAGTGTGACCGGCTCCAAAAGAACGATAGGTTACGAAGGTGATCATATTACCTTACAACAAATGGAGAAATTAAAGGTATTCTTAAGACCAAGCTCAATGAAAGATTTGAGTTCAGATACTATGCGCCAGAGAATGGAAAAATCAGTTGCTGAGATCAAACTAATAAGAGAGGGAGCAAGAATAGCTGACATTGGAGGGTATGCCATAAAAGACGCTATTAAAGTGGGGCAACGAGAAATTGATGTTGCTATGGTCGGAAGGAATGTGATGGAGTTAGAAATCGCAAAATCTTTTCCTGATAGTGAGCTTCGTGATAATTGGGTCTGGTTTCAATCAGGAATAAATACCGATGGTGCCCATAATCCTGTTACTACTAGACGTCTTAAACATGGTGATATCCTGAGCCTGAATACGTTTCCAATGATTTCCGGTTACTATACAGCACTAGAGCGAACATTATTTATGTCTGAAGTGGATCAAGTATCTTTAAAATACTGGAAAGATAATATTGAGGCTCATGAATTAGGAATATCCATGATAAAACCGGGAATATCTTGTTCGGAAATAACTAAGGAATTGAACAACTTTTTTGAACAGAAAAATCTTTTGAAATATCGATCTTTTGGATATGGACATAGCTTTGGGATTTTAAGCCATTATTACGGTAGGGAGTCAGGACTCGAGCTTCGGGAAGATATAGATACAATACTCAAACCAGGAATGGTGGTGTCAATGGAGCCTATGATAACAATTCCTGAAGGACAGGCAGGTGCTGGAGGTTATCGCGAGCATGACATATTGATCGTGACCGAAAATGGCTCAGAAAATATTACAAAATATCCATTTGGTCCCAACTTCAATATAATCGCATGAAATAGTGGACATACGTAATTAATTTTTTCATGAATACGAAGGAAGCTAGGATGGCAGCTTTATTAAATTCCAAATTGTTGTTAAGGTATTTGGAGTTTTGAAAATGCCATTTTATCACTTTTATTCTGGAAGCCTTATTTAAGTCAAAAAACCTGCCTTAGCAACTTCTCTCAAAACTCTATCTGTAGAGATGCTGTTCAACCCAACCTTTTAAGTTGAGTATTATGGATTAGGAATTGTCATTCGAGCCGTCACGCGTGGCTGTTAAGAGGATAAATTTTCTTTAACTTTTGCCATGTATTTATTCAAATTAGCCCAACTAATTCTTTAATCACCTTTATGTAATTTTCAGTGATAGATTCTCTGGCTATGTGTCTACCGCTTTTCACCATATGTCGGCCAGCTGACCAAACATTTTCTACAAATCCCTGCTTACTAGTAAATATGAAACTATCTAAAATAGAGTCGCCTCTTGAGTGAAGTAAATTAATATTGGAGCTATCTATGCTCAATAGATCTGCCCATTGCCCAACTGCAATCTTACCAGTATTTCTTCCAGATGCTCTCGCCCCCCCATGTAGTATAGCATCAAATATACGACGACCTGTTGATTTATTATTTGTTGCTAAGCTAGCGCGGGAATGATCTCTTAAGCGTTGAGAGTATTCTAAGGATCTTATTTCCTCTGCCAATGAAATAATAATGTTTGAGTCTGACCCAATCGCAACATTTCCCCCTATGTTTAACCATTTAACAGCATCAAATATTCCGTCCCCAAGGTTTGCCTCTGTTATTGGGCATAGTCCCACAACTGCTCCAGTAGTAGAAAGTTTTAAAATCTCATCAGGTAACATATGAGTACAGTGTATTAGACACCAGCGAGGGTTAATTGGTAGGTTTTCCAGTATCCATTCCACTGGTCTCTTGCCCCACGCGCTAAACACTTCCTCTACCTCAGCTGCCTGCTCAGCTACATGCATGTGTAGCGGTCTATCACCTGCAAACTTGCTAATCTCAATGATTTCAGCCTTTCCTACGGCTCTTAAGCTGTGAGCTGATAGACCAGTATTTGTATCATCAGGCATATTTTTTATCATATCATTTACTTCTTGGAAAAGTTTCAAATATTGGTCTACAGAGTTCCTAAAGCGAACTTGACCTTCTCTCAATTCGGACTTATCACACCCCCCATATTGATAGAGTGCCGGTATAATGGTCAGACCAATTCCTGATTGTAAAGTTGCTGAACAAATCCTACTACTCATTTCAGATAATTTACTGTATTGTTGACCACCTGGTTGGTGATGCAAATAATGAAACTCTACATTCGTTGCAAAGCCTGCTTCTAACATTTCCATTTGTACAAGTGCGCATATCTTTTCAATATGCTTGGGTTTTAACTGATTAAGAAACCTAAACATTAATTTACGCCAAGTCCAAAAAGAATCAGATCCGTTGGGGCCCCGCCTCTCTGTTAGTCCTGCCATCGCTCGTTGGAAGGCATGACTATGTGCATTTACTGGCGCAGGTAATAGTATATCTACATATATATCAGAGGTGCGATTTGTATCCGAAATAACTTCTTCAATAAGACCATTATTAGAAATTTTAATTTCTACTCTGTCAGCCCAACCATTTTCTAACAGAGCGGTTTGTGCAAAAATTGTCTTCATATCATGACTTTAAAATTGAGGTTGCGTCTCTAAAACTATATACCTGTAGTATTATTTTATCTATAGTTTAAAAATGCTAGGGTTCATATCTGTTTAGGATATGGAAGGACTAGAAAAACAAGATACAGCAATTTTTGCAGCAGAGTTCAGTACCTTTGAGTTGCATACGCTCCTTACTTTAAACCATCTATACTTTGTAACAAAAATCAGCTTGACACGGTTTGAACAAAAACGAGGTGAACAATCATAAAGTTAATTAAACTTAAAACCCACGTAACAGAAATATGATTTATTTTTTATAAAATGCAAAAAAAAATTAAGTCATAAGAGGAACCAGAAAATCAGGAGACAATAAAAATGGACTGGAATAAATTTTTAGACGAAACTAGGGAAAATTTTGCAAGATTTAGTAATAGCTCACCAGAAACTTTCAAAGGTTTTGGAATAATGGGCAAAGAGGCAAAAAAGAGTGGTGCTTTGACCGAAAAAACTAAAGAGTTTATCGCTCTTGGAATTTCGATTGCTATTCGATGTGAAAGTTGTATTGGACTTCACATGGAACACCTTGTGAGGCTAGGTGCTACTACTGAAGAAATTATCGAGGCCCTAAGTATGGCTTCTTACATGGGTGGCGGTCCTTCAATAGCTTATTGTGCAAAGGCACTTGAAGCTTATGAACAAATTATCGCACGAAATTAAGTCCTTACATATTTTATACCAAAGTGAAAGTTTAAAAAATTCATCGACACATGCTTAGAGCATAGATTATAAGTAGTGTTTGCTACCAAGACTAATGATGTAAAGCAGAAAACAAATCTGAGTTGCCAAGGTATTTCATAAAGCAAACTCGAAGCTCGTGGATATTATTTTCTAGTATCTTTGTCTAGGGAATTATCCCACATCGATATGGCATGAGATTTATAACTTCCTGACCTGTGAGTCAGTGTTAAATATGAATCAGTGTAATATTCTTCTTGCTCTATGAGAGCATCCATCTCAAAAATGATTAGACTTCAACCTTATCATAAAATTGAATTAGACAGTGAATGCCACATATAAAGGGTTATGAAAATTTTAATTTGTCTTTTTATTTGAGATAATCAGAACTAGGATTCAGCATACTTAATCTTGCGACAATTTTAATCTTTATATCTTTACAAGCTCGTGATACATCAAGACTGATACCTCAAAGAAGGTAATTCTCCGGATTAACTTGACCCTGCCTTTGCAGGGTTTATTTTATGTGAAATAACCACCTATAACTCATCACGATTCTCTTTGTTAATTTTTGCTCGATAATTTTCTCGCCATATGATTATCAAGCCAGATATGATAACTATGAAAACTCCAGGAAAAAGTTTCTCGATAGGAGCTTCAGAAAAAAAGAACCAGCCAAGAAAAAGGGATATAGGAATAGAAAAGTATTCAAATGGGGCGATCTGACTTGGCTCAGTCAACCTATAACAGGTAATCAAGCAAAGAACACCTATGCCTCCAAATACGCCTATAGCCAGAAAAAGACCACCATCAAATAAACTTTGGATGGGAACTGGTTTGATAAAAGTGAGCATTATAATAAAAGAGAAAATAAACGTATAAATTTGAGTGTGAAGTTGTATTACGCCTGTGTCCGTAGAAGATAGATATAACCTTACCGTTATACTGGACACCGCATATCCCAAGGCTGCCCCTACAGAAAAAAGGTAAAAGATTGAGAAGTCTCCAAAACCAGGGCGCATAATCATCAAAACACCAATAAACCCGAGAAAAATAGCACTCCACCTCCAAAGCCCCACTTTCAAGCCCAATACAGGAATAGAGAGGGCTGTTACGAAAAATGGACCAACAAAGGCAAGTGTTATAGCTACAGCAAACTCGATTTTTGCCAGAGCTGTATAAAAGCAAACCTGAGCAAAGCAAATGGAAACAGCTCTAAAAACAGAAAGACCGAATTCTTTTCTGCTTATTCTCAAAGACTGTTTATTGAAGCCAATAGAAAAAAAAACTATTAAAAGGGGTGGAATAAAACCAAATAAATTTCTTAAAAATGAGATCTGTAAAATATCATATTTGTTGGAGAAAAGTTTTACGATTAAACTCATCAAGTCAAAAGATAGTATACCAAGAAGGATTAAAATTACAGCTTTAGTTAAATTAGACAAACTCTACCATTCCTCCAAACCGCATTCACCTGAAACATTACTACAGTCTATTTTAAATGAAAATATTAGCCATAACGTATAAGAAGCATAAAGCTAAACTGTTGAGGCATAGGAATTTAGAAATATAAAGTTTTAATCTTTTTATATTAATTGTAAGTGGAAAAACATATCATACATATATATCCAGTTGATCTTTTACGGCTTTTGAACCAAATTAGCACGAAAGGTGAGAGTTCAATTTTTTGAAGTAGGAGTACTTTATGAATTTAAAAAAGTTTTATATCAACGGGGAATGGATAGACCCAGTAAAATCAGAAACCATCGATATCATTAACCCAGCTGACGAAACCATCATAGGGAAGCTATCTGTAGGATCTTCGGAGGATATCGATAAAGCTGTTCAGGCAGCTAAAGGTGCTTTCCCCTCATTTGCAGAAACGTCAGTAAAAGATCGCCTGGATCTGCTTACAACAATAAGAAATATATACAAGCGGCGGTTCGATGAAATTGCTGAGGCAATCATGACTGAAATGGGAGCACCAACGAGACTTGCTAGCGGTTCACAAGCAATGGTGGGTTTAAGTCATCTTAAAACAGCTATACGGGTATTGGAGGAACATAAATTTGAATATCAACATAATGGCTACACGGTCAGGCATGAGCCTATTGGCGTTTGTGGTTTGATCACACCGTGGAACTGGCCGATCAATCAAATTGTTTCAAAGCTGGGACCGTGTTTGGCCTCAGGTTGTACGGCAATCCTAAAACCTAGCGAAATTGCCCCACTATCTGCAAATTTAATTGCAGAAATCATTCATGAAGCCAGAGCACCCGCAGGTGTATTCAATATGGTTCATGGAATAGGACCCGTGGTTGGTGAAGCGATGTCAAGCCACCCTGACATAGATATGATGTCTTTTACGGGTTCAACTCGTGGTGGGATTGCTGTAGCACAAGCTTCTGCCAAAACAGTAAAAAGGGTTAGTCAGGAACTTGGGGGTAAATCGCCTAATATTATCTTAGATGACGAAGTGTTTGCTAAATCTATAACTGATGGAGTTAATAGTACAATGAGTAATACTGGCCAATCATGTAATGCACCTACCAGAATGCTTGTGCCCGTAGACCGGCATGATGAAGCACTAGAAATCGCCAAGACGGCTGCAAATAAATTAATCACAGGAAACCCTAAAAATGAAAATACGGATATAGGTCCTTTAGTAAGCCAAACACAGTTTGATAAAGTACAACGTTTGATTCAGGCTGGAATTGATGAAGGAGCAACTTTAGTCACCGGTGGTATGGGAAAGCCAGATAACTTAAAAAATGGTTACTTTGTTAAACCAACCGTTTTCGGTAATGTAACCAATAATATGGAGATCGCTAAAGAAGAAATATTTGGGCCAGTTCTTTCAGTTATACCATATACGTCCGAGGATGATGCGATAAAAATTGCTAATGATACTGAGTACGGTTTAGCAGCATACGTAAGTGGTAAAGATAATGAAAGGATGAAAGCACTGGCTAGAAAGATTAGAGCAGGACAAATTCATTTAAATCATGGTAGTGCAGGAGCTAATGCACCATTCGGTGGCTTTAAACAATCAGGAAATGGTAGAGAGAAAGCTGAATGGGGACTTGAAGAATTTCTCGAGGTGAAGGCTATAATGTTTTAGTGATCACGGGGAACCCTAAAGGTTCCCCAGATTTTTGCTCTAATCGTCGTCGGGTAAAATTAAATTTAATACCACAGCTACAAGTGCAGTTGGAGCTACAGCAGAAGTGGCCAAAACCTTAATAATTCCAGGTAGGTATTGAACCGCTGATGGTACAAGATTTAGTCCTAGTCCAACTGAAAGAGAAAGTGCTATAATGACCATATTTCTTCTAGTCATCTTAGTTTCTCCAAGGACATTCATACCAGCCGAAGCAACCATGCCAAACATGACCATCACACCGCCACCTAATACTGGCAGAGGCATCGAAGCAACTATTGCTCCAATCTTGGGTATTAAACCGCATATTATCATTATTATACCAGCAATGGTTACAACATGCCTAGACATTATGCCAGTCATTCCAACAATTCCAACATTTTGGCTAAATGAGGTATTTGGTAGTCCACCAAAAACACCAGCCACAGCGGTTCCAAGACCGTCTGCATATGTAGCTCCAGAAATTTCTTCATCAGTTGCTTCTCTTCCTGCACCAGCTTTTGTGGTCGCGGAGGCATCCCCGACAGTCTCAATAGCAGATACAATTGAGACTAGAGTTACTCCTATTACTGCCCCTAAGCTAAACTCAAAACCATATGGAAATGGTTGAAGTCCTGCAAACCAACTTGCTCCGCCAACTGGTGCAAAATTAACCATACCATTGGCAAAAGCTAAAAGATATCCGGCAACAATACCAATTAAAACTGCAGCATTAGAAATAAGTCCAGTGGATAAAAATTTGCAAAGTAATGCAACTACAATCACGCAAAGAGCAACACTCCAATGCTTCAAAGAACCGAAACTTTCAGCTGCCATTTGAAAATCTGCTGCGCCCCCTGCTGCATATTTTATTCCTACTGGTATTAAATAAAGACCAATGGCTAATATAACCAAACCAGTCACTAAAGGTGGGAACATCCATCGCAAGCTCCCTATTACTGACCCAAGTAGAAAGTGTATAATACCCGCTATGACGCAGGCGGTGAGGGCAACTCCGAGACCCTGAGTAGCCGCAACACCCGCTAACACAGCTACGAATGCAAAGCTTGTACCTTGCATTATCGGCAATCTAGCTCCAACTGGACCCATCCCAACAGTTTGAAACAAGGTTGCAACACCAGCAAATAACATTGCCATTTGTATTAAATATATCTGTTCAGAACCCCCAAAAGCTAAGCCTGCTGCACCAGCCACAATAACTGAAGGCGTGACATTGGACGCAAACATAGCAAGAACGTGCTGGAAACCAAGTGGAATGGCCTCACCAATTGGAGGTGTATTATCTGGATCCGAATAAGACCCGTTAACAGTTTCGCTCATCTTTTACCTCTCTAAAATAGTTTTACTTAAGTTGTAAACTGCGCTAAATAGGCAAGAATACGCCTAACTTATAGCTCTTTTTTTTATTTTTTAATAGTAATTTAGTACAGTTATAGACATTTTTGTCTGATTTTTACCCATACTGGTTCACAAACAAGACTTATTTTACCAATAGGCACTTATGTCCCTTGTAAAACTAGTCAAATCGAATTATATCCTCGTCAGTGAAAACGGTCAGCGAGACACAGAGTGAAACAGAAAAGAATGACTGAACCCGCAAGACCCGGTATAATTAAGCGTGTTTTTAGAATAGTACCTGCCTCTTATTGGTTAGCCGGTTTGATTGCCGCAGGGGTGGTAAGTTGGATGGTATCCGATGATATTTTACCCGGTCCTCCTGAAGGCATCAAACAGGTAGTTGTTTCCGAAAGCAATGAAGATGACAAAAAAAGCTTCATCGTGTCTGCAGTGAAGGTAATAAACGAAAAGACGAATATTTTTGTAAGGGCTAGTGGAGCCACTGAACCAACATTTAGTATCGACGTAATAGCTCGCCGAAATGGTTTAGTAACACAAATTCTTGTAAACGAGGGAACGGACGTATCAGAAGGCCAAATTTTGGCCATTTTAGATAAAGAAACTTTACTTACAGACTTAGAAGCAGCCATAGCAGCTGAGAAATCGGCAAAACAGTCTTTTGAAATCGCTGAGAAACTAGGAAAACAAAATTTTGCCTCAAGCTTAGATTTAATTCAATCTGAGGCTGCTCTGAAACAGGCCCAAGCTCAAGTTGCCAGTATCAGACAGCAATTAGACTTTACAGAACTGCGCGCCCCTAAATCTGGAAAATTAGAAATTTTATCTTTGGAGTCAGGTCAATTTGTACAGAAAGATCGTACTGTGGCAACAATTTTAGGAATGAACCCTATGAAACTGATTGCACCAGTACCACAAACCCAAGTGGGTAAAATATCAGTTGGTAATGAAGTAATTATTGCCATACCGGGCACCCAAGAGAAGAAGGGTTTTGTTAAAAAGGTAGCATCTTCAGCAAATGAAGCCACAAGAACATTTGATGTTGAAATTGAAATTGATAACACAGACGGAAGTGTGCGATCTGGTATGAGCTCCGAAGTCTCAATTATAATTGATAATGCTGAAGCTTTTTTGGTTTCACCAGCACATTTAGCTATCAGTGAAGATGGATCTCTGAAAGTAAAGTTGGTGGATGACATTAACGTTGTTAAAATTATTGATGTGAATTTGGTCCGAGCCTCGGGAAATATGGCTTTCGTATCCGGTCTAAAAGATGGTGACCTAATGCTTACAACCGGCCAAGCTTTTGTGAGTGAGGGTGAGGAAATAGAATTTGAATTGGAAAAAGGGAATTAAAAATAATGCGGGGCCTAATTACAGCTTGTTTTAGTCGACCAGGTGCGGTTATCTTGGGGCTTCTACTTATTTTCTTCATAGGAACGAATGCATATATAAATATTCCTAAAGAGGCTACACCTGATGTAGATATACCAGTTGCATATGTTTCCGTTGGATATGATGGAATTTCCCCGGGTGATGCCGAAAAATTACTTGTGAAGCCGCTAGAAAAGAATTTAAGAACTGTGGCTGGACTTGATAAGATGACTGCTGTAGGCGCAGAAGGTTATGCATCAATAACTCTTGAATTTTTAGCAGGTGAAGATATTGATTTAGCTCTGGATGATGTAAGGGAGGCCGTAGATAAGGCTAAACAAGATCTTCCACCAGGAGCAGAAGAGCCAAAAGTATTTGAAGTTTCTTTGTCTCTTTTTCCCATTCTTACTGCTGCAATATACGGCCCAGTTCCCGAACAATCCCTTATTTTTGCAGCTAGAGAGATAAAAGATCGACTAGAGTCAATTCCAGGAGTTTTGGAAGTCGACATAGGAGGCGACAGAGAAGAGCTAGTTGAGATCCTAGTTGATGCTGGAGCCATGGAATCATACGGGCTTAATCCCTCCACTGTTATTAGCTTAGTGAGTAGCAATAACCAACTCGTTACTGCCGGAGCTATAGATACCGGCGCCGGAAGAATGGTAGTCAAAGTTCCTGGTGTGATAGAGACCGTAGATGATTTAATTTCCATGCCCATAAAAGTGGCAGACGGCACAACTATTAAATTCGGGGATATAGCTATTGTCAGACGGGCATTTAAAGAACCTGATAGCTGGTCACGTGTAAACGGTGAAAAATCTATCGTTTTAGACGTAAAGAAACGGGTAGGAGCAAACATTATTGAAGTGATAGAGGCGTCTCGCATGGTCATAGATACCGGTGTTTCAATGATGCCAGACGGGGTTAAGGCAACCTATCTGTATGATGATTCAGAGACTGTAAAAAACCTTTTAGGCGATTTGGGTAACAACGTTCTCGCTGCGATACTTATCGTCATGGTGGTTATTGTAGCTACTCTTGGACTTCGCAATGGAATATTAGTCGGCCTTGCGATACCAGGCAGCTTTCTTTTAGGGATCGCCGTCATATTCAACTTGGGTGTAACTATGAACATCATAGTTTTGTTTTCTCTCATTCTTGTAGCTGGTATGTTGGTAGATGGTGTCATTGTAACGGTTGAGTATGCAGATAGAAAAGTTTCTCAGGGCATGTCGCGAACATCTGCTTATATTGAAGGCGCATCGCGAATGGCATGGCCCATTATTGCATCTACCGTAACTACTCTAATGGTATTTCTACCTTTACTTGTGTGGCCAGGAATAGTTGGAAGCTTTATGAAATATCTTCCAATAACAGTAATGTGCGTGCTATCTGCATCACTTTTCATGGCCTTGATTTTTATACCTGTCCTCGGTGGCAAAATGGGAAAACTCAACACCTCAAAGTCTTACGGTGCTAAGGAATCTGCGCCACATATGTATAGAAACATACTCAAACTCGCTCTACATTATCCCGTAATGGTAGTTCTTACCGTCATCGCTTCAATGGTTCTAGCCTTTGGTGGTTATTTTTCTGCAGGTTTGGGTGTAAGCTTTTTTCCCGAGATAGAACCGGAACAAGCTGTTGTTCAAGTGTTGGCAAGAGGTGACTTATCGGCAGAAGAAAAAGATGCTATAGTACGAGCCACTGAAGAGCGCATTGGTGTTCTATCAGGCGTGGATGCTAAGTATGCCAAGACACAAGATCCAGACGGTCAAGATCCAAAAGACTCCGTTGGCTTTGTCCGAACAGTGTTTGATGATTGGGACAAGAGAGAAAAAGCTACAGAATTAATTGACGAAATGCGAAGTCGTATATCCGGTATCCCTGGTGCTGAAGTCAACATCAAGGCTCAACAAGAGGGCCCTGGTGGCGGCGTACCAATTCACATTGAATTACTCGGAAGTGATATGAATAAACTATCTGAGGCGGTTAAAGACATTCGTGGTCGCATGGACAAATTAGGCGGTTTTGTAGATATAACTGATAGCCGCCCACTGCCTGGAATGGATTGGATAATTGACATCGACCGTGATGCAGCAAGTCGGCATGGTGTATCTGTTTACTCATTAGGCGAAATGGTGAAACTTCTTACAGCAGGTATTGATATTTCTGATTATAGGCCCGACGATATTGAGGACGAACTTGATGTGAAGCTAAGGTTTTTGAAGGATCAAAGAAACCTGGATCGATTGCAGGAACTAAAGATACCAACTTCTACTGGAGAGTTTGTCCCCCTCTCAACATTTGCTAAATTAAAACCCACCCCTACCTCTGGAAATGTTGAACGTAAAGATGGGGTCAGGTTCTACTATATAGACTCTGACGTAGAAGACGGACTCTTAGCTTCAGAAATGGTAAATAAATTAAAAGAAAGTCTAGACGAAAAACCCATTACTGAAGGTGTGGAGGTGTCATTCGGTGGCGAGGACGAAGATATTCAGGAGACACAAGCTTTTTTGATGCAGTCTTTTGTCATCTCGTTGGTATTGATGATTATTGTATTAATGATTCAATTTAACTCTGCTTGGCAAACATTTGTCACAATGTCAGCTATAGTACTTTCAACTGGGGGTGTTTTTCTCGGATTATGGTTAACCGGCAGACCTTTCGGAATTGTAATGTCTGGAATGGGAATAATTGCTCTTGCTGGAATAGTTGTTAACAACAATATTGTTTTGATTGATACCTTCAATGAATACATAAAAAAAGGCTACGACGCTAAGGCGGCTGCATTTCGAGCTGGACTTGTTCGATTTCGACCAGTTCTTTTGACTGCCATCACGACAATTTTAGGACTGCTCCCAATGGTTTTTGAATGGACAATTAAGTTTGGAGGCAGAGAGATCTTAGTCGGCGCACCATCGAGTCAATGGTGGACAACTTTATCAAGCACCATTGCCGGAGGTTTAACATTTGCTACAGCTCTTACCCTCCTAGCAACTCCTGCTCTTCTTGTTCTTGGTGCTAAAACAAATATTTTATTAGTAAATGTTAAGCAAAGGCTGAAGGGTATGTACCTAGGCTATCATAATAAAGATAGCTCAATTGCAGCCGAATGATGAGCTTTTACCTCGGCTCTGTAAAATTTCCTTTGAGCATACCCATAAAAACGACAGTTAATATGATCCTTAAAATATGGTGTCCAGTAACAAAAATGGGGTTAGCAGAAAGACTTAAAGCAATGAGGCTCATTTCGGTAACTCCACCTGCAGCAAAACATATAAGTAAGATTTCAAGATCTTGTTCCAGATAAGTAATCAGTATCAGTGATATAAATAGGCCAATGACTTGCATTAACAAAACGCTTAGAAACCCCAGCCATACTGTTTTTATGATTAACCGTGGTGTAATACCTATAAAGCGTGACCCAAGGGCTACTCCGATCACGAGCTGACATATATTCATTAGATCATTCGGGATAGAAAAGCTAGGATAGTCAATAACTGATGCTGTAGCCCCAATCAAAAGAGGTACAATGAATTGCTTAGCAGGAAATTTGACCTTTCCTGCCATGATTATACCTGCGAGCGAAAGTATAATTATAACAACCCAATCTGATACCTGAGTTTGAACTGTTGACAACTCTATACCCCCAGCGCTACCAAAAAATTTCCCTTTCCAGAAAAAAAATAATGTGGGAACAATTATTATGACTAAGATTATTCGAATAAAATGCTGAACAGAGAGTACGCGTATATCAGCCCCTGCCTCTTCACCTAGCGTCATACTTTCAACCAGGCCACCTGGTGCTCCCGCATAAAAAGCTGTCACTCGATCATACTTGCCAAGGTGGAGAAATAATAAATAATTTACCATATGAGCGAATACAACGAAAAGAGCTATTGCACTGAGACTAACCCATAGGTTAGTGAATGAATTTAATATTTCATGATCTAAAGTGCCCCCAATCATCACTGCAATAATAGACAAGAAAATTAATCTAAAATTGGAAGGAAATTGGTAATTATCAAATTGTGAAATTTTATTTGATATCATAAGTGCTGAAGTGGAAAAAAGACCTCCAAATAAAAACGGCATAGGGATCACACTTTTTGATAAAGCGTAGCCGCAAAAAGAACCCAATATCAAAAGCCCAAATGTAAAGATATATGTTTTTATTTCATTTCCTTTTAAAGCAGTATGTAAACTTAGGAGAGAGTTAATTAGATTAATGTGACCTACCCATCACATAATTAGCAAAATTGGAGGCACTGGAAGATTTGTTATTCTTTTCCTCACTAGCATCCCCAAATTCAAGTAATTTATGCATACTTCTAACGCCAAGCCAACGTAATGGCTCAGCTTCCCATTTTCTCACACGCCTGTTAATCCATGGCAACTTAATATTTTCTGTTTTTCTATCTAAACACAAATCTGCTAGAGTTTGGCCAGCTAAGTTAGAAGTAGATACTCCTACCCCCACGTAACCTCCTGCCCATCCTAATCCAGTGTCTTTGTTAAAATTTACCGAGGCGCACCAATCACGAGGAACTCCTAGAGTTCCACACCATGCATGATCAATACCTACCTCTTTTACTAAAGGAAAATGCTTGTAAAGAATTTTCTCTAAAGCAATGATTGTATTTTTCTGAGTGATTCCATCTTTATCGGTGACTGAGCCAAAACGATAAGGGATACCCCTTCCCCCAAGTGCAATTCTACCTTCCCTCGTTCTTTGCGCATAAAAATACGAATGTGCATAATCACCTATAAGCTCATTTTTACTCCAACCAATTTCAGACCAGATTGATTTATTTATCGGATTAGTCACCACCTGTGCCGAGTTAAGTGGTAACAAGTCTCTCTTGTATGTCTTAAAATTGGCTGAAAAACCTTCTGTAGTTCGTAAAATTATTCGTGATTTTACTTGATTAAATGAAGTGCTGACCACTCCTGACTCATAGTCTGTAACCAATGTATCTTCATAAATATCCACTCCTAGTTTTCTGATCAGACTTCGCAAACCCTGTACAAGCTTTGCAGGTTGAACTCTGGCAACCCCATCCATGACAAGAGCACCTTGAGCGTTGGGTATTTTAATAATGTCTTCTAGGGAAGGTCCTTTGATGTAACTGACTCTATCTTCTGATACGCCCCAAGATTTTCTTGTCTGAAGTTCATGCTTAAGCCTATCAACCTGAGCACTATTCGTAGCTACTCTAACTTCAGAGGTTGATGCGATGTCAGCATTGATATTATTTTCTTGGCATATATTTAATATTTCAGGTACCGTTTCTAATAACCTTCGAACAAATAATTGAACTGACCTTTCATCACTCGACACAAGGTATTTAAAATGATCCCAGGCAAATCCACCAGTTAACCAGCCTCCATTTCTCCCAGATGCACCAAATCCACAGAATTCCTTTTCCAAAATAATTACCGTTAGTTTTGGCTGAATTTTTTTCAAATAATAGGCAGTCCATAGCCCAGTATAGCCACCGCCAATGATACAAACATCAGCTTCAACATTTGAACTCAAGCTAGGAAATTTTTTAGGTAATCCTCCAATATCCCTATACCAAAAAGAAACGTCCCCATTTTTAAAATTCATTGTCTACTCCTGAAGTGTGTCTAGACATATTATCCGTCAGCTCCATATCTGGTTCCTTTTGCAGGAGGATTCTCTGGAGGGCCTGCAAAACACTGAGCATATTTCATCCACTTTTCAGACACTGTTCCTCTCACTTCAAGCTTGGTATCCAAAATATTCCTGGTCTGAGTAACGACCTGACAAAATTCTTTGGCTTCGCCCGTAACTACATTACCATCACTATTCTCGCCTTTCCACTCCCATTTAGTACCTGTTGGAGCAGTTAGAATAACGTCAGGAACATTTTTTGGCACAGGCCATTTTCTATTCAAAAATGTCCATTCAAAAGTGGACACTCCTAAATGTGCGATATTCTTAAGCCTATTGTGCTCTACCCTTTTTTCTAAGAACACATCAAACAACTCTTGACCGTGAGCCCATGTTTCCATTTGTCTTGCTGTTACCGAGGAGCGTGCACTCATCTCTGGACCAGCCCATTTTAAGCGTTTTTTAGGATCGGTACCTTTGTACTTACTGGCCAAATCTTTACTTCCCTCCCACCAATTATCCAAAAGCTCAAATCCTGACAAATTCTTGAGCCATGGACGTTGCGCTTCCACTAAGGATACACCCTCTTTAAGTCGCTCTGCTATTGGGGTAAAAAAGTTATCAAAACTCTCAGCACTTTGAAGTGAACATTCTGCAGCATGATTAAAAATATGCAAATGGCCAATAACATCATTTATGGTCCAACTTTTAAAAAGAGTGACTTCGCTAAAAGCATCCTCAGATTTATTTCTTAAGAGCTTGAAAATTTGTCGACTTTCTTCAAGAAAGTCATCAGCCTGCTCCATCTTGACCCCCCTCTGACATCTCTTCAATTTCTGCAATTAGTTCTTCCGCCTGAACTTGTTGGCCCTCAGACTTATGCGTATTAACTATTATACCATTCATAGTAGCTAATATTTCATGTTGCATTTTCATAGCCTCCAATGTTCCAATGTGATCACCAATGGAAACAGAGTTTCCTTTTTCTACTGATAAGGATACTAATACTCCTGGCATGGGGGCAACAATATGCCTTTCAGAATCTTGAATATTATCAGGTGGTATAGGTTGCTCTAATGCAAATTTAAAACTTAACTTGTCAAGGAATAAGTAAAGATACCTAGAAGTAGCATAAAAGTACTTTATATCTAGAACCCTGCCTTCTAATAGTAATTTATGCTGATCCATAAAAAAGGTGAATTCTTGTGTTTCTATGGAAATTGATATCGTATTAAAGCCTTTCACACCGACTATGACATCAACCTCCTTTTCCAAATACTTTATTTTCAGGGATGAGCTCACTGAGCCCTGGCTGCTCCAACCGAGCAGTTCTAATGGCATACGAATTGATTTTTCCCTGTATCGTTCCATTTGTTGAAATACATACAAAACAACTGAAATAGCATAGTGCACAGGTTGAGGTTCAATCTTATTATAACCTCTAGGAAAAATTTTATGGATAAAATCTGTACTGATTTCCCCTCTGGAAAATTCTTCGTGTGATAAAACATCTAATAAGAAATCTCTATTTATTTCTGGGCCAATTAAAATCGTATCAGAAAGACCTTTAAGTAGTATTTTGCGAGCCTCATCACGGGTCGCTCCCTTTCCAATTATCTTAACAAGCAAACCGTCATAAAGTGTACTAACAGTCTGTCCACTTTGAATTCCAGAATCTACTCTTAATCTGTCACCCGTGGGCTCTTCCCAGACCTCAATCCGTCCATTACTGGGGGAATATTGCTCAGAAGGATTTTCTGCATATAAGCGCACCTCAATAGCATGACCACTCATCTCAATATCTTCCTGAGTTAATTTCAATTTCTGGCCATCAGCAACTTCAAGTTGCATTTCTACTAAATCCAATCCTGTAACTATTTCTGTAACTGGATGCTCTACTTGCAGCCTAGTATTCATTTCTAAAAAATAAAAATTCTGCTTCCTATCAAGAAGAAATTCTATAGTTCCAGCTCCAGTATAACTGATTTTACTAGCAGCTATTACTGAAATATCCTGCATTTTTTTTCGAAGTTGAGGATCTATTTTCATACATGGGCTTTCTTCAATAAGTTTTTGATTTCGCCTCTGTACTGAACAGTCACGTTCACCTAGTGAAATACAATTTTTCCATTTATCAGCAAAAATCTGGATTTCCACATGTTTTGAATCAAGAATCGCCTTTTCAATAATAATTTTATCTGAGCCAAAAAAATTTTGAGCTTCTGCTTTGGCAAGGCTTATTGACTTTTCAAGTTCATCTGCTGAAGAAACTAAACGCATGCCTTTGCCACCACCACCTGCTGCAGCTTTAACCATGACAGGAAATCCAATGTTCATAGCTTTTCTCAAAACTTCTTTAAAGCTTAAACCCTTTTCTTCAAACCCTGGTATACAAGGCACACCTACTTTTTCTAGCAAATTTTTCGCATGCGCTTTGTCTGCCATCAACTCGATAGACGCTGCGGATGGTCCTACAAATATCAAATCATTTTGCATACATGACTTTGCAAACTTAGCATTTTCAGAAAGAAACCCATAGCCTGGATGAATTGCTTGAGAACCCGAATTTATAGCAGCAGAAATTATCTTTTTATGGTTCAAATAGCTTCCAGCTACAGGACCATCACCTATACATACTGATTGGTCGGCAAAACTGACGTGAGGGCTTTCAAAATCTACCCGGCTGTAAACAGCCACAGTTTTTAAACCCAATTGCTTTGCTGTTTTAATAATGCGAAGAGCTATTTCACCACGATTAGCGATGAGAAGTTTATTAAATGTTTTTATCCGGCTTTGAGTTTGCATATTTGTTTTTGTACCTAATAAGTGAATATTACATTCTAGCTATTCCAAAAGTATTAGATTTGAGTTTTCGATTCCTGGACTCCCAACACGTATCTAAACAGAAGCCAATGACTTTCCTAGTATCTCTGGGGTCAATGATGCCATGGTCGAGAAGCCTGCCTGAAGTATAAAAAGCTGATGTTTGTCTATCAAAATTGTGCTCTAACTCTGCTTTTTTCTTCTTCATATCTTTTTCATCAATTTGGATTCCTCGTCTATGAGCTGAATTAAGCATAACTTGCTCCATGGTTAATGCTGCTTGCTCACCTCCCATGACACCAGTTTTTGCGTTAGGCCAAGTGAAAAGAAAGTCTGGTTTATAAGCAAAACCACACATTCCATAATTTCCAGCACCAAAACTAGCTCCAATATATAGAGATATTTTGGGAACTCTGACATTTATCACTGCCTGGATCATTTTTGATCCATGCTTAATCATACCAGCCTCTTCGTATTCTTTTCCAACCATATAGCCTGTGGTATTATTAAGAAAAATTATTGGCTTATCTGCTTGATCACAAAGTTGAAAAAAATGAGCGGCTTTTGTTGCGCCATCTGGATCTATTGGCCCGTTATTACCTATCAAACCACAGGAGTGGCCCATTATATTTGCATTAACACACACAGTGGATTTTCCATAGCTTGGCTTAAAATCTATAAATTCAGAACCATCTACAATTCGACAAAGAACTTCACGGACATCATAAGGCTTTCTGTAGTCTACTGGTACCACACCAATTAATTCATCTTGCGGATGCAAAGAAGCAATAAATTTAGAATTCAAATTGCAATGCACTCCTCTATTCCAATCCAAGCTTTTTACAATCTCGCGCGCAATTTCAATCCCGTGCTTGTCGTTTTCTGCAAGATATTCAACTAGCCCCGTAGATTTTGAATGCATTTCTGAACCACCAAGTTCTCGATCTGAGGACACCTCCCCCGTCGCAGCTTTAACTAGTGCTGCACCCGCAAGCGCAGCCATACCATTATTCTTTATGCCTACAACATAATCACTTAAACCTGGTTGGTAGGCTCCTCCTGCTGTGGATGGTCCATGTAAAACTGTTATTACAGGAATTCCCATAGCGCTTAGCTCAGCTAATCCAGCAAATAAACCACCACCATGAGCCCAAAGCTCAACAGTATATGCCATCAGGTTTGCTCCTGCACTTTCTACCAAATGGACAAAAGGAAGTTTTTGCTTTTTAGCAACAGCTATTCCAGCTAATCCCTTTTCCATTGATTTAGTGGTTGTTGCTCCCGCATTTATCCCACTATCATCCACCCAAACAAAGCAGCGGATGCCACTAACAAATCCTATACCCATTATCATATTTGCCCCAGGGCATGAAGTCTCAGGACTAGTGTCATCAACTAAATATCCTGCGAAATTGAACAACTCCAAAAAGGGAAGACCAGGATCCAAAAGTGAGGATAATCTTTCTCTTGGAGTTAACTGACCTCTTTCTAGAAACACTGATTTTCTCTTCTCAGATTTTTTGATGGTTCTGTTTTCTAAAAGTCGCATTTGATCTATCAGAGCCAGATGGTGGCTGATATTAGTTTTAAAGGAAATTGAGTGTTGGTCTAATTTGCTATTGAAGATTGTCATTATGGGGTCTCCATCCTATTATTAGGCTGCTTTATCAACCCTTTTCCCAGGATCAAATTTTCTGGTACTAACAATCTAGTTGCAAGCAGAATCTGTGAGAAGCCCTTACCCTGTGGATCATTTCTCAAACTAGATGTTCCACCACCACCAAGAGCACGATCTAAGATAAAATTAATAGCACCAGGACCAGGCATGGGATAGCGATAAACGGACCCTTTTACAAAATGAGAGAATATTTTCTTTACTTTATCTTCAGTTAATACAGACCACAAAAATGGATACAAATCTTCAGACCTAGAGATTACTCCAATATTTACTTTGTCACCCTTATCCCCACTTCTAGCAAATGCTAAATCAATCAGTGATAATGGTATCTTCTTTACTGAAGTTTTTTGGAATTTGGAAGGCATTATTATTTGCCTCTTTCTTTTAGACAGATGTAACAAAGGTGATTTTAATTCTTCAAGTGTTGATTGATTGATTTGTGTAGTTATTGGAACCCTGCCCCTAGAAATCAAAAAAGAAAAAAGTGCTAAAACAGGCGACGGTTTAGGCCGGGTTCCAGCAAATCCACTTAACCCAGGCGGTGACGAAAGACCGAGACCTGTTGCCGCTTTTAACATTATAGACACACCTTCAGGCTTGGGATGCTTTACCGCTATCTTAACAAATATTTCTCTACTATTTTCACTACTTGCAAACCTGCCAAACTGAGCTTCGGACCCTAAAATCTCAATACTCTTTTCTGAAAATCTTTCTAACTTCGCTTCCTTAAGTTCTTTATTAGCTCTAATGATAGTTGCATCAGAGAAGGCCTTCGCCTTTTTTACTGCATCAGTGCCGTAAAACCCATAAAGATTGCCCCCTCGATAGCCGTCTAAATATGTGAGGGAGACCTTTAGTTTCTCTGGGGGATTATACCCTCTAGCACCAGTCACCTTAACCACATTTGTCTGGACCTCTTCAATTTTCACATTAGAAAAATCACATGTTACATCTGGCAGAATGTACCTAGATGGATCACCAATTTCATAAACTAACTGCTCAGCTACTGTTCCAAAGTTTACTATACCTCCAGATTTGTATGGCTTAGATATTACTGCTGTTCCATCCTGACTGATTTTTGCCACTGGATAACCGATGCTTTCGAAGTCTCCCTTGATCTGCTCCCAATCAGTAAAGTTTCCTCCTGTAACTTGCGTACCACATTCCAACAAGTGACCCACTAGGCTGCCAGCTGCAAGTAAATCTAAATCATCTGGCTTCCACTTAAAATGTGAAATACATGCGGCTAATGTTACAGCACTATCCACACATCGACCCGTTATGACAATATCAACTCCATCATCTAGAAGCTTTGCAATTGGAAAAGCACCCAAATATGCATTGACACTCATAACAGCATCTAACTTTGGAAAAGAATTTTTAGAAAACATTTCTTTTGGAGAAAGTTTCGCCAGTTCCGGCAATCTATATAATAGATCATCTCCCAAAACGACACCAACTTTAAGACTCAAATCATACTCTGAAATTATAGTTTGCAACGCATGAGCACAGGCGGTTGGGTTCATCCCACCTGCATTTGATATAACTTTTATGCCTTTTTGAGAAATCTTAATTAAATTTTTCCGCATAACTTCATGAATGAAATCAGTTGCGTAACCGGCATTAGGATCTTTCTTCTTCGCCCTGGCCATAATTGCCATAGTAATTTCAGCGAGATAATCATAGACTAATACATCGATTTGTGAATCTTCCAAAAGCAATTTGGTAGAGCGGTTCGAATCTCCCCAATATCCACTAGCACCTGCTACCGTTAGCTTTCCATGAACCACATAACTCTCCCATAGAATCCTGAGATAATTACATACTATTTTTAGCTAAGCAATATGGCTAGAGTTTTTCCTTCTCAAAATCGCCTTGCATATATTTTTCTTTTAGAACAAATTTCTTTATCTTCCCAGAACCAGTTAAGGGCCAGTCGGATATTTTTATCCAATGCTTCGGAGTTTTTTGAGGAGACAAGGTCTTCCTTACAAAATTTTTTAGTTGAGCAGCAGTTAGGATTGAGCTTCCATCAAACTTTAAAAAACAGACTACTATCTCTCCTAATATTTTATCCGGCACACCTACCACAGCTACTTCGGAAATTAAGGAATTTTTTAGCACATGATTTTCGATTTCTTTGGGATAAATATTTTCTCCACCGCGAATTATCATCTCCTTGGTACGGCCTGTAACACTCAAGTAGCCGTACTCATTCATAAACCCGAGGTCACCAGTTCTAAGCCAACCATTTTCTGTAATAGCCTGTGATGTAGCAGAAGGCTCATTAAAATACCCAAACATCACATTGTACCCTCGACAACATATCTCCCCAATTGTGCCGATATCACAAATTTCATCATTATCTAAGCTAAGGATAGCAAGTTCCATATGTGGCAATGGTTGCCCCACCGTTTTACTAAGAGAATCTGCTGGATCATTTCTCCAAGCCATACTGATGAGAGGACTTGCTTCAGTTTGTCCGTAAACTATTTGCAAATCGACACCTAATTTTAACCTAACTTCTTTAATTAAAGCGGGCGCTACATTAGCTCCACCAGATGTACACCCTTTTAAGCTAGAGAAATTTCTTCCAGAATTTTTTTCACTGTTAATGGTTTCGACAAACATTGTAGGAACTCCACCCCAATAATCTATCTTTTCTTCATCAATAATTTTTCCTACTAATTTTGGATCAAAATTTGGCATGAGGTAGTGAATCGCACCGTGCGTTAAGCAACCCAGAGTCGCCATACCAGAACTAGCACAATGAAAAAGAGGCATAGTATTAAGAAATTTATCTCCTAATTTCATGCCTACCCTATCTTGACAAAACCTTGCATTATTGAGCAACCCTTTGTGAGTAAGTAATGCCCCTTTTGGCAAGCCCGTAGTTCCAGACGTATACTGTATTTGAAAGGGATCCTTGGGTAATACTTTTGGCAGATTTTCTTGTTCTAAATCCCCAGTAGATAAATTCTGTATGTCCTTAAGATTAATTAGTTCAATCTTTGAGTTGAAGGATTTACACACACTATAAGCTATATCCCACATAGGATTAGTGCGAAATGATTTACAAAGAAAAATAGTCTTACATTGGCTTTGTTTTAGTATGTA
Source organism: uncultured Alphaproteobacteria bacterium (assembly GCA_902600895.1). GTDB lineage: Bacteria > Pseudomonadota > Alphaproteobacteria > Rhodobacterales > Rhodobacteraceae > CACKLF01. The sequence continues at coordinate 5,050 of CACKLF010000006.1, read as the reverse complement.
TTCTAATTCAGAAGCCTGATAAGATGGGTTTACGGTTACCAGTATAATCCCCGATAAAGCAGCAGCAAATTCGAGAAGAATCCACTCTGGATTATTCGATGACCATACTGCTATCCTATCACCCTTATAATATTTTGATGATAAAATCTTAGCAATCGATAGTGACGCGCTATATAAATCCTGATAGTTCCATTTTCGAGAAATCGAGCCCTCTTCCTTTATTTCTACTAATGCAATATTATTGGGATACTTAAGGGATGCATATCTTAATTGATCACCCACTGCATGCCTCAAAAGGTCCACATCTTTTACTGAAGGAAAATATGATCTCTGAAGCTTTACCTTATAAGGACTAGCCATACAATTAAAATTCCTATAATTTTACAAACATACCTGAAAACTTTTTATCAACAAATTTAACATATGCCATCCTAAATTTTAGGTGGTGATTTTTTGTTTAGCGAACTATCTTTTTACAAGTCATATTTTTTGATGTTAATTGAATAACTAATAAGGAACATTATTTTATGCTTAACCCTTTTGACACCCCCGATCGCGTAGAGTTCCGTAAAGTACTCAGAAATTTTGTTTCAAAAGAAATAATGCCATACTGCAACCAGTGGGATGAAGAAGGCCGAATACCTTGGGAGCTACATCAAAAAACTGGTGAACTAGGGGTGTGGGGATTTGGTATCGAAAAAAAATACGGCGGCCTTGGTATGGATGATTGTTTTATGAGAGTAACTTTTAATGAAGAGTTAGGTTTTTGTGGCACTGGAGGTGTTAGCGCTGCAATGAATGGAAGAATGATTTCTATAGAGCCAATCCAAAGGTTAGCATCAGAAGAAATAAAAAGTAGAGTCTTGCCTGAAATTGTAAGTGGAAGAAAGGGTTCTAGCCTGGCCATAACAGAGCCTAGCTGTGGTTCTGATGTTGCTGGGCTAAGAACATCTGCAAGAAAAGATGGCAATCATTTCATTATCAATGGTTCAAAAACATTTATAACTGGCGGTATGACCTCAGATTATTTTGTTGTGGGAGCTCGTACAGGAGGGTCCGGGCTTGAAGGTATTTCATTATTTTTTATAGATGCTGATACCAAAGGCCTACAAAGAACTCCATTAGAGAAAAAGATGGGTTGGTGGTGCTCAGATCAAGCTACACTGTATTTTAATAACCTAAGAGTTCCCGCTGAAAATTTAATGGGTGATGAGGATAATGGTTTCATTTCAATTATGGAAAATTTTAATTATGAGCGATTATCATTATCAGGTGGCGTTTTGGGAATGATGAAAGCTTGTCTTGACGAAAGTGTTAATTGGGCCAAAGAGCGTTATACTTTTGGTCAGCCCTTGATTTCGCGTCAGGTTATAAGGCATAAGATTGCTGATATGTCAGCCAGGATTGATGCAGTGGAAGCATATCTAAATCAAGTCTGTTGGTTGTTCAATAATGGTAAAAAACCCATAGCTGAAATATCCAAGCTCAAATTTTTCGCAACGAAAGCACTAGAATTTTGTGCTAGTGAGGCATTGCAAATACTAGGTGGAGCGGGATATTTAAGAGGAAATCGTGTTGAAAGAATTTATCGAGAAGTCAAGGTAATGGCTATTGGCGGTGGTTCAGAAGAAATAATGCGTGATCTGGCTGTGCGGCAAATGGGACTATGAAAATAACGGTGAGGAAATGATTGATATTGACGAAAAAATTATAGTTATCAAAGATATGCTCGGCAAAGATATTGGTGTTTCTGAATGGATTAAAGTGGACCAAGTGTCTATTGATAAATTTGCAGAACTAACCAAAGATCCCAATTTTATTCATATTGATCCAGTTCGCACTAAAGCTGAAACACCTTTTTCAGGAACAATAGCACATGGTTTTTTTGTGCTCTCATATGCTGTGAAGTTTTCATTGGATGTTTTTAAAAAGGCAGAAAAAAACTCTTATAATTTAAATTATGGTTTTAATAAATTAAGATTTGTTTCTCCTGTTTTATCTGGCTCAGAAATTAGAGGACGCTTTAAGTTATCAAAAGTAAGCAAAAAAGGTGCAAATGGAGTCTTAAAAGTGTATGATCTGACTATTGAAATCAAAGGATCAGAGAAACCAGCAGTGTTTGCGGAGTGGCTTACTCTTACGATCTATAATTAAAGGAAAAACCATGAGTGAAAATATCGTAATTGCGTCAACGGCTAGAACTCCTATTGCAAAAGCGTATAGAGGAGCTTTTAATGATACCCAAGCACAAACACTTACCGGGCATGTTATTTCAAATGCTATCGAAAGAGCAGGGCTTGCTAAAGAAGAAATTCAAGACGTGATAATAGGCGCAGCTCTACAGCAGGGATCAACACACATGAACATCGCAAGACAGGGTGCAATCCGTGCAGGTTTACCAACATCGGTACCCGGCATGTCCATAGACAGACAATGCGCTTCTGGTTTAATGGCCATAATGTGTGCAGCAGGAAGAATAACTGCTGGAGATATAGATATAGCAGTGGCTGGAGGCGTAGAAAGTATATCGCTAGTACAGAATGAAAATATGAATACCTACCGGCTAACAGACCCCTGGATTGTACAAAAGCTTCCATCTTTATATATGACTATGCTTGAAACTGCAGAAATCGTTGCCAAGAGATATGGCATATCTCGAGATCAACAAGATGAGTATGCATGTGAGTCTCATAAAAGAACTCAAGCGGCTATAGAGAAAGGCCACTTTGATAAAGAATTGGCTCCCATTGAAACTACAAAAAAAATACAAGATAAGGCTACAGGAAAAATATCTTACAAGAAAGTAACGCTTAAGTATGATGAGGGCGTCAGACCCGAAACGACATATGATGGGCTGCAGGGCCTGAGTCCAGTTTTCAAAGGTGGACAGCAGATTGATGAAGGACAATTTATAACGGCTGGAAATGCGTCTCAGTTATCTGATGGAGCTTCAGCCTCCGTGGTAATGTCCGAGAGTACGGCAAATAAAAAAGGAATTGAACCCCTTGGTATATTACGGGGAGTTTCGGTATCAGGGTGTGATCCTGACGAAATGGGGATTGGTCCAGTGTTTGCAATCCCAGAACTTTTAAAAAGGCATGGACTTAAAATAAATGATATTGGTCTATGGGAGTTGAATGAGGCTTTTGCTAGTCAGGTGGTCTATTGTAGAAACAAACTTGGAATTGATCCAGAAAAGTATAATGTCGATGGAGGAGCCATTGCTGTAGGACATCCTTATGGAATGAGCGGGGCTAGAATGACAGGCCATGCCCTCATTGAAGCTAAGCGAAGGAAAGAAAAGTACTGCGTGATTAGCATGTGTGTAGGCGGAGGAATGGGAGCCGCAGGTTTATTTGAAATACCATGATTAATTACCTAGAGAGAACTAATTGTTTCTCCTCCGTCAACAACTAGTGATTGTCCTGTTAGATAAGCCGATGCTGGAGCAGCTAAAAAATGAGCGACTCCAGCAATGTCTTCAGGCAAACCTATGCGGCGTAGTGGAGTAGCAGTTTCTTGTTTTTTTCTGTAAACAGGATCATTCCATAGAGCTTTAGCAAAATCTGTTTTTACTAATCCTGGAGATATGGCATTTACCCGCACATTTGCATGTCCAAATTCCACTGCAAGATTTCTTGCTAAAGCTGATTCAGCCGCTTTTGTCATGCCATAGCCTCCAATAAATGCATTTCCTCTAATGGCTGCTATACTAGACAGGAGAATTATTGATCCTCCTCCATTTTCGATCATTTGAGGGACAACTAATTTAGATAGCCATAGAGTACTATGAATATTTACTTTTACAAGCTTTTCAAATGCATCATCGGGCATTTCTGAAAGTGAACCAAAAACAGGATTGGTTGCAGCATTGCAAACTAGAATATCCACATTGCCAAATGATGTATTGGTCTTTGCAACCAAATCTTCAATATCCTGCTTTACTCCAACATTACATGGAATAGACACTGCACTAAATCCCTTTTCGTTTATATCGGAACATACTTTATCACAGGCCTCTTTTTTGCGACTAGAAATAACTACACTTGCTCCGGATCGAGCCATCTGCCAAGCTATAGCCAAACCTATACCCTTAGATGATCCGGTAATTAATGCTACTTTACCATTTAAATCAAACATATTGTTATAGCTATCCTCATACATTCTTTAAGGCCTCAAATTTTCAGTACTATTTTTCCGATAGCCTGCCGGTTCATAATTCGTCTGAGTGCAATAGAAGCATCCTCTAACCCAAAAACCTCGGAAACTTTGGGCTTCAATTTGCCATCGTTATACCATTGAAATAATTGTTGGAAGTTTTCATTATCATGTTCTGTCTCATTAAGCCTGAATGCTCCCCAAAACACTCCAACTATCGAACAGCCTTTTAACAGGGCAAGATTTATTGCCACTTTAGGAATTTCTCCAGAAGCAAACCCAACAACAAGTGCTCGTCCCTTCCACGCGGTTGATCTCAAGGCTTTCTCAAACAATTCACCACCAACCGGATCATAAACCACGTCCACCCCTTTTTTACCTACTAAAGATCGAATGCCATCCCTTAGGTCTTCTTTAGTGTAATTTATAAGGTGATCTGCACCAGCTTCCTTTGCTGCATTTAATTTTTCTGAACTACTAGCTGCTGCGATTACAGTTGCACCCATTGCCTTCCCAATTTCAACGGCAGCTAGCCCTACTCCACCGCCAGCTCCCAAAACTAAAAGGCTTTCGCCTTTCTTAAGGTTTGCTCTCTGCTTTAGAGCGTGCATTGAAGTTCCGTAGGTCATTGTAAAACCAGATGCAATTACACCATCCATTTTTTCTGGTCTGTACAACAATGCAGACGCATCAACTAATATCTGCTCTGAAAACCCACCAGATAGCGTCATTGCCATAACCTTATCACCAAGCTCTACTCCTGAAACATCAGAGCCCAACTTTGACACTATTCCAGAAACTTCACCTCCTGGAGAAAAAGGTAGTGGTGGCTTAAACTGATACTTATCTTCAATAATTAAAGTATCAGGAAAATTTACGCCACATGCTTCAA
>CACKLF010000005.1 GCA_902600895.1 uncultured Alphaproteobacteria bacterium | reverse complement strand
TTCATCTTAGCCACAGCAATGTTTGTATTTTTTACCAGACCCACATGGACACGGAGCATTTCTACTTACTTTTCCCCAAGTGCTAGGATCTTCCGGATTAACCTTTCTCATACCTTCGGAAACATTTTTATTAAGAGAATTTTTTTTATCTCCTACCTGATCATTTTGTAAAGCTAACTTTTTTGCTTCTTTTGCCAGTTTTTCTTCAAGGCTTTGTTGATCACTCTGACTCATTATTTGTACAAATGCTAAAAACTTTGTGACCTCTAATCTGATTTTTGATAACATACTTTCAAAAAGAATGAATGCTTCACTTTTATATTCATTTAGAGGATCTCTTTGAGCATAGCCTCGAAAAGCAACAACTGTGCGAAGGTGATCTAATTTTAGTAAATGATCTCTCCAGCTCTTGTCTACACTTTGCAAAAGAACCTGTTTCTCGATTTTTCTGATGGTATCAAATCCAAAATCAGACATTTTCTTTGCAATAGCTTTATCGGCTTCCTCAGTTATTTTATCTAGAATTTCATTTTGACCAATATCTTCATTCTCAGCAAAGTCTAATAAAGGAATTTCTAAATTTATTTCTTCTTTGATTTGCTTTTGTAAATCTACAAGGTTCCATTGTTCTTTATAGCTGTTTTCAGGAATGAAAGTTAAAACTAAATTTTGTACTACCTCATATCTCATTTCTTTTGTGATGTCAGAAACATCTTCGGACTCCATTATTTCTCGACGCTGTTCAAAGATTATTTTGCGCTGGTCGTTCATCACATCATCGAATTTAAGAAGGTTTTTCCTAATCTCAAAGTTTCTGCTTTCCACTTTGCTCTGAGCATGAGCTAGTGACTTGTTAAGCATGCTGTGACTAATTACTTCACCATGCTCTAGGCCTAGCCTTGATAACATTTTATCTAGTAAGTTCGATCCAAAAATCCTTAATAAATCATCTTCTAAACTTAGAAAGAAAACTGTGCGTCCTGGATCACCCTGTCTTCCTGATCTGCCTCTTAACTGATTATCAATCCTGCGGCTTTCGTGCCTTTCAGTCGCCAAAACAAAAAGGCCACCAGATTCTCTGACTAATTTTTTTGCCTCATGGACATCTTTTTTAATTTTATTTTCTTCTTCTTTTGATAGACGTAGGTCTGGACTTTTATCAGTAGCCTCCTTTATGCGTTTTTCAAGATTTCCTCCTAATTGAATGTCAGTACCACGTCCTGCCATGTTGGTTGCAATAGTTACCATTCCTGGAACCCCAGCTTCGGCAATAATTTGTGCTTCTTGCTCATGAAACCTAGCATTTAAAACATTATGAACTACCCCCGCCTTTTTTAGCAGTTTGGATATCATTTCAGATTTTTCAATGGAAGTAGTTCCAACCAAAATTGGTTGTTTTTTCGAATTTGCGTTCACGATTTCTTTGATTACTGCCTGGTATTTTTCTTCTGAAGTACGATAGACCCGATCATCTTCATCCTCTCTTATTACAGGTTGATTAGTGGGAATTTCAACTACACCTAATTTGTAAATCTCTAAAAATTCTTCAGCTTCTGTCATCGCAGTCCCTGTCATTCCAGAAAGTTTCGAATAAAGGCGGAAATAATTTTGAAAAGTAACTGAAGCAAGAGTAATATTTTCAGGCTGAATAGAAACTCTTTCTTTTGCTTCTATAGCCTGATGTAAGCCGTCAGATAGTCGCCTACCTTGCATCATGCGACCCGTAAATTCATCAATTAAAATAATGTTGTTATTTTTGATAACGTATTCTTTATTTTTATTAAAAAGTTTATGAGCTAGTAAAGCTTGGTTTACATGATGAACTAAACTTGTACTTTCTGGATCATACAGATTTTTGTTATCGTCAAGCAAATTATCTTTGCGGAGGAGCTCCTCAATAAAGTCATTACCGGTGTCAGTTAGATTTGCAGATCTAGATTTTTCTTCAATTTCATAATGGCTTCTATTGAGGAGTGGAATTATTTTATCTATTTTCTGGTAAAGAGAAGACTTGTCCTCAGTTGGTCCAGAAATTATGAGAGGGGTCCGCGCTTCATCTATTAAAATACTGTCAACTTCGTCTACTATAGCATAGTTGTGCCCTCTTTGAGCTAATTCTCCAAGGTCACTTTTCATATTATCCCTAAGGTAATCAAACCCCAATTCGTTATTCGTTGCATAGGTGATGTCTGAATTATAGGCTTCCTTTTTTTCAACCTCGTCCATACCAGGATATACTGCACCAACAGAAACATCTAAAAAGTTATAAATTATTCCCATCCATTCGGCATCTCTTTTTGCAAGATAATCGTTGACAGTGACGATATGCACTCCTTTTTCCTCTAACGCATTTAGGTAAGCTGGAAGGACAGCAGTGAGTGTTTTTCCTTCTCCCGTTTTCATTTCCGATATGAATCCCTGGTGTAAAAATATACCACCCAGGATTTGCTCGTCAAAATGCCTTAATCCCAGAGTACGCTTTGATGCTTCTCTTACTGAAGCAAATGCCTCCACTAAAAGGTTATCAATACCTTCGCCATTTTTTAACCGCTCTCTAAATTTTGCTGTTTGCGCCTTTAGTTTCTTGTCAGAAAATTTTGAAAGTTCACTTTCTTGTTCTGCAACTTTCTGAACCAGCACAGTTTTTGTTTTTAGAAGCCTATCATTTTGCGTCCCAAATACTCTCTTTGCCAGATTCCCGATACCAAACATTAAGTTGATTGTCCAAAATTTATTAAAAAAACGAAGATACTAGACGGTTTAACATGTTTATTTGGGTATTGAAATAGTATAGTGAGCCCTTTATCCATTGTGACATATTTAATTCATTACTTGAAAAAAAAGAATAAAATTTGATAAATGTTATTAGTATAACTTCGTTATATAATATCGATTGAGACTTTAAATGACAAAATGCAACTTAATGACCAAATTTTTGATCTTTATGACCACAATTATTATGCCTTTGTTATATTCAAGTTTTGGCTACGCACAGAATATTGATTTGCAAACTGAAGTGGCAAATGTGAATGGTAAAGTTTTAACTTTGGCACATTTGATGGCCGAAGTAGCTAGTTTATCGCCTGAGTACCTAGATTTGAGTGACGAGTTCCTTTATGACAACTTGTTAGAGAAGTTAGTAAATGAGGTACTGTTGAGTGAAAATGCAGAAGAAAGTTATAGTACATCGATATTAATTGAAAACCAAATCCGAGCAGTAAGAGCGTCTGAATATATCGAAAATCTATTAACTGATATACCCACCTACGATAATTTGGCGATTTTGTATGAACAAACAATAGAGAATTATACTCCCGAAACAGAGTATTCTGCCTCGCACATACTTGTAGGCACAAAAGATGAAGCCGAAAACATATCGGAGAGGCTAAGTGAAGGAGAAAATTTCGTGTCATTAGCATCTGAGTTTTCAATTGGGCCTTCCGCAAAAAATGGAGGCTATTTAGGTTGGTTTGTTCCTGGGCAAATGGTTCCTGATTTTGAGGCTGCAGTATTGTCGCTTGAAATAGGAATGGTTTCTCGACCAATTCAAACTGAGTTTGGTTGGCACCTTATTAAATTAAATGGTGAAAGAATTCAGTCAGCACCAACCCTTGAAGAGCTTAGGCCAAAGCTAGAGGTGAAATTAAAGGAACGATATTTAGAGAAAAAGTTACAAGAGTTGAAGAAAGATGCTGTGATTAATTTTATTGATACTGGAGTAGATAAAGCTATTATCAAAGACAGTAGCTTGCTTTTTAAGGATAAGTAATTTGTAAGGCTGTTATGACAAAATCCGATATACAAAACAAAATACAGTCTTTAAAAATAGAGCTAGCTAGATTGAGAAAAAATAACAAGCTGTCGAAGTCCTTTTTGGAAGATTATAGTTTCCCAGAAAAAGCAAGCCTTGAGGGTGTAAAATTTTCATCTGTTTGTGCTAATATAAAACCAAGTGAAAAGCTTGATCTTACTTTGATTGAATTAGTTGAAGGATCCAGTTTTTCAGGTGTCTTTACCAAGTCTGAAACCCGTTCTTCTCCGGTTAAATGGTGTGAGAAGGCTTTACAGGAGAGGAAGGAAAGTGAGCCAAGTGGAAAATTAGCAATTTTAGTCAATTCTGGAAATGCCAATGCCTTTACTGGTAGTCATGGGGAAAAGGCTGTCACACAAACAGCAGAGGTGGTTTCAAGAAATTTAGATTGTGAAAAAAAAAATGTTTTTATTGCTTCAACTGGTGTTATTGGAGAATTATTGCCGGTTGAAAAAATCATTAATAAGATTCCTTATTTGTGTACAGAGCTTTCAGCTGATGCGTTTGCCAAATCTGCCGAAGCTATTATGACAACTGACACCTTTCCAAAAGGAGTATTTAGAGAGTTTTTAATTAAAGGAAAAAAAATTTCTATTGCTGGTATTGCAAAAGGTTCTGGTATGATAGCTCCAGATATGGCAACAATGCTCGGCTTTATTTTTACTGATATATCGATTTGTGAAGAGCTTTTGCAAGAAAGTTTATCTAAGGCTGTTGAGACTACCTTTAATAGTATCAGCGTAGATAGTGATACTTCAACATCAGACTCTGTTTTTTTGGCTGCAACTGGAGCAGTAGCGGATTTACATTTGTCAAACTCGATGGATATTGGTTATAGTGACTTTTTTAAAAACCTTTGTGAAGTTATGAAGGAATTAAGTCACTTGATTGTCAAAGATGGTGAAGGGGCAACGAAATTTATAGAAATTGAAGTAACTGGAGCATTATCCTACAGATCAGCAAAGGCAGTCTGTAAGGCAATTGCAAATTCACCACTTGTCAAGACCGCTATAAATGGAGAGGATCCAAATTGGGGAAGAATAGTTATGGCAGTTGGTAAATCTGGGGAAGCAGTAGATAGAGATAAAATAAAGATAAAGTTTGGAGAAATACTTGTAGCTGAGAATGGTTGGGTGGCACCGTCCTATACCGAAGAGCTAGGGTCAAATTACATGAAAAGCGATAATTTAAAGTTCAGTGTCGATTTGGCAATGGGCGGATATTCTGCCACATTTTGGACTTGTGACTTTTCAGATGAATATGTATCAATTAATGCAGATTACAGATCGTGATAAATCAGCAGGTAGCTATATGTGCTTTGGTTGATCCTGATGGTAGGGTGCTAATTACCCAGCGCCCAAAGTTCAAAACGATGCCTAATTTGTGGGAATTTCCAGGTGGTAAGGTAGAGGACGGGGAGCTGCCGAATCAAGCTTTAGTAAGGGAGCTTTCTGAGGAATTATGTATTGAAACTTCGTTAAGCTGCTTGGCGCCTGTGACATTCGTTATTCATCAATATGAAAAACTTAATATCATTTTATTCCTTTTTATTTGTCGAAAGTGGGAAGGAATTATAAAGCCATTAGAGGGTCAGCAGATTTCGTGGGTCACCAAAAGGGCTTTGAGAAGCTACAAAATGCCGGAAGCTAATTCTTATCTAGTAGCTATTTTAAGAGATTGGATTTAATATGTGTGCCAAAGATATTTTAAAAATGCTCTTTCATATAATCACTAGTACAACATGAATTCAAAAATTGATATAATTGCTAAGATTAAGTTATATACACAAAAGATACAGGAGCGTCGTATAGAAACTTTATTCAAGGACGAATCTAGGGCAGAGAATTATACTTTAGCTGCATCCGGCATAACATTAGATTTTTCAAAAACAAATGTGGATAATGAATTATTAAGTTTGCTCAATAATTTACTAATAGAGAATTCATTTGTGGACTTAAGAAACGACCTTTTTTATGGAAATATAGTTAATATAACGGAAAATCAGCCAGCAGTGCATACTTTGATAAGGTCGCAAGTAGGTTCATTGCCTATTAATACTGGAGATATTAAAAAGGAAATAAATAGAGAACATAAAAGAATGTCGCTCTTTTGTAAAAAACTATTATCTGGAAAAATTACTGGATCAACAGGTCAAGCTTTTACTGAGATTGTCAACATTGGCATAGGTGGGTCCCAGACCGGACCTGAAATGGTTGTAAAAGCACTTAAATCTTTCAGAACTAAATTAAATATGCATTTCCTATCTAATATCGATCCATCAGACATGGATGATATACTTACCAGTATTAATCCTGAGAGGACCCTATTTATCGTAGTGTCAAAAAGTTTTAATACACTAGAGACATTAACTAATGCTAAATTCGTGGAGGATTGGTTAGAACGGCATCTTCCTGTAAAGAGCAAATTAGAGGACCATTTTATAGCTGTTTCATCTGAGCACACTAATGTTGAAAAAAGCTCGATCACCTTCAGGGAAAAGTTTAAAATTCATAAATTTGTGGGTGGTAGATATTCTCTTTGGGGCCCAGCTGGAATTTCCATAATGTTGGCATTGGGGGTCCAAAATTTTGAAAAGCTATTGAAAGGAGCCTCAAGTATGGATTCCCATTTCCAAAATGCCAAGCTGAGTAAAAATTTGCCTGTACTACTTGGTTTGATTGGATTTTGGCATTCTTCCTTTTGTAATTTTCGTAGCCTTGCAATCATACCATATGAAAAAAGGCTCGAAGTTTTTCCAAAATATATTCAGCAATTACAAATGGAAAGCAATGGGAAATCTGTTAAAAAAGACGGAAAGTACTTATCGAATTTAAGTAGTCCAGTAGTTTGGGGGGATGTAGGAACAAATTCACAACATTCATTTTTTCAGTATTTGCATCAGGGCATGCAGGTAGTGCCGTGTGAATTTCTCATAGGAAAAGAAAGTAGTACTAATCTGTCGAGACGTAATCATGATTTACTTAAATTAAACTGTTTGGCACAATCAGAAGCGTTGATGCTTGGGAATGTTAACGATAAGCAGTCATCTCATAAAAATATTCACGGGAATAGACCCTCATTTACAGTAATATATGATAAGTTGTGCCCTTTTAATTTGGGTGCATTAAGTGCTCTTTATGAACATAGAGTTTTTGTTGAGGGAGTTTTGTTGGAAGTAAATTCCTTTGACCAATTTGGGGTAGAACTAGGAAAAAGCCTAGTGGAAAAATATGAGAAGGAGTTAAAAAATAACAACTTAGGTAAGAGCACGGGATCTCATTATAGTTATCATCTTATCAAAAAACTCTTTTGTTAATATGGCAAGTAAATTTATTTATAACCCTCCAAAAGAAGATGTGAAAATTGTATTTGAAGATGACTATTTTGTTGCCGTAGATAAGCCACCTGGACTGCTCACCGTTCCAGGAAGAAAGCTTGAGCATAAAGACTCCCTGGTTTCACGGCTAAGATATAGATACGAAAATTTACTGGTGGTTCATCGGTTGGATATGGATACTTCAGGGGTGGTTTTGTTTGCGAAAAACAAATTTTCACAGTCAAGTTTATCAGCTGAATTTGCAAATAGAAGGGTAAAAAAAATATATTTAGCTAGAGTTTTTGGAAATGTAACTAAGATGTCGGGTATTATTAACTATCCTTTAGCAAAAGATTGGCCTAACAGGCCTCTGCAGAAAATTTGCCGCAGCACTGGAAAGGCCTCTACAACCATATGGAAAAAACTTGGATTCCATAAGGATGAAAAGGAGAGAAGCTTTTCGTACCTTGCAATTAAGCCAATCACTGGGAGAAGTCATCAAATCAGAATACATTTTGCGGGATTGGGGTACCCTATTGTTGGGGATAGGTTTTATGGAAATAATATGAGTATGAATGTTGATACACGTCTAAACCTGCATGCCTGCTCAATAAATTTTTACCACAGTGCTTTAGGTAAAAGATTGTTTGTTAAGTCTAACTGCCACCAAGAGATTATCTCTTGGGTTTATAATAATCTAAAGGTGAATTAATATTCGGGAAAAGTATTTTAGAAGTGAGGCAGTGGATGTTGCTCGGGGATTAGCCATTTTAGCAATGGTGTTTTACCACTTTTGTTGGGATCTTGGGGAGTTTGGAATAATGGATAGCTTGACAGTAAATTCGGGTGGTTGGCGACTATTTGCTCAGTTTATTGGCAGTTCGTTTTTATTCATTTCAGGGTTAAGTTTTTGGTTATTTTGGATATATAGTAAAAACCAGAAGCGTTTCCTTAATAGGCTTGGCAAGCTCTTTGCTGCTTCAATTCTCGTGACAATTGGCAGCTTTATAGCTTATGGGGAGTATTTTATCTTTTTTGGAATTTTACACCTTTTAGCTGTTTGCACTCTCCTTGCTTTACTTCTTGTAAGAATGCCATCGGTTTTTCTTCTCGTACTTTCGTTATTTATCTTATTTTTCACAAATTATTTCTCGTTTGAGGTTTGTGAATCAAGATTATGCTATTGGATTGGTTTATACTCTGGTTACATTGGTACAGTAGACTTTTATCCTTTCTTCCCTTGGGCGGCTCCTTACATATTTGGTTTGGCATTTGGTAAAGCTTTTTATAGATACCCTCATCAATGTGATGAAAATTCGGATATCCAAAAAGGAATTTTGGAGAATAAGAGTCAATATAATTTTGTTTTTAACGTTGCAAAGAAAGGATTACTATTTTTGTCTTCGTATGCGCTCTATATCTATTTAATTCACCAGCCAGTATTTTTTGGTCTAATAATTTTAGCTTTGAATTTCATTTAGAAATTACATTCTTAAACCAGAAGGCTTTTTATGGTTTCTATCAAATCGGCATTTATCTTTCTTGGTCCATTATTCAATCTATTCTGGTGCCGTCGTTTTCCAGGAACACGTACTCCATCTATTGCTGACAAGCGAGCAACAAAATCTTTGCTATGTTTAACCCAATTTTTTCCAGCAATTAATTTTGGCGAAATGGCAATAATGAGTTGTCCCCCTTGAGGTGGGCCACCATCTCCATTATCGTTTTCTTTTGCCTCATAGCTAAACTGCTCACCAGTAACTCCTGCAGCTAATAACTCAACCATTAATGCTATGGCAGAGCCTTTGTAACCTCCAAATGGCAAAAGTACTCCCTTTAATATTTTTTTTGGATCATCTGTTAGCTCTCCATTAATGTCTAATCCGGTGCCGGCTGGCACTCTTTTCCCATCTCTTGCAGCTAATTGAACTTCTCCTTGGGCCATGGCAGCGGTGGCCATATCATAAACTATAGGATCTTCACCAGGTATTGGGTAAGAAAAAGCAATTGGGTTCGTCCCAAAGAAAGGCTTTTTTCCTCCTGCAGGTGCTACCGACGGCATATATGCTGTGCAAGCAATACCTACCAATTTATTCTCAGCAAGGTACTCAACTTCAGGCCATAGTGCCGCAAAGTGATGGATTTCAGTTAGGGAGAGTAAGCCTATTCCAAGCTCACTAGTAACTGCAACTAGTTTTTTTAGACCAATTTTTTGTGCCAAAGGAGCAAAGCAATTTCCACCCTTCACTCTAATTACAGAGGATGTTAAGCTTTCCACAATAGGTTTAGCTTTTCCGTTTACTTTTCCACTGCGAAGAGCTTTTACATAACCTGGAACCCTAAATAGGCCGTGCGAGTGAGAACCATCCCTCTCTGCTGAATAGATTATTTGTGCTAAAGCCTTTGCATTTGCCTCATCACAGCCATTAGATTTCATAGCGTCATAGGCAAGTTTATAGATTTCATTGAGATCTAAACTAATTAATGTCATACTAGAGCCCTATTAAAGTACAGTTTAAATTTTTACAAAGCATACCTCTATTATCTCCAATAGTTTTATTTAATCAAACACATTATGGAACTATATAAATTTGCATAAAAATCAAAAAAGAATACAAAAAAATAGCTCTGAACAGCATAATACACTTCATCATTTACCTCTATTTTCAGTTTATGAAAATATATTAACTTAGCTTCGTCTTCTTTGTATTTTTATCTAATTAATTATTTAGTATGAGAAAATGATTAAAAACTTAAATTTTTCAATTTGATATTTTTTTCCCCTCACTATATTTCCCTGTAAATAGATGATCTAGTGTCCCATCTGTTTTGAAATATGTCCAAAAGCCTTCTGCTTTACCCAATTTAAATTCACCTTTGCTATATAGACCTCCATGATCCCAGTAAGTCTTCCAAGAGCCATTTTTATTTCCAAGCTTATAGCTTCCAATATCCCATAACTGACCATTTTCATGATAATCCAGCCACAGGCCTTCCTTTTTACCATTTACATAGTTGCCTTGTCGAAAGATTTGGCCGCTGAGCCAGTAAATTTCCCAAAAGCCCTTTTTTATTCCGAAATTATATGAGCCTTTCTTTTCAAGCTGCCCACTTTTATAGTAGAAAGTCCACATACCCTGCCTCTCTCCAACAACAAGCCTCCCATTTTGTATTCCAGATACTTTGCCACTATAAGGTATATCTGTAAATTTTTTGTAGAAAAGGTTATTACGAATAATCAGGTCATCGATACTGATACTTTGGCTTACCCCTTTTCCTGGAAACATTATACTTAAAGAGAGAATAGTGAGTAGTATCACTCTGGTCATAATAGCTTAAATTCGTCAATTTTTAATATAATAGGTTGTTGGTGGAGCCAAGGGGGATCGAACCCCTGACCTCTTGCATGCCATGCAAGCGCTCTCCCAGCTGAGCTATGGCCCCTAATCTTAGTACTCAAAAACTATGAATCGTCATCTGGTGTTGACACATCTGTAATTTCCTCAAAGCTTACAGTTTCATCATCTTCTTCTTCAAGTAAAGTTTCGTCCAGCTCGTCCGACATGGAGTCATTTTCTTCATCCAAGAGAAGCCCATCTGCATCAATATCATCAACAATTGCTTCTTTTAATTCCTCTTTACCTTTACTTGCTTGTGAAGGGTCCTTCGAGATCTTCGTCTTATTGCCAAGTAATTGATCAAGAGTAAAGGTGTCTCCACACTCAGGACAAGTCATAGGGTTCGTGTTTAAATCATAAAACTTGATTTTCTTGCATAGGCAAAGGCGCTTTTCACCCCACTCTTCTTTTCGCATTTTTTTCCACACATTGAATTAATAAAATTTATAATGCCAAGTGCCATATTTTTGGTGCTTTTGTCAAAGAATTTACGAAAAAAATTCATATTTAATGTTTTGTTAAATATTTTCTCTGCGATAATATCTTTTTTTTGATCTTATTTCAGAGAGCCAAGGGTTAAAAAATGCCATCAATAATTAATGGACCAAAAAATATAAAGATTGCGGTTCGGAACTCTAAACTTAGTAAGAAAATTACTATGAGGTTCTCCCCTCCAGATAAAATTCTTCTTTCCTGCCCAGAAGATATTTCTGATACAATAGTAAAAGAATTTGTAAAAAAAAATGAGCATTGGCTTCTTGAGAAGAAGAACCTAATAGATTCTGTCAAAAAGGTGGAAGTAGGTCTTAAAATTCCTTTTAAGGGCAAGTTTTTCAAAATCTGTTGGGGTAACAAATCCTTAGATACATGTTCAATTGTCGGCCAGAAAATTTTTGTACCATTAGATAATGGACCGGCAGGCATCCAAATAATGAATTTTTTTATAAAGGAGGTAGGGAAAGTGGCGGTGCCTATGCTTGATGCTCACTCAAATTTTCTAGGAAAGAACTATAAGGGCATAAAATTTAAAGATACCAGGTCCCGATGGGGCTCGTGCACACACGATAGATCGATAATGATATCTTGGAGATTGATAATGGCACCAGAAGAGGTATTAAATTACGTTTTAGCTCATGAAGCTGCTCATTTATTACATATGAATCACGGTAAAACCTTTTGGAAAACAGTATGCCTTTTATGTAAGGATTATAAGATTATGAGAAATTGGATACGATGTAAGGGTGGAAACCTTTTTCTCTATAAATTTGTTTAATTTAGAAATGACTTACGTTAAGGTTGTTTAATTTTTTTTTGTGATCACATATAAAATTCATGATAGTAAGAAAAAAAGATAGTAATTCTCTTGTACATGATGAAGTTTATAAGAAACTTCGCGACAATATTCTATATGGATTTTTACGACCGGGTGATGTCTTGACTTTGAGGGGTTTAGCATCTGAATTTTCTACTAGTGTGATGCCTGTACGGGAGTCAGTTCGTAGGTTGTGGTCAGAGGGTGCACTTAAGTTATCTGTGTCTGGTAGAATATCGATACCAACTCTAAATTCAGATAAGTTTAATGAATTAATACGGCTTCGAAAAATTATTGAAACTGAGCTAGCAGTTAAAGCAATGCCACGAGCTCATAAAGCGCTTATTGATAGGTTAGAATTAATAAATGGGAAAATGGAATTTTTTGCCAAATCACGCGAAGCTAGCTTATATATTGGTGCAAACATGGAATTTCATAGAACCTTATACCTCAGAGCTCAATCCCCAGTCATGCTATCAATTCTCGAGACAGTGTGGCTGCAGCTAAGTCCCACAATTAGGTTTGGCCTTTCAGAAAATTGGAACTTGCTAGATAAAAATGAACACGATTATATACTCAAAGCTCTCAAAAAAAAGGACTCAGAAGACTTAAGTATACTTATTGATAAAGATGTATCTATATGTGAAAACTTATTTCTTTTATTTTAGGAGTGTATTGGACCGTCACCACATGCTAAGGCTGCTTCTCTGATCGCTTCGGAATAGGTAGGATGTGCATGACATGTTCTAGCTATATCTTCGGCGCTTGCTCCAAATTCCATTGCCAAACAAATTTCATGAATTAAGTCGCCTGCTGATGGTCCAATTATATGGGCGCCTAAGATGCGATCTGTTGTTTTATGACTTAATATTTTTACTAAACCATCCGACGCAAAACTAGTTTTTGCTCTTCCATTTCCAAGGAATGAAAATTTTCCTATTTTATAATCTATTTTTTCTTCTTTTAAATTTTCTTCTGTTTTTCCCACGCAAGCAACTTCGGGAGATGAATAAATTACACTAGGAATAAGATTATAGTTAACATGTCCAGCTTGACCTGCAATTATCTCAGCCACAGCTATTCCCTCGTCTTCAGCTTTGTGAGCTAGCATAGGTCCATCTACAACATCACCAATTGCGAATACATTTTCAATGTTTGTTTGCCAATTTTCATTTATTTTAATTTTACCATTATCTGACATTCTTATTGAAACCTCATTGAGTCCTAATCCTTGCGTGTAAGCTTTTCTACCAGTTGAAATTAGAGTGATGCAACTGTGTATACTTTTTTCAACGTCATTATTATTTTCTTGGTACGTTAATGAAAGTCCATTTTTAACCTTGTTTACGTTATGGACAGAAGCCCCAAGGATAAATTTAAGGCCTTGTCTTTTTAAAATTTTCTGAAAAGATTTTGATATTTCTAAGTCAAAACCAGGTACGATCTGATTAAGATATTCGATTATTGTGACCTCTGATCCTAAACGGGAAAAAACGGATCCCATTTCGATGCCAATTACTCCAGCACCTACTATTGTAAGTTTTTTGGGAACCTTTTCTAATTCTAAAATACCAGTTGAGCTTACAATTCTTTTTTCATCAAATTTGATTTTACCAAGAGCTGACGGTTCAGAGCCAGTGGCAATTATGATATTTTTTGTTTTTAGGGACTGGTCGTTTACTTGCACTTCATTTTTGTTCTTTATTTTTCCCGTTCCTATAATGCAATCAATATTATTTTTTTTAAATAAATACGAAATACCTTTCGTGTTTTGATCTATCATTGACTGTTTGTAGTCTAACATCTTTGACCAATCAAAAGATGGTTTGGGTATATGTATTCCCATTTTGGAAAATTTGTTAATACTTTCAGAATACTTTTCAGAAGAATATAGTAAGGCTTTTGAAGGTATGCAGCCTACATTAAGACATGTCCCTCCTAAGGAAGATCTTGATTCAATACAAGCTACTTTTAACCCTAACTGTGCAGATTTAATGGCTGCTACGTAACCGCCTGGTCCACTCCCAATCACTATAACATCGTATTCAGACATAAATTTTTTCCATTTTAAATTTAAAGATCTATTAGCAAACGCCTAGGATCCTCTAAAGCATCTTTTACTCTCACTAAAAAAGTCACAGCTCCTTTACCATCCACAATTCTATGATCATAACTTAAGGCAACATACATCATGGGTCTGACCACCACGTTACCTGCAAGTGCAATCGGTCTGTCCTGTATTTTGTGCATTCCCAAAATTCCAGATTGTGGTGGATTAAGTATGGGTGATGACATTAGTGATCCATAAATTCCACCATTTGATATTGTAAATGTACCACCACTCATTTCGGGGATAGTAAGCTCACCATTTCTAGCCCGTCTGCCTAGTTCGTTTAATTTAGTTTCTAAATTTGCAAAATTAAGTTGGTCTGCATTTTTAATCACTGGTACAACCAAACCATTTTCTGTACCTACAGCAACACCCATATTTACAAATTTTTTATAAACCACATCTAAGCCTCGTATTTCGGCATTGACCTCTGGAACTTCAAGCAGCGCATGGCAGCAAGCTTTAATGAAAAATGACATAAAACCCAGCTTTACAGAGTGTTTAATCTCAAAGTCCTGCCCAAAAGTTTTTCGGATATTTAGTATTTCTGTCATGTCTACCTCGTTGTAGGTAGTTAAAATTGCAGCAGTATTTTGGGCATCTTTTAACCTTTCTGCTATAGTTTGTCTAAGGCGGGACATTCTCTTAACTTCTTCTAAATTTTCTGAGGGTTTCATTTCAGGTTGAATTGTCGACGTAGAACTCTTGAGGTCATTTTGATTGCGGGGCGTTAAAACCTTCGTATTATCTAAAAAGTTTGTAACGTCTTCCTTTAGAATTCTTCCCTCTTTGCCTGATCCATTTATGTCTTCAGAACTTATATTATTTTCCACCATCATCTTTTTTGCAGAAGGGGAATGTTCAATATCAGTTATTTTTTTACCAGATATATTGATATTTACCTCTTTTTTATCAGTAACTTTATTACTAGTTTTAGTGGCTTCTTCTTTGGAAATTTTTGCTAATACCCCATCTAGTGCAACTATGGAACCTTCTTGAGCTACTATTTCGAAAAGAACACCAGATACTGTACTTGGAACTTCAATCGCGACTTTATCAGTTTCTAATTCACATATCATTTCATCAACTTCAACGTAGTCCCCCTTTTTTTTGAACCAGGTTGCAACAGTCGCTTCTGTTACGCTTTCACCAAGAGTTGGTACTATAATATCAATCATAAGTTCTCCTTTAAATGCCCAGAGCTGCTTTTATTAGCTCTTCTTGTTCTTTTTTGTGCTGCTGAGCCAATCCAGTTGCTGGTGAGGCAGAGGGAGATCGTCCCGCATATTGCAAATTCTTATTTTTCATTTTTAATTTAAGCAATTGTTCTAAAATTAGAGTGGATATATAGGACCATGCTCCTTGATTTTTTGGTTCCTCTTGGCACCAAACAAAATTTGCATTTGGGAAACGCTTCAGCTCCTTGCAAAAAGATTTTTCAGGAAAAGGATATAGTTGCTCTATTCTAAGTATGTAAATTCCAAGTAATTCCTCCGCATTGCGTTTTTCAAGAATATCAAAATAAATCTTTCCAGAGCAAATAATAACTCTTTCGATAAGAATGTCTGCAAGCAGTTCTTTATTTTTGTCTCCAAAACCATCATCCCATAGTACCCTGTGAAAGCTTGATCCATTGATAAAGTCAGATTTTATACTTACAGCTTTCTTATGTCTGAGTAGAGATTTAGGCGTCATGATAATTAAAGGTTTTCGGAGCTTTCTATGTAGTTGCCTTCTCAATATATGAAAGTAATTTGCCGGCGTGGTGCAATTGGCAATTATCCAGTTATCCTCAGCTGACATTTGAAGAAATCTTTCAAGTCTGGCTGAAGAGTGCTCAGGGCCTTGACCTTCAAACCCATGTGGAAGGAGCACTGTAAGGCCTGACATTCGAAGCCATTTTCTTTCACCACTTGATATAAACTGATCGAACATTATCTGGGCCCCGTTAGCGAAGTCTCCAAATTGCGCCTCCCAAAGACATAAAGTATTTGGTTCTGCCAGAGAGTATCCATATTCATAACCTAACACCGCGTACTCTGATAACATGGAATCAATAACCTCTAGCTCGCTCTGAGAACCACTTATGTTATTGAGTGGGTAGTATCGCTCCTCAGTTTTTTGGTCTACAAATGCGCAATGTCTCTGGCTAAATGTCCCTCTGGTGCAGTCTTGCCCAGAAAGCCTGACTGGAAAACCTTCCACTAATAAACTGCCAAATGCAAAGGCTTCCGCAGTCGCCCAATCAATATTCTCCCCCATGGTTATTGCCACCCGCTTATTATCTAGCATTCTAGATATTGTTTTATGAATATTGAAACCTTTGGGTACTCTTGTTAAAGCATCACCTATCTCTTTGTATTGTGCCTCAGTCAAAGATGTTTTTCCTCTTTGATATAGTTGTTCCCTACTTTTTACACCTGACCATTTTCCGTCAAGCCAATCAGCTTTATTCGGCCTATATGATTTACTTGCTTGGAATTCGTCATTTAGGAAATTCTGGAATCTGGCTTTCATATCTTCTATCTCTCCTTCAGGAATTAATCCATCTTCAATTAATCTTTTGGTATATTTCTCTAAAGAAGTGGGTTGAGATTTTATTTTCGAGTACATGTTAGGCTGAGTAAACATGGGTTCATCGCCTTCATTGTGTCCAAAGCGCCTATAACAGAAAATGTCTATCACCACGTCTTTTCGGAATTTTTGTCTGAATTCAGTTGCAACTTTGGCTGCATGAACAACTGCTTCTGGATCATCCCCATTAACATGAAAAATGGGGGCTTCGACCATTAATGAAATGTCGGTGGGATAGGGGGAAGACCTCGAATTACTTGGAGATGTTGTGAATCCGATTTGATTATTAATTATTATGTGTATTGTTCCCCCGGTTTTATGACCTTTTAGGCCTGATAGACCAAAGCATTCAGCTACCACCCCTTGCCCAGCAAATGCTGCGTCTCCATGAAGGAGGATCGGAAGAACTTCGGTCCGCAATTTGTCATTAAGTTGCTCTTGCTTCGCTCTTACTTTACCCAATACAACTGGGTTTACAGCCTCAAGATGACTTGGGTTGGCTGTCAATGATAGGTGCACTTTGTTTCCATCAAACTCTCTATCAGAAGAGGCGCCAAGATGATATTTTACATCGCCAGACCCCTCAACTTCATCTGGCTTGTAACTGCCACCCTGAAACTCATTAAATATAGCTTTAAAAGGTTTTTCCATAACATTTGCAAGCACAGATAATCTTCCACGATGAGGCATTCCGATGACAATTTCTTTAACACCCAAATTTCCACCTCTTTTGATAATTTGCTCCATTGCCGGTATCAAGGACTCTCCACCATCTAAACCAAATCTCTTTGTTCCCATATATTTTATGTGAAGAAATTTCTCTAGACCCTCTGCTTGAACAAGTTTATTCAAAATGGCCTTCCTGCCTTCTTTCGTGAACTGAATCTCTTTACCTAAGCCTTCTATCCTTTCCTTCAGCCAGCTAGATTGTTCAGGATCTGATATATGCATATATTGTAATGCAAAAGTACCGCAATATGTCCTCTTAACAATTTCAATTATTTCTCTTAACGTTGCAAACTTGAGTCCAAGTACATCATCGAGAAAAATAGGGCGATCAAGGTCCTCATTTGTAAAGCCAAAGTTCTTTGGGTCTAATTCTGGTCTGTTAGACCCAGAATTTATGTTTAATGGGTCAAGATCTGCAGCTAAATGGCCCCTGATGCGATATGCTCGGATTAACATCAGAGCTCTGATGCTATCTGTAACTTTTTGTTCTGTAATGGAAGCAGAAGGTTCTTTAGAGAATTTTGTTATTTCATTCGTAATTTTCTGGGGTAAATTAGTTTTTGTTTGAGGGATACCGCTCTGTGTTACTTTAATTGGCCAATCGTTTCTATGCCACGAAGGTTTTTGAAGGCTAATTCTTTCGTTTCTTTCTTCCAATAAATCAATTGAATTAAAATACTTTTGCCACGAGCTATCTACACTTGATGGTTTATTGAGGTACTTTTCCAACATAGTTTCCATAAAAGCTACACTTCCAAGTTCTAAGAAAGAGTCGTCTTCACCGGATTTGATTTTATTATCTTTTGTCAAAACTGATACTCATCTCTATGACTGATTAATGGCTTTTAAAACAGCTTTGCCAAGTTCTGCTGGACTATCAGCCACAACTATCCCTGCTGATTTCATAGCCTCAATCTTATCCTCCGCTCCTCCTTTGCCACCGGCAACAATTGCTCCAGCGTGTCCCATTCTTCTACCTTTGGGAGCGGTACGTCCCGCTATGAAGCCAGCGATTGGTTTTGCTCTACCATGTTTTTTTTCATTTTTTATGAAATCAGCCGCCTCCTCTTCTGCTGATCCTCCAATTTCCCCAATCATAATGATAGACTTCGTCTCTGGGTCTTTAAGCATTAGTTCTAAGACGTCTATGTGTTCAGTCCCCTTTATTGGATCTCCTCCGATACCAACACATGTTGATTGACCTAAACCTGCAATGCTGGTCTGTGCAACAGCTTCATAAGTTAATGTGCCAGATCTGGAAACCACTCCAACTGTTCCTCTTTGATGGATATGTCCTGGCATAATTCCTATTTTGCACGCTGAAGGCGTAATTATTCCTGGACAATTTGGTCCTATTAATCGCGAAGGGGAGTTTTCAAGAGATCTTTTTACTTTAATCATATCAGCAACTGGTATTCCTTCTGTAATGCAAACAATTAGAGGTATTTCACAGTCAACAGCCTCGAGTATTGCATCAGCCGCAAATGGTGGCGGAACATATATAGCTGTGGCATCAGCATTTGTTTTTTCGTGAGCATCTTTTACTGTATCAAAAATTGGAAGGCCAAGGTGAGTGCTACCCCCTTTTCCTGGTGTTACTCCTCCAACCATCTTTGTGCCATATTCAATTGCTTGCTCTGAATGAAACGTCCCTTGGCTGCCAGTAATGCCCTGACAGATAACTTTAGTATCATTATTTACTAATATCGCCATATTTTATCTATTCCCTTTTACAGCCATAACAATTTTTTCTGCTGCATCTCCGAGGTTGTCCGCTGCAATCACGTTTAAACCACTATCATTCAGGATAGTCTTGCCCAGATCAACGTTTGTACCCTCTAGACGAACCACAAGTGGTACTTTTAAACCAACTTCTTTTACAGCCGAAACTACTCCATCAGCAATGACATCACATCTCATTATGCCTCCAAAAATATTTACCAATATGCCCTTAACATTTTTGTCAGCAGTAATTATTTTGAAAGCTTCAGTTACTTTTTCTTTAGTTGCAGCGCCGCCAACATCAAGAAAATTGGCAGGTTCAGAACCAAAATATTTAATTATATCCATGGTGGCCATTGCAAGACCCGCCCCATTGACCATGCAACCAATTTCGCCATCCAAGGTGATATAATTTAGATCAAATTTTGATGCAGCTAATTCTTTGGGGTCTTCCTCAGACTCATCCCTTAGACTTAGTATGGCTTGTTGTCTGTACAGGGCATTTCCATCGAATGACATTTTGCAATCGAGGCAGTTAAGGTTTCCTTCCTTGGTCACTATAAGTGGATTAATTTCAAGCATTTCACAGTCTTTCTCTTTAAATAATTTGTAAACTGCAGCCACTAGTGCGACACACTGCTTTACTTGCTTCCCAGAAAGATTCAGCGAGAATGCTATTGTTCGGCCATGAAAGCTGGACAGCTCAGACGCTGGGTCGACAGATATTGTATGAATTTTTTCAGGTGTCGCACTGGCAACATCTTCAATATCCATTCCACCTTCGGTAGAGCATACGAAGGAAATGCGAGATGTACTTCTATCAACAAGTGCCGCCAAATAGAGTTCTTTTTCTATGTTGGCTCCTTGCTCGATATATATTCTACCAACATGCTTTCCATTATTACCTGTTTGTTTGGTAACAAGTGTTCTTCCGAGCATTTTCTGAGCCTCTTCCGCAGCTTTGGTGGCTGATGTAGCAATTCTAACACCACCTGATTCGCCAGCCTCAGCTTCCAAAAAATGTCCCTTCCCACGTCCACCTGCGTGAATTTGAGCTTTGATCACCCAAACAGGCCCTTCTAATTCGCCAGCTGCTGTTTTGGCATCTTCTGCTTTAAGTACAATTCTACCCTCAGAGACTGGCGCCCCATAATCTTTCAATAACTGTTTCGCTTGATACTCATGGATATTCATTATCCCCCCTTATACACTTGCTTAAAAGTGCCAACACCCTGTAGACAACCAATCTACAGTTTTTAGTGCAAAAAACAAGACCTTTTTATTTTATGATCACAAAAATATAATTTGTGATCACAAAAATATATATAATTTATTGCTGGAGTGATTTATCTATTCCTTTGCAGGCATCAACCAGTCCTGCTACAGCCGCTACAGATTTTCTAAATTCGGAATTTTCTTCTGGCGACAATTCAACTTCAATTATTTTTTCAATGCCAGATCTTCCTATAATTACCGGAACACCAACATATAAACCATCCAATTGGTATTCGCCAAAACATGCTGCAGCACAGGGCAGGATCCGTTTTTGATCCTTTAAATAAGACTCTGCCATCGCTATGGCAGAAGCTGCTGGCGCATAAAATGCTGAACCGGTTTTTAGAAGACTTACTATTTCGGCTCCTCCATCACGAGTTCTTTGCACAATGCTATCTAATTTTTCTTGATCTAACCAACCCATTTTAACCAAATCAGGCAACGGAATTCCCGCCACCGTAGAATATCTAGTGAGTGGTACCATGGTATCGCCATGACCTCCTAGTACAAAAGCAGAAATATCTTTTATGGAGACATTTAATTCCTCAGCTATGAAATAGCAGAAACGTGAACTGTCTAAAACGCCAGCCATGCCAACCACCTTTTCTGTTTCAAAACCTGTATACCTTTGAAGTGCCCAAACCATTGCATCTAGAGGATTCGTGATACAAACTATAAAAGAATTTGGAGCATTTTCTTTTATACCCTCACCAACTGATTTCATTACCTTGAGATTTATGCCTAGTAAGTCATCTCTGCTCATACCAGGTTTTCGTGGCACTCCTGCAGTAACAATACAGACATCTGCGTCCTTGATTTTGGCATAATCGCTTGTGCCTCGCAGCTTGGTATCATTGCCACCTATACTAGTACTTTCAGCTATATCTAAGGATTTACCGCTTGGCAAACCTTCTTCAATATCAAACAGTACTACATCTCCCAATTCTTTTAACGAAATTAAATGAGCAAGTGTTCCACCAATTTGGCCAGCTCCAATTAATGCAATTTTAGGCCTTTTCATTTCTCCCCCTAAATTTTGAAAATGATCAATTAGTTTACTAACAGATTCGTCCAATTCCCAGTTTAAATGTATTAAAATGAATTGAAAAGCATCTATTAAAAGATATGCTATTAACGCTGAGCCACATTTTGATATATAATTTGGTGGGGAAGGGTTTTTTGGATCTTAGTTTTTTCTCTTTTTCTATTATGGCATTGGCAATTCTATTTGCTGGGATTTCAAAGGGAGGCTTTGGATCCGGAGCTGCTTTCGTGGCAGCACCAATTCTTACTACTATAGTGGGACCAGAACCTGCAATAGGTTTGATGTTGCCGTTGTTGATGCTGATGGATATTACAGGGCTTTATTTTTACTGGGGAAGGTGGGAAAAAAAAGCAGCTTTAATTTTGATTTTAGGAGGCATTCCTGGTGTGATATTTGGTGCTTTATTCTTTTCAATTGCCAACCCGTATTTTCTTAAGGGAATTATAGGTTTTATTGCAATAAGCTACGTGTTTAATCAGTTGGCTTTTAAGAACTTAAGCATTCCTTTCAGCAAAAAGCTCAACTCCAATTTTTTTGGTTACATTTTGGCTACTATATCAGGTTTTACAAGTTGTATAAGTCATGCCGGTGGACCTCCCGCTGCGATTTATCTCTTATCCAAAAACATATCTAAGACAGAATTCCAGGCTACAACAATACTAATATTTTGGGTAATCAATATATTTAAGCTTTTTCCATTCATTTATTTTGGATTTGTAAACACATATACGCTAACTTTTTCATTATGGTTAATTCCAATGGCGTTTCTTGGTACTTGGATAGGGGTAAAACTTCACTTCATAATAAGTGAAAAATTTTTCTACGCTTTAATTAATTGTCTTCTTTTTCTAACTGGTGCAAAACTGATATATGACGCTTTTGTTGGCTTATTTGCTTTTTGATTGGGCTTAAGTTAAAGAAATAACGTCAAGACATTATAAAAAGAAATTTATTTTCCTCTAGGGTTTGCTTGGAAGTAATTATGAAGAAATCGGAACTTTTCAGAAGTATATTATTTATGCCAGGGTCGAACACCAAGGCTTTGGAAAAAGCAAAAGAACTTGACTGCGATGGTTTGATTTTCGACTTGGAGGACGCAGTTAGCTCTTATAAGAAAGATGAAGCAAGGATTATTGTCAGAAAATACCTTACCAAAGACAGACATGCCTACGGTAATAAAAAATTAATTGTGCGGGTGAATTCTTGGGACACAGTTTGGGGAAAAGATGACTTTATTGCCGCAGTTGAAATGGCTCCACACGCAATACTTTTACCAAAGATAAGTTATGCGGGTGACTCCAAAAAGTATTTAGACATGATAAAGTGTGACATAGAACCTGGCATTAAAATCTGGGTAATGATAGAAACGTCTGCTTCTTTGGTAAATATTAAAGACATTGCAACTACTACAGAGAATTTAGAAGCGTTCGTGATGGGCACAAATGATTTAGCAAAAGAGCTTAATATCGCCAATGACGTAGATAGACAAGCCATTGGAACCGCACTAAGCATAACGAATATTTTTGCAAAGGCTCATGGCATATTATGTTTAGATGGGGTATATAACAAATTTAATGATCTGTTAGGTTTTCAGGAAGAGTGCAACCAAGCAAAGCGATTTGGGTTCGATGGAAAGACACTTATTCACCCATCCCAAATCAAAGTTGCAAATGAAGCCTTTTCCCCAACTAATGAGGAGATCGAAAATGCTAAGATGCAGGTTAATGCCTTTAATGAGGCAAAGCAATCTGGCTCTGGGATAGCAGTTTTAAATGGCAAAATAGTTGAAAATCTTCATTTGGAAATGGCTTTAGATTTATTAGCCAGAGCTAAACTCATAAAAAAGAGAAACAATTAATCTGCAAATAGAATTATTAACCGTTAGTAAAAAGTCAATTAGAGTTATTTGTGACACAAGAAAAAAGCAATAAAGGAAGATTTTTCGAAGATTTTCAACTAGGTGACGCTATTTATCATTCTACACCGCGAACAATGACTGATGGTGACCGGTCTTTATATATAAGTGTATATTCCAGTCGATTTGCTTCATATTGCTCGTCTCAATTTGCAAAAAAAATTGGCTTTCAAGGCTTTCCTTTAGAGGACCTTGCAGTATTTCATATGGTTTTTGGAAGAACTGTACCTGATATTTCATTTAATGCAATTGCAAACCTAGGGTATGCCGAAGTCAAATTTTTTGATCCTGTTTTTCCAGGTGATACCATAACAGCAGAGTCAAAAGTAATTGGTCTAAAAGAAAACTCTAATGGTAAATCAGGCATAGTTTACGTTGAGACCAAAGGCTTTAATCAAAAAAATGAACTAATTATTAAATTTATAAGATGGGTTATGGTGAGAAAGAGTAGCAGTAAATTGTTGGGTAAAAAGGCTATTATTCCATCTTTTAAAGACTGCCTTTCAGCAAAGGACGTGCCAACCAATAGCACATTGAAGTTTGATAAGTTTGATTATCACCTTTCTGGAGAAAATTTCACATTAAATGACTATACTATAGGTGAAAAAATTGTCCATGGTGGTGGTATAACTCTAGATGAGTCAGAACATATCCTAATTACTAGACTTTGGCAGAATACTTCTCTGGTTCATTTCAATGTGAATGAAAGAAGAGATGGTAAGAGATTAATATATGGTGGTCACATAATTTCTATGGCTAGGGCTTATAGCTTTAATGGGTTAGCCAACGCACAAGTGATCAATGCAATAAATTCAGGAACTCATGCTAATCCATGTTTTTCGGGAGATACTCTTTATTTTTGGAGCGAAGTTTTAGATAAGTATAAAACGGATCTGCCTAATTATGGCCTACTACGGTTGCGATTAATTGCCTCTAAAGGAAAGGTTGAAACTTTTGAAATAAAAGACGATAATGAAAATTACAATAGCAATATTGTTTTAGATTTGGATTACTGGGCTTCTATTCCCTACTAATAGGCTGAGATGAAATGCGAAATGTCACTAGTGAAAAAAGACCCCTATCACCACACCTGACGGTTTATAGACCACAGAATACGTCTGTTCTTTCAATTTTTCATCGGCTCACGGGTATTGGTTTAGTTTTCCCGACGCTGATAATATTAGTATGGCTAATTTGTATTCCTTTAGGGCCATCTTACTTCAATCTTGTAACTCTTTTTTTCGAGTCGATAATTGGAAAAATATTTTTGACTCTGTCTTTGTGGGCTCTAATATATCATACACTGACGGGTATCAGACATCTAATTTGGGATCTCGGAATTGGTGTGGACATCAAGTGGGTAGATTTATCTAGTTGGTTTATAATAATTGGATCTTTTGGTGCAAGCGGCATCATAGTTGCGGTGGGTGCAAATTAATGAGAACACTAATCATTCTCGTTAATTCTGTATTTAGTACTGACCATGGGAAAGGCACAGATCATTGGTTGGCTCAGAGAATAACTTCTGTGGCAATGTTGCCATTGACTTGTCTCTTCTTTGTATTCTTCTTTCTGAACTTTGGATTAGATTATTATCAAGTTAGAATTTATTTTACAAAACCATTTGTCAATATTTCAACTATAATCTTTTTTTTAGTAACCGCTCTTCACCTGAAACAGGGTCTTGAAGTTGTTATAGAAGATTATATATCTGACACAAGCGCTAGAAAGAAGATCAAAACGATTAATGATATTTTTTGTGTTTTGATAGCGGTTATTAGTACATTTTCACTATTGTCTCTGTACTTTGTGGAAAATTAGGGGAGAAAGATGCCAGCATATGAATATATCGACCACACTTATGACGTGGTTATAGTAGGGGCAGGGGGATCTGGGTTGCGAGCCACTTTAGGTATGGCGGAGCAAGGCTTAAAGACAGCGTGCATATCAAAAGTTTTTCCAACACGAAGTCATACAGTAGCTGCTCAGGGTGGTATAGCCGCGTCACTATCAAATATGGGACCGGACAATTGGCAATGGCATATGTATGACACTGTAAAAGGGTCAGATTGGCTTGGAGATGCTGATGCCATGGAGTACTTAGCCAGGGAAGCTCCAAAAGCAGTTTATGAATTAGAACATTATGGAGTTCCTTTTTCAAGGACGGAGGAAGGTAAGATTTATCAGAGACCTTTTGGTGGACATACAACAGAATTTGGAGAAGGCCCTCCTGTTCAACGTACATGTGCGGCAGCCGATAGAACTGGTCATGCCATACTACATACTCTGTATGGTCAATCTCTGAAACATAATGCAGAATTCTTTATAGAGTACTTTGCTACAGATTTGATAATGACGGAAGATGGCACCTGTCAAGGGATTATCGCTTGGAAGCTAGATGATGGGACAATTCATCGATTTAATGCAAAAATGGTGGTTTTGGCAACTGGCGGGTACGGTCGAGCTTACTTTTCGGCTACTTCTGCGCATACTTGCACTGGTGATGGTTCGGGTATGGTAGCTAGACAAGGACTTCCGCTCCAAGACATGGAATTTGTTCAATTTCATCCAACTGGGATTTATGGGGCAGGGTGTTTAATAACTGAAGGAGCGCGAGGTGAGGGTGGTTATTTGACGAATTCGGAAGGAGAGAGATTTATGGAAAGATATGCTCCTACATACAAGGATTTGGCTTCTAGAGATGTGGTGTCTCGCTGTATGACTATGGAGATAAAAGAGGGTAGAGGGGTGGGCCCGTCTAAAGATCACATTTTTTTGCATCTTGATCATTTGCCGCCTGAGACACTGGCAACCAGATTGCCTGGAATATCAGAGAGTGCAAAAATTTTTGCGGGTGTAGATCTCTCTACTGATCCAATTCCAGTTTTACCTACAGTTCATTATAATATGGGGGGTATTCCGACTAACTATTGGGGTGAAGTTTTGAACCCTACTCAAGATGATGAGGACGCAATCTTACCAGGGCTAATGGCTGTTGGTGAGGCGGGCTGTGCCAGTGTACACGGAGCCAACCGTCTTGGTTCCAACTCTCTTATTGATCTTGTTGTTTTTGGAAGGGCAGCTGCCATAAAGGCAGGACAGATTATTAAGCGTGAAGAAAAAAATAGAGATTTGGACTCCCGGTCCATTGAAAAAGCAATGGATCGCTTCGATGGTCTAAGAGCAGCAAATGGACAAACACCAACAGCAAAATTGCGGTTGGATATGCAAAAAACAATGCAGGCAGATGCGGCAGTTTTTAGATCTGACTCCACTCTCGCTGATGGATGCAAAAAGATGGAAAAGATTGCATCCAACTTTTCGGACGTTAAAGTGTCTGACCGTACACTAGTATGGAATTCTGACCTAATGGAAACCCTTGAACTTAGCAATTTAATGCCGAATGCCTTAACTACCATTTTTTCAGCTGAAGCTCGAAAGGAAAGTCGGGGAGCCCATGCTCATGAGGATTATCCAGAAAGAGATGACAAAAATTGGCGTAAGCATACTCTGGCTACAGTAAATGATAATGGATACGTAAATATATCGTTTCGGTCTGTTCATGAGAAACCTCTATCAAGGGTGGAAGATGGAGGTATTGATCCAAAAAAAATAGAGCCCAAAGCGAGGGTGTATTAGTCCCATGAAAGCTATTGTAACTTTAGGCTTGTTGATGATATTAATTAGCTGTGTTGGAACTAGTGATAATTTGATTACAAACGCTGAGGCTCAAAAAATTTGTCTCGGTAAAAAAAGATCTGCAGAAGGACCAACGGGTGCTATTTCATTTTCAACAGGATCTAGGGGCTCTTCGGCTGGTGTAAAGCTTAATTTTCATAGTGATTATTTGGTTGGCAAAGATCCAAATAGTGTCTATTTAGACTGCATGTTCCAGCTAAGTTCTAGAATCAAAAAAGTATAGAGGAAAATTTCAGTGGCAGAATTCCGGCTCCCAAAAAACTCACAGATAACTCAAGGAAAAGTGTGGCCAAAACCTGAAAAAGTCACAAATCTGAAGGTATTTCATATTTATCGGTATAACCCAGAAACTGGTGAGAATCCAAGCAGGGATACGTATTATGTGGATCTTGACACCTGTGGACCTATGGTATTAGACGCCATTATTAAAATAAAAAATGAGATTGATCCCTCTTTAACATTCCGGCGTTCCTGTAGGGAGGGAATATGTGGTTCTTGTTCCATGAACATCGATGGAATAAATACGTTGGCCTGCACCTATGGGTTGGATAAGATTAAGGGCGACGTAAAAATTTATCCATTGCCACACTGTCGTGTAGTAAAAGATTTAGTGCCAGATTTGACCCAGTTTTATGCACAGCATGCCAGTATTATGCCCTGGTTAGAAACAAAATCAAAAACACCCGAAAAAGAGTGGAAACAGTCTATAGAAGATCGTAAGAAACTTGATGGGTTATATGAGTGTGTAATGTGCGCATCCTGTTCAACATCGTGCCCAAGCTACTGGTGGAATGGAGATGAATATCTTGGGCCAGCAGCATTACTGCATGCATACCGATGGATCATTGATAGCAGGGATGAAGATAAAGATGAGAGATTAGATGCTTTAGAAGATTCATTTAAATTATACAGATGTCATACCATTATGAATTGTACAAAAACGTGTCCAAAAGACTTAAACCCAGCAAAAGCTATAGCAGAAATAAAGAAAATGATGGTCGATAGGAAACGAGCATAAGTAGTCAGCTGTTTTTTACTATTTTAATTATAGCTGACATAAAACTTTTCATATTGTAGTATTTAAGGGCATAAATTTACTCCCAACTCCGTTTGTTTTGGAATATCATTCTCGGGAATAATACCTCCAACGATTAAAGTGACATTTTCCATCTAATAATGTTTTAATTCCTTAGCAAATTCTCTCATCAAATCCATATGACCTGACCCTAGATACCAGATATCTCTGGAGGAATTAAAAGAGGCTTAAGGTTATTGATTTAAAATTCTTTTATGGGTAAGTGATTCAAATCAGTTACTGGTTGAGTGACCCCTGGAATCTTGTATGTCTTTGGTTTTTTCATGGGAACAAATTCCTGCTTCGGACGTGAAAATACAAAACATCAGCACAAACCAGGAAGTATGGTGGTTTTTGTATCTCGGCAACGTATAGGACTTCTTACATTGTACTATGTGATTGGGTGAAGCTTTTAGTATAAGTTATCCTCGAAGTCTTCTGAAAACTTCAGATGCAGCCCAACCAGAGATAAGGGCAACAAGTATAGAAAAAATTCCGTATGTGAATGGAGAGTTGTGAGCCATGTTAAACAAAAAGTTACCTATACCGACCTTTTTGACGACCAAAAGTTGTTTTGTTACATCTATCACTTTATTTCTAGCAGTTAAATGGGTTTTTATAATATAAAAACCTTCGGCGATATTGTTAGGTAATGAAACTTTGGTTGAAAATAACATGTTTTCTTTCAACTCCAATGTACCCTCATTAAATTGGTAAAGGTTTTTTTGCTCCTTTATTTTAATCAAAGCATTTAAAATATCATGATTAACGTGGCTATTTTCTTTTTGCAGGTGATTAATAATTCCGATAGCATTATTTTGTTGATTAGAGGCAGTTAAAAGTTCGTTAATCTCTCTTGTACTTGTTATGTGATAGAAATCAGGAACACCTGCTAAAACTTCTTTGGTGCCATTTACCCAAATACCAAATTTTTTTTCTTTCTTTCGAACTATCCGGCTTTTAGTGGTCCCAATCACTTCTATGATAATACCTCTTTTAGTGTCACTGACTTGGTTCACAGGATTTCTACTTGCACCAAAAATAAATAATTCGGAGCCATCAAAGTTTGAGGTAATATCAATAACTTTATTTTCCAGATCAGATACTAATTTGTTAGAACTTTCTTCGGCATAGGCATTTTTGGCACCTAAAAATAAGAGCATTATGATTGTCAAACAGCTCCTTATCATCTTGTTATCTCTTGTAATGAAAAGAGTTCTTCAGGCATTAACAGTAACTCAAGTCCGAGTTTCACACAAACAACTAAAACGAGTAATGCTAACAGAATTCGAAGTTGCTCAGCTTTCAGATAAACCCCAAGCCGAGTTCCAATTTGTGCACCGACCACTCCCCCAATTAATAATATCAGAGCTAGTAGGGCATCAACGCTATAATTTTGAGTTGAATGTAGTAGGGTAGTAAAGCCAGTTACAAAAATGATTTGGAAAAGTGATGTGCCTATTACTACTTTTGTAGGCATACCGATAATATAGATCATTACTGGAACCAAAATAAATCCTCCACCTACTCCCATTATCGCCGCTAAAAAGCCTACAATTACTCCAATAATGAACGGAGGTATGCAGCTAATGTACAAGTTTGAAGCTCTGAAACGTACTTTCAAAGGTAAACGATGAACCCAGTTGTGACGCCTTATTCTAATATGTCGATTCTTTTTACTGGATCTAACTAAAGCACGAATACTTTCCCAAAGCATAAGTGAGCCAATAATTCCTAAAAAAATTACGTAACAGAGCTTCACCAAAAGGTCTACTTGTCCAATATCCCTCAATATTTTGAATATTTGCACACCAAATGCTGAACCAATTAGCCCTCCTGCTACGAGAAACCAACCCATTTTTATGTCTATTGTTCTTCGTCGAAAATGTGCAAGGGCACCAGAAAAAGATGATGCTACAATTTGATTTGCTTCAGTGGCTACTGCCACAGCAGGGGGGATACCAATAAAAAACAAAAGTGGCGTCATTAGAAAGCCACCTCCAACCCCAAAAAGGCCAGATAATATTCCAACTAAACCACCTAAGCCTATCAATAAAAAAATGTTGACGGATACTTCAGCTATAGGCAGGTAAATTTGCATACTGTTTTGAGATGTATTTGTTTACGTTATCAAATCCAATATTCTCTAATTAGAAAATCAGCAAGTATATTTTTAAATTTTTTTCAACTTATTCTTAAAAATTGTTTCTATTCTTTTATGTAAGGTTTGCCTATCGCGTTTGGAGCCCTAGCACGCCCAATAAGACCTGCTACAAGAACAATGGTGGCGATATAGGGAGCCATTGCTAGGAACTCGGAGGGAATAGGTGTTTTTAATATTGCTAGCTTTTGTTGTAGTGAGTCTGCAAAGCCAAATACCAATGCTGCCATTAAGGCTCCTACTGGATGCCATCTGCCAAATATCATAGCTGCCAGGCCAATAAAACCACGTCCACCTGTCATGGCCTCATCAAATCTACCCACGCTTCCAATCGTAAACCAAGCTCCTCCAAATCCAGCTACCATACCAGCTAGAGTTACATTTAAATATCTTAGTTTTAAAACGTTTACACCAAGCGTATCCGCTGCTTTAGGATGTTCACCAACCGCTCTCAGTCGAAGACCTATGCCAGTGTTAAATAAGTAAAAAGTTGACGCTATAATTAATATTAAAGCACCATACACGAAAAAATTATGTTGGAAGAATGTTGGTCCTATCACAGGAAGATCGCTAATAAATGGAATCTTTATTGGTTTAAATATGGGAGCATCATTGAGGTGAGGATGTGATTTAAGAAGGTGAGATGTTAAAAAGCTAGTAGTACCTAACGCTAAAATATTGATTGCAACTCCCGCTATGATTTGGTCAACCCTATATGTAATTACAAGCACGGCTAAGAGTAACCCAAAAAGTGCACCAACGAAGATAGCGAAGATCAGTCCTATTAATCCTCCAAAAATGGATCCAAATACGGCACCTGCAAATGCACCAACCAATAGCATTCCTTCAATCCCAATATTTATTACCGCTACCCGCTCTGAAAGAACACCAGCTAGCCCGGCCAACGCTATTGGAGTAGCTCTCACCACAGTGGCTTGCAACATTCCTGTTAGTGAAAAAGATTTTCCTGCAGTTGCCCACACTAAAAAGCATGTAATTAAGAGGAAGAACCCAAGACCTAAATATAATGAAGAATAATTACTCATTCTCTTTATTAAAAGACGTATTCCAAGAAATGTGAGGACAAATGAAACAAAGAAATTGTAGGGACTAGCGGGGACAACCAAGTTTTGTAAGGCGAGAGGATCTCTTGGGCGAGATAATCTAAATACTGCGTCTCCTTCGACACCAACGCTAAAAACAAATGTGGAAAATATTCCCAAGGCAATTAGAATATAGCCAATGAGTTGAGTTTGCTTTATTTGATGATATGAGCTTTTAACTTCCATGTTCATTTATCTTTTTTAATATCCTCTTTGAAGATCCATGGAACTGCTCTTCTAACAAGTAATGGCGCAGCAATAAAAACTATTATGAGCGCCTGAATTATCGTTATCAAATCTACACTCACCCCTGCTTTAACCTGCATCAGACGACCTCCTGCTATCAATGCTCCAAAGAGTAAACCAGCAAACAAAACACCTATAGGATGTGATCGCCCCAAAAGAGCTACGGCAATTGCATCGAAGCCTATACTTGCAGAAAATCCAGGAGATGCTCGTCCCAAAACCCCAGTAATTTGATTTGCCCCAGCTAGTCCCGCTAGAGCACCAGCTATAAACATGACCAAAACTATCGTAAAAGTGGCTTTTATACCGGCATATTTTGCTGCGTTTGGGTTTGCTCCGGTTGATCGAAACTCATATCCAATAGTTGTATGAAATAATAGCCAATAAATTAATAGAACAGTACCTAGCATTACCAAGAAACCTGCGTGTAATCGTAATTGAGGATCAATAAATGATAGAAGTTGTGGAAGTTCTGATGTATTAAGAACAGATTTTGAAATAGGGTCATTCCTACCTTCTTTCTGGATTATCGGGCTTCTCAACATATAATCCAAAAGTCTTATAGCTATAAGATTAAGCATAATTGTAGATATAACTTCATGTGCACCCGTGGATGCCTTTAGCCAACCAGCAATGGAAGCATACATTGCTCCAAATAGAGCACCAACTGAGAGTGCTAGTGGTAAATGTAACCAAACAGGTAAAAAATCTATTGAAAAACCAACAATTACAGCAGCCATTCCACCTATTATCATTTGACCTTCAGCCCCAATATTAAAGAGGCCAGCTCTAAATGCCAAAGCAATCCCGAGTGCAGCAAAAATCAAAGGCGTAGCTGCGGTGAATGTTTCTGATAATGCATTTAGTGATCCGAGTGACCCTATAAACAGACTTGAATATGCAATAAATATATTTTTGAGACCTTCTCCAGTTGCTAAAAGAAAAAGGCAGCCTATGGTTAAAGCAAAAAACGTGGCAAAAATAGGGACCAAAAGGATCTCTTTGACATCCAAGTGTTCGCTTACAAATTTTTTCTTTAGGTAATCCATCATTATATAGAATGTCCTGCCATTGCTAAACCAATTTGTTCGGGCGCTGGGTTCGACTCAAATTCTTTAATAATTCGCCCCCGAAAAAGTACTATTATTCTATCGGACAGAGCTAATATTTCCTCTAATTCTGTCGATACGAGTAAGATACCGTTCCCAGCATTGCGAGACTTTATTAACTGCTCATGAATATATTCTATCGAGCCTACATCTATACCGCGTGTGGGCTGAGAAGCTATAAGAAAGTCGACATGGGAGGACATCTCCCTTCCAACAACTAGCTTTTGTTGATTTCCACCTGATAAGTTTTGGGCGAGGGTGTCATTGGAAGGCGTTCGGATATCAAAATTCTTAATAATTTTTTGTGACTCAATGCTAACTACGTCCCAATCCATTTTTAGGTGTTTTGAGTAAGGTGCAGCATAATAATTATTTAATATTAAATTTTCACCAACAGAAAAATTTCCAATAATTCCAGATTTTTGTCTATCTTCGGGTATATGTCGTACTCCAATCTGATGTATCTTTCTAGGGTTCATATTGGGTACCATTTGTCCAAAATATGATATTTTTCCAGACAATGAAGATCTTAAGCCTGTAAGCGCTTCGACAAGTTCAGTTTGCCCATTTCCTTGGACACCAGCCACACCCACAATTTCACCTTCTTTTACATCAAAGCTTATATCTGATACCGCCAAATCAAGTTTTTCGCTTAAGACACTGAGGTTCTTAACATCTAGCAATATTTTACCTGGCTTTGAAGAGCGACGTTCTAGACTAAGGTTTACTGGCCGACCTACCATCATATTTGCCAACTCTTTATTTGACGCAACCTTGGGGTCTGCTTCACCAACTATTTCACCTGCCCTTAATATACTTATTCGATCACAAACCTCCAAAACCTCGTGCAATTTATGTGTTATAAAAATTATTGCTTTTCCAGTAGCTTTAAGAGAATTCATTATATTGAATAGCTCTGCAACTTCTTGTGGCGTTAATACGGCGGTTGGTTCATCGAAAATTAAAACCTCTGCAGATCTAAATAATACTTTAATAATTTCTACCCTTTGTTGAGAACCGACAGGAAGTCTTTCTATTTTCTCTTTTGGATCAACGAAAAGGGAGTATTTCTCACTAATTTCTTTTACTTTCCTTTCAGATTCTGAAAGCTTTAAAAAATTTGCAAATCCAGTTTCTTCATTCCCAAGTATAACATTTTCCGTCACAGAAAAAATTGGTACTAGCATAAAGTGCTGATGAACCATGCCTATCCCGGCTGATATTGCATCACGCGGACTATCAAAAGTTTTTTCTTCATTATTTATACTGATAGTGCCGCTATCTGGTCGATATAATCCACTAAGGACATTCATCAGAGTGGTTTTTCCTGCTCCATTTTCGCCGAGGAGTCCAAGAATTTCACCACCCTTGGCAAATATATTGATATCTTTGTTGGCCGTAACCGGCCCAAATGATTTGCTAATATTTTTTAGCTCAATGCTTACCATTTTGTGGGCCGGCTAGTTTTTTTTTAATTTACAGATATGGATCCGTCGATAATTCCAGATCTAATCGACTCAATTTCAGCTGCTAACTCTGATGAAACAGCACTTGATAAGTCATGAAAAGGCGCGATTCCGACGCCGTTATTAGCTAATGTTCCTACAGTCAAACCACCCTCAAAAGAGCCATCCATGACGGACTCGATAACGCCCATCACTGTTGCGTCCATAGCTTTTAAGACACTTGTCAGATATACGGACTTATTTTTTGCGTCTTTTATGTATTGATCTGCGTCTACACCAATTATCATTAGGTTGTCTGTTCCAAGTTCAGCTGCTAGAGCTGCTGAGCCTTGGCTCACTGGTCCAGCCACTGGCATAACAATATCGGCTCCTTCGTCATAAAGGTTTTGAGCAAATGCTCTTCCGTCCTCGAGGGAGTTAAAGTTTCCAGTGAATAGCCCTTCTTTTGCCGAAGGGTCCCAACCAAGTACCTGAACGCTAGTTCCCTTCATTTCGTTATGGTGACTTACTCCTGCCGCAAACCCGTCCATGAATACGGTGACGGGTGGAATATTTATACCACCAAAGGTTCCCACAATACCTGTTTTAGATACTCCCGCTGCTAAATATCCAGCTAGAAATGCTGCTTGATCCGTTGCAAATACTTGACCAACAACGTTCGGGATTGTTGGATTATAAGCAAAATCAACTATGGAAAACTTAGAATTAGAGTTCTCCTTTGCTGCAGTTGCAGTGGCTTCTCCCATTAGGAATCCAACAGATACTATCACATCGCAGCCTTCAGCAACAAAAGAGCCTAGGTGGGGCATGTAGTCTGTCTCTGATTTTGATTCAAGAAGTTTAGAGTCTATTCCATGCTTGGCTACGGCATCTTGAACACCTTTCCAAGCAGTAGCATTGAAGCCTTTATCGTCAACACCACCAATATCGGTTACTTGGCATGCTGTAAAAGCATGTGCTGCTGAAGATAGACCCACTAATGAGGCTACAACTGCAGCGCTTATGGTTTTTTTTGTTAATGTCTTCATTATTCTTCCTTTGAAAATTTATACAATGGGGAAGGCCCCCCTGAGAAGAACTATGTAACTTTTCCAATTCTTGTGCAACCATAAGAAAAGTAAAGTACACAATTGATTTTTTGTATCTAGGCACATGAGACTAGGTATTATCAAACCATTTCTAAAAGTCTTTTAAAAACAATGGCATCAACATTAAAATTTTTGTAGCGAAAATAATTTTTTCTTTTGCACACAGCTGTGAAACCAAGTTTAGTGTAAAGGTTAATCGCTGCTTGGTTATTAGAAGCAACCTCCAATATGAATTGATTCGCACCTGCGTTGGCCACCTTATTGATAAGCTCGTCCAAAACTTTTTTACCAATTCCTTTTCTTCTTAAATTTGGGTCAACTGCTATAGTGATTAATTCTGCTACTTCGGATACAAGTCTTGCAATTGCAAAACCTTTATATTTTTCTTCTGCTAGAAAGTAAGTTTCATTTCGTAAGAATTCTTGAAATGAATTTGCCGAATAGGGTGGCGGTAAATGTCTGAAACATTGTTTATGCAAATTTGCGAGCCTTAAACTTTGTTTTTGTAAAGTACCTATTGTCACTTTTTCTGTTCTGAAATTCTTGGTGATACAAAATAAAATGGTTTAACTTGCTCCTGCTTAGTAGGGTTTTTCTTGTTAGCCAGCAACCCCACTCTTTCTATGTCAATGAGTCTTACCTCCTCATAGAAGTAACAATCTTCAAACTGCTTATGCATTTGAAAACCGATAACTTTTTGATTGGAGTTCAAAATTTCTAACTCAGCATCATTTTCAGAAATTTGTTTCACCGGAGTAATTTCTTTTCCCGCATCAAATCTTTGAAGTAAAAATTTGCCGAAATTGTTGTTAAATATCACAGAGCATCTCTGCTCAGCAATAGCTTGAAAAGTATTTACTCCTACTAAATCCACTTGTAGTCCAAGCGATAAGCCTTTGGCGGCAGATACTGCAGCTCTAATGCCGGTAAAGTTTCCTGGTCCAATACAAACAGCTATTTTTGCAATTTCAGAAATTTTTTTTTTTCGTTTGATAGAACCTTGTCAATAGCATCAAAAAGCAAGTTAGATACGTCCCTTTTCACCTCAGTGACTGATTTATTCAATAATTTTCCACAGTCAAAGAGTCCTACGGAGAGGAATCCATTTGAAGCATCTATAGCCAGTAATTTATTGTTCATAGGGGTTGTTCGGATATCGGACGAACTTCAGATACTTCTGGTATATAATGTCTCAAAAGATTTTCTATACCCATTTTTAAAGTCATCGTGGAAGAGGGACATCCTGCGCACGCTCCTTGCATGTGTAAATATACTATTCCATTCTCAAAATTATGAAACGTTATGTCACCTCCATCTTGAGCAACAGCAGGACGGATTCTTGTGTCTAGTAACTCCGTTATTTTATCCACAATCTCACTGTTTGGACCCTCATGAACCGCATGAGAAACTGTACTGGAGTCCTCATGTAAAACTGGTTCCTCTGATTGAAAGTGATCCATTATCGCTCCTAATACTCCTGGCTTTAAATGCTCCCAATCAAATTCTTGTAATTTAGTAACAGTGATAAAATCCAGCCCTAAAAAAACTCCATCAACACCTTCTACTTCAAAAATCCTCTTGGCTAAAGGGGACGAGTTGGCTTTTTCACTATTAGTGAAATCAATACTTCCCGCTTCAAGAACCTTCTCACCAGGCAGAAATTTAAGAGTGGCAGGGTTCGGCGTCATTTCAGTTTGGATATACATACTCTTATTATGCTTTTTTGATCATAAGTTGTCAAGATTGTTTAGAACTGTTCTAAATTGAGTAGGTTATGAGACTGCTTCTATTGCTTCCTTAGTCATCGATCCTGGAACGATTGTAACCGGAACAGGCAGATCTCCACCTTGTCGTGATACGAGTTGGGTAACTAAGGGTCCTGGCCCTTCCCCCGATGTACCAGCACCCAATACAAGTACACCGACTTCTTTATCTGCATTTATTTGGGCTATTACTTCTGTGGCGTGTTCTCCTTCTCTGATCACCAATTCGGGTTCAATTCCTTCTTTTTCTACCATCCAGCTTGAAAATTC
Source organism: uncultured Alphaproteobacteria bacterium (assembly GCA_902600895.1). Lineage (GTDB taxonomy): Bacteria > Pseudomonadota > Alphaproteobacteria > Rhodobacterales > Rhodobacteraceae > CACKLF01. The sequence goes on along the minus strand of CACKLF010000005.1, from coordinate 28,489 downwards.
TTTAAAACGATCTTTAATTCTTTGTCGTGCCTCAGCCCTCATCGCATCCGCCACACCAAGCCAATGTTGAAACTCTTCAGGTCCTATAATACCAAGAATTTCTACTGCACCACTAGATTTTGCTGCTCTAGCAGCAGCATAATGTATAGCATTTAAAAATTCTGGACTATCGTCCATCACAACTAGGAACTTACGCATTATTCTAAAAGATAACTTGAATTAATATATTATAAGATCTGTATATCATTAATTAAACTTAATCCAAAACTTATATTTTAGTGTTGGCGCCTTTTTCGTATTAGACCAACAATTTCATATACTTCGTCAATAATAGGATTTGCAATTTTTTCTGCTTCAACAGAACCATTTTCTAGTACAGAATCAATATAACTTGGATCTTTCTGTAATGCTTTCATTTTATCTGAAATTGGGCATATTTGATCTACTGTTAATTCGGCAAGTTTGGGCTTAAAATATGAGAATGTTTTCCCACTAAACTCTATCAATACCGCTTCAGGTGTTTTGTCACTAAGGGCAGCGTATATGTTGATCAGATTAAGAGCTTCTGGCCTTTCCTGTAGCTCAACCAATGAGTCGGGTAGTGGGTAAGGGTCGGTTTTTGCCTTTTTAATTTTTTGGTTAATTAGGTCATTATTATCATTTAAATTAATCCGAGAGAAATCAGATGGATCAGATTTGGACATTTTTTTTTGACCGTCCCTAAGGCTCATTACTCGGGTTGCTGCTCCTTCAATTAAGGGTTCAGGGAGTGGAAAAAAATTTCTAACTTTATAATCTAAATTGAACTTTGATGCTATATCTCTGGTTAATTCTAAATGCTGCTTTTGGTCCTCTCCAACTGGAACATGAGTTGCTTTGTAAGCGAGAATATCTGCTGCCATTAATGTTGGGTAGGCAAATAAACCAACGGAGGCTTTTTCTCTATCTTTTCCGGCTTTATCTTTGAATTGGGTCATTCTATTAAGCCAGCCTATCCTAGCAACACAATTAAAAATCCAGGCGAGTTCAGAGTGCACAGAAACTTGACTTTGATTAAATAGAGTGGACTCTTCAGGGTTCAATCCACAGGCTAAAAGTGAGGCTACTAGTTCTCTCGTAGACTCTTTCAATTCCCTAGGTTCTTGCCAAATAGTAGCAGCGTGAAGGTCGACAATGCAATAAATAGTATCAATTTTCTCAGCTTGAAGCTTCACCCAACGCTTTACCGCTCCTAGGTAGTTACCAATTGTTAAATTTCCTGTAGGCTGTATACCGGAGAAAATTCTTTTGCTATGTGAGGGGTTTTCCATATTGTTTCCTCATTTAATCATATTAATGTATGATGGTTTAATTATTTATGCATCTACGGTCAACCATCAGATTAAATTCGAAAGTTCAAAAAAGACTTTTCATTTTGGTGGAGTATGTAAATGAGTTCTAGAAAAAAAAGTGAGAACATTTTTAATCGGTTACCGGCAGGAGTTTTAGGTTTAGTTTTAGTCATCTTTATACTAGAGGTATTTTGTCAAATATTTGGAGTTGATTTCCGTTCATTTCTTCTAACATATTTGGCATTTTTTCCTTTAAATTTGGACCCAAATTATAATCTATATCCTGGGCAATTTTATATATCATTTTTCAGTTATGCATTTTTACACATTAATTTTTTTCATATGTTAGTAAACGTCAGCATAATTCTTGCAGTGGGCAAAAGAATTGAAGAGGAGATCGGTTACATCAGTTTGATTAATTTATTTTTGCTAAGTTCAATTCTGGGAGCACTTTTTTTTCTTTTAGTACCCTCGTCCTCCAAGCATTTGCCAATGCTGGGAGCTAGCGGCGCGGCTTTTGGTTTTCTAGGTTACTGGAAGGGAAAAGAATTATTTTTTTGTTTGACAAAAGAGTTGTCGCTGCAGCCAGTAATAATGTTTTTCTTAGTCTTAATTTTAGCTAATTTTTTTATGGTTTTATTTTTTCCCTTTTCTATAGCGTGGCAAGCCCATCTAGGAGGTTTCTTATGTGGAGTATTAGTGGCTTTTATTCATCGCTAGCTTTTAGACCTTTCTCAAGGAAGTAGTTCAAATATTTTTTAAAGCCTAAAAGATATAAGCTAAGAAGATACATACACGCAGCGCTTCCAATCAAAAATAGAAATGCGAGGTATTTCGCTAATCCATAGTTATATGCGTTATAGAGGTATAAATCGGCATAGTATAAAAAAATTCCCATAATTGCCGAACAAAAAATGATTCCAAAAATTGCCTTAACTAGTCTCTTGTTTCTGTCAAAATTTAAAGAATATTTTTTTGCAAAATGAATTAAGAGATATAACATCAGCCAGCTGGAAATTGTAGTACCCATCGCAGTAGCTAGGAAACCAAGTGTTTTTATTAAAGCCAGCGAAATTATGAGATTTGCTAGCATGCAAACTAAAGCAATTTGAAAAGGTGTCTTAGTATTATCTTTTGAAAAAAAGATGGGTAAGAATATTTTGTGTAAAACAAAAGCTGGTAGACCAATAGCAAAAATAAACAATGCGTCAGCGGTGTATCGGGTATCAACTGGTTCGAAGGCACCTCTTTCAAATAAGACTCTAATAATCGAATCCGGTATAATCATTAATGCAATTGTAGCAGGTATTACAAGCGATAAACTTAATAAAATAGCTTTATTAATGGTTTCCTCTGCTTCTAATGAATCATTACTTTTGAATTTTCTACTTAAATCAGGAAGAAGAACAACTCCTAAGGCTATTCCCACTACTCCTAGCGGTAGCTGATAAATTCTGTCAGCATAAGATAACCACGCTACGGCTCCGTCAAAAAAAGAGGAAATTTGCCTACCGATTAATAGATTAATTTGAACTACACCTCCAGCTAATATTGCTGGCCCAGCTAATAAAAGAAATTTTTTCGTGTCTGTATTTATTTTTGGCAAGGAAATTTTTGGCATTACTCCTTTATAGTAGCAAACTAAAATTATGCATGTCATTTGTAGAACCCCAGCTAACGGAACAGCAAATGTTATCATCCAACCAATATCGAGTTGCATAAATTTTGATACAACTAAAGCCACTATTAATATGATGTTAAGGAGAATTGGAGCTGCAGCCGTTATTTTAAAGAAGCCTAAAGAGTTCAAAATAGCTCCAAATGCAGAGCCAATAGATATTAAAAAAATGTAAGGAAACATAACACGTCCATAACCAACAGAAAGTTCGAATTTTTCTGAACCAATAAACCCGCTGGCAAGTAACATCACTAGCTGTGGCATAAAAATTTCGGCAATTATAATTAAAAGGATAAGTAAAATTAATAGCCAAGAAATGATGTTACCTGCGAAGAATTTTAATGATTTAACATCATTTAAATGTTTTGAGAGCATTGGTACTAATGCTGAGTTTAATGCACCTTCAGCAAAAAATCGTCGAAACATATTTGGAAGAGTGAAAGCAATCAAAAATGCTTCAGCTACAACTCCAGAACCCAGAAAAGACGCCATCAGAATGTCCCTTAAAAACCCAAAAAACCGACTGCCAAGTGTCCAAAATCCCACTGTAAACATTGATAGTGTCAGATTAATTTTTCTTGAATTTGTATTCATTTCATCGCTTTGGCTGATCCGTATTCAATTGCATCTCTTAATTTCTGTGTAATTTGTTTTTGCCTTAATTCGCTATAAATTTTCAACCCAACAAGGTCCTTTACATAAAAACTGTCAACCGCTTGCTCTCCATATGTAGCAATTATTGCTGAAGAAATGGAAATATTAGAATTAGAAAGTGTTCTGGTTAAATCAAATAAAAGGCCCATGCGATCTCTGGTATCTACCTCAATTATTGTGAAAATATCTGATCCCTCATTATCAAAGGTGATTGTTGTTGGAATTTGAAAGTCTCGCTCGGTTAATCTAATCTTTCCTTTCTCAATAAGTTCATCTCTGGTTACAAACTCGCCTGCTAAAGATCTTTTTACCATGGTCTTAAGTTTGCTAATCTCAAAAGTTTCTAGAGGCTTGCGCTCCCTGCTTTGAACCCAAAATGTAGATGTCGCAATACCATCTTTTGTAGTATAAGTTCGCGCATCAACTACATTCGAACCAAACAGGGCAATCGATCCAGCAAGTCGCGAGAAAATTCCAGGATGATCATGCATAACGAAGCAGGCCCTAGTGGCACTTCTAGATATGTCTGTCCTAATGTCTGAAAGCACCTGATTTGTTGATAAAGTATTTACTAATGAAAGTATGGTGGCTTGTGTAAGTGTATCTAGTCCTAGCCAAAACTGATCATAATGCCTTTCAAAAGCTTCCACGCGAAAGACTAATTTTGCATCTTTTAAATATCTTCTTAAATTCTCTTTAGCTTTGCTGATTGAACTAACAGAGCTGACTAAACATCCCTCTTCCAGTGCTATAATTGAAGCAGTATAAAGTTGTCTTATTAAAACGGCTTTCCAGTTGTTCCAAGCATTAGGGCCTACACCTCTAATATCACAAACTGTCAAAATGGTGAGCAGATTTAGTCTATTTTTGCTTTTCACAGTAGCCACAAATTCCTTCACAGTTCTTGGATCTGATATATCTCTTTTCTGAGCCACATCTGACATTAACAAATGGTGACGAACTAGCCAGACAACTAATTCTGAATCGGTCGCATTCAAACCAAGCCTACTTGATACTTTTTTGGCGATTTTTGCACCAGCGATTGAATGATCTTCTGGTAAACCTTTTCCGATATCATGAAGAAACAGAGCAAGATAAATTACTTTTCTATTTACGCCTTTTTCGAGTATTTCAGATGCAATTGGCAAATCTTCAGTAAGTTTTTTATTTTCAATTAGTGCAAGATTTATGATGCATTGGATAGTATGCTCATCGACAGTATATGAGTGATACATGTTGAACTGCATCATGGCAACTATCCGTCCAAATTCTGGAATAAATGCTCCTAGAAACCCAACCTCGTTCATACGTCGAAGCGCTCTTTCAGGGTTATTATAGTCAAGCAATAAATGAAAAAAAACTTTAATTGTTTTGGGGTTTTTTCTGAATTTCTCATCAATAAGTTTCAAATTACCTGCAACAAGTCTTAGTGCATCTGGATGAATAAGCATTTCAGTTTCCAGGCCATTCTTAAAAAGCATAATTAAATTTTGAGGGTTTTCTAAAAAGGCTTTTTGATCAGCCACGTTTAATCTTCCATGCTCAAAAATAAAACCTGCAGGAGCATTTTCGTATGCGAACTTAAATATATTTTTTATCGAATTTCTAATATTTGGCTTATTTAGAACGTGTCGAGCTTCCATGGCAGTAAGGAAAATTCTCGTCAATTCACCAACTTGCTTTGCATGTAAGAAATACTTTTGCATAAATAGTTCAACACTTTGTCTTCCTCCCTTTCTCCTGAACCGCAGCAAATTTGAGATTTCTACTTGATAATTGAAATGGAGTACTTCCTCATTTCTGCCTGCAATTAAATGCAGTAGGCACCTTACACCCCAAAGGAATTCTTCGGCTCTTTTAAATACTTCAAATTCTGCTGATGTAAAAACGTTGTATTTAATGAGTTCTGCAGGAGTTTCAGCTTTATATATATATTTCAAGATCCAATAAAGGGTCTGTAGGTCTCTTAATCCACCTTTCCCTTCTTTAACATTTGGCTCCACTACATAACGTGCCTCGCCATTTTTAAGGTGTCTCGCTTCTCTTTCTTTCAACTTTGCCTCAATGAATTCGGAACCTGAGTTTTTAAAGAGCTTTTCCCATAACCTCTCTTTCAATTGCCTAGAAAGTTTTAGGTCACCTACTAGGTGCCTATGCTCAAGAAGGGCTGTTCGAATTGTGTAATCTTGTTTTCCAAGTGAAATACATTCCGAGATAGTGCGAACAGCATATCCAATTTTTAGTTTCATATCCCATAAAGAGTATAGAGTGGCCTCAATCATGTTTTTCTCTTTAGCATCATAATTTTCCGGCATTAAAAAGAGCAGATCTATATCAGAAAATGGAGCCATTTCCGCCCTACCATAACCTCCGACGGCCATTATTGTAATTTGGCTTGGTTCAGAATTATTAGCTCGTTGGAATGCAGCTCTTGCAATTTCCACTGAAAGGTAAATGATATTATCTGTCAGATTAGTATATGCTTGTAATGCTTTTTGGCTTAGCTCAGGATGGGTAAGAAGGACTGATTTAATTTCAGATCTGGCTTTTTCGTATTCATTGTGAATTAATTCTAAAGCCTCCTTTTCTGGGTTTCTGTTCAAATTCTCTCGATTAAAGATATTTTTTACGTCTGATTTTAACTTTAAAATCTTTAAGCTAGGGAAAATGGAAGTATTTGTTTTAGGTGCTTTAGCCATTGAGAGTGAGTATTTTTAAATTAGAAACGATTTGGAGGTTTTTTTAATATTTGAATGCCATCATTATTACTTTCTAAAATGCCTAATAATCTTTCAGACGAGCCGTTATCAAGGAGGCGAAAAGTCCCTAAAACCCCCAAAAACCCTGATCTATTCGTAATTGATGATACTGTAAAAGGATCAGGAATATCTACTTTCTCCAAGTTTCTAATTAAAGCCCCTATTGCTGCAATTGAGTCATAAGCTACAGCGGACTCTTTAGTGGGTTTTGATCCGTATAATTTATGATAGCGCCTAGAAAACTCTCCAAATCTTTGATTGCTTACAAAAGGAAACCAAGCACCTTCTAAGGCAGGTTCACTTAAGATATTTCGCTCCACTGCCCAAGGTGATAACCCAATCACCTGTGTTCTTTCCCCTCGTCCTTTTCCCATTAAATTTTTAAGTGAAGCCAGCGTAAATATAAGGTTTTGTTCAGGAGTACCAAGTAATATTATAGCCTCTTTTTTAGGGCTGCTATTATAATTTTTTATAATCATCTGCATTTTCGGAAGAAAGTCTGGAGTTTCGGAGACCTTTAAATAATCTAAAACAATCCCATTTTTTCTTTTAATCAGTTTTTTTAACTCAATTGCATTAATAGCATTTTCTGGATTTATACCCTCTAATATTAAAAATTCTGTATATCCTTGACCCATTGAATATTCTAATATTTGGTCTGAAAGATTTTTTTTGTCTAACGCCATGTGAAAAATGTTATGGCCTAAATCACTCTTTTTTTCGGAAAAAGTTATCAATTTTAGGTCAGTATCACGAAGGTGAGAGGCTAACAGTTTTGTTTCGTAATGGTCTATTAGGCCAATGGCTATGCTGATATTATCATTTCTAGCATTTTGAAATGCCTTACTGATGGTGTCTGGCGTTCCGTCTGTCTTGTACAAAAGTATTTCAATGGGTAGTGGCCTTAAATCTTCAACGGCTAATTTCGCAGAATTAAAGTATTGAATGGCTCTTTTATTTATTTCTTGCTGTTTATGATTCACAGGCAAAAATATTCCAATTCGAGTTTGGGGCAGTACTTCTACATTGGATAAAATTTTTACATTTCCCTGCTCTACACAAGAACACAGAACTAAAAAGCCAATTAAAAATAAGCATAAAAGAATAACTAACTTTCCCTTCCCTTTTATGAAACTTTGGAAAAGAAAAAATTTATTACCTTCGTTGAACATTAAATTTTGTTTCTTTTTGATTTGTACGTTTATTGGTGGCAAGTTATGTTTATGAAAGGATAAACTATGTTGAAAGAAAAGTAAAAATCCTAATGCAAGGACTGAAATGCTATCAAAACTAGAATCAGGTTTGTACCTACTTTGTACTCCGATAGGTAATAGAGGTGATATAACATTAAGAGTGTTAGACGTATTAAAGAACTGTGATTGTATTGTATCTGAAGACATTCAAACAGCAAAGAAATTGCTTTCTATGTATAAAATTATGTTAGCGGGGCGCAAAATGATTGCTTATTCTGACAATAGCAATGCATCTACGCGAAGAAAGATATTAAACTATATTAAAGATGGGAAATCGGTAGCTTTAATTTCTGATGCTGGTTCACCCTTGATTTCTGATCCAGGTTATAAGTTGGTATCTCAGTTAATTACTGAAGGAGGAAACTTATATAGTTTGCCCGGTGCAAATTCGGTAATAACAGCATTAACGTTGTCTGGATTACCTTCTGATAGATTCTATTTTTTTGGATTTCTGCCAACAAAAAGGACTAAAGCCCAAGTTGAGTTAGTAAAGTTAAGTTCATTCTCTTGTACTACCATTATTTATGAGTCGCCAAAACGCCTACTTGTAACCCTTGAAATGATAAAAAAAGTTTTCGGTCCTGAGCATCCTTTAGCAATTTGCAGGGAAATGACAAAAAAGTTTGAAGAGGTACAAAGAGGTTCTGTAATTAAAATTTTAGAGAATTTTAGAGATAGGCTTAAAATATTAGGAGAATTTGTGATAGTTATTGGTCCGAGAAATGAAGATCAGTTGACTACACAGCAGATAGATGAGTATTTACTTTTTGAACTCAAGAGTAAAAGTGTTAAAGATACTGTTAAGTTTTTGTCAGAAACCTTGTCTGTGCCTAAAAAGATGATTTATGATAGAGCTATAGCAAATAAAGCGAAAATAAAAGCTAAGTTTTGAGGTAATCAGATGGCACTGAAAATTGCATTTCAAATGGATCCAATTGATCAAATAGATGTATCTGCTGATACAACCTTCAGGTTGATTGAGGAATCACAAAAAAGAGGGCATCTAAACTTTGTTTATTCGCCAGAGCAGTTAAAATACGACAACGGAAAAGTAAAGGCTTTTGGATCTTTTGTAAAAGTGCAAAGAGATTTGATTGAATTTGCTCAAATAGAAGAACCTCAGGAATTATTATTGAGCGCTTTTGATATTGTTTGGCTAAGGCAAGACCCACCCTTTGATATGCTTTATATAACTACAACACATATTTTAGATCTATTAACGCCTGAAGTTTTAGTTGTGAATGACCCTTTTTGGGTGAGAAATTTTCCAGAAAAAATCCTAGTTTTAAAATTTCCAAATTTAATTCCTCCCACATTAGTCTCGCGGGATTTGCGGGCAATGGAGAGATTTCATAAAAGTATGGGTGATATTATTGTTAAACCGCTGTACGGAAATGGTGGTGAGGGAATATTTAAATTGGGTGCAGATGACCCAAACCTACCGGTGGTCTTTGAGTTATTTATGAAAACATCTCGAGAACCTCTAATTTGTCAACAGTATCTACCAGAAGTAATGAATGGTGATAAAAGGGTAATTCTTATTGATGGTGAACCCATCGGAGCAATAAATAGGGTTCCAAAGCATGGCGATATTAGGTCAAATATGCACGTGGGGGGAACAGCCGAAAAAAGTAATCTCTCTGGAGCTGATTTAGAAATATGTAAAGCTATTGGTTCTACGTTGAAAAAAAGTGGTCAAGTTTTAGTGGGTATTGACATCATTGGTAAAAAATTAACTGAAATAAACCTGACTTCTCCCACTGGAATTCAGGAAATTGAAAAGTTCGACAATATTAATATTGCCTCTCAGGTATGGCAAGTATTAGAAGCGAAGGTAAAGTTTGAAAAGAAAAATTGAAGCCTTCGTCTTTGATGTAGGTAATGTCCTGGTTCAGTGGTCCACCACAAGGATTATCGATAAATATAAATCAACAAATATTGAAAAAAACAGGCAATTAGATACCATCGTTGCCATTATGAATGTCAGAATTGATAAGGGTGAATCATTCAAAGCTATGATTGCTGAACATATTAAGAACTATCCAGAATTCGAAGCTGTGTTTGTAGATTGGCGCGACAATTGGATTCAGATGTTTAGACCAAAAATTCGCAATACTTGGCTGATACTTAATGAGCTCAAGCAAGCGGGATACCCTATTTACGTATTGTCGAATTTTGGTAAGGAAACTTTTGAGTTGGCGTGTGACGTATATCCAGAGCTACGAAGCTTTGATAAGTATTTTATCTCTGGACATTTAGGTTTAGTAAAGCCAGATCAGCAGATCTATGAAAAAGTGGAGCAGGAAACTGGGCTGACCCCATCCAATTTATTTTTTATTGATGATAGGAAATCAAATTGTATTGCAGCAGAAAAGAGAGGTTGGCAAATTCACATATTTAGAGATGGGAAAAGGCTTAGAAACCATCTAAATTCTTTGGGTATACTCTTGCAAAATCAAAAGTAGTTATGTAGTCATTAAGTGTCGATAGAAAGTGGATTAGATATGGCTATTCGTACTGGTATTTTGGTAGCAATTATAGCGATGGCTTCAGTTGTGGTGATATCGAATATTTTAGTTCATTTTTTGATTGGTGAATGGCTAACTTATGCCGCTTTTACTTATCCCTTTGCATTTTTAATCACTGATCTTTCAAATAGGGTTTACGGTCCTAGAGTTGCCAGATTAATTGTATTAGTGGGATTTTTTACAGGAATAATCGGTTCCCTTGTTGGAACACAAATTATTGGAGAGTTTGGTCCACTTGTGACATTGCGCGTCGCCATCGCCTCTGGCACTGCTTTTTTAATTTCCCAATTGCTAGATGTAAGACTTTTTTCTTTGTTTTTTGATCTGAAGCATTGGTGGAAGGCTCCGTTATTATCATCACTCATTGGTGGATTAGTTGACACACTTATTTTTTTCTCGCTAGCCTTTGATTCGTATTTTAGTTTCTTAGAAGTTTCTAATGATGTTTCGTGGGCTAATCTTGATGTGCCGCTCTTAGGTCTTGGTTTCCTAGCACCACTCTGGATAAGCTTAGCTTTAGCAGACTTTATTGTAAAATTTGGAGTTGTCTGTGTTTCTCTTATACCATTTAAGCTATTGTTAGGACGATTGCTCTCTGTTACTGACACATATAAACACGCTTCTTCTAAATAATACTGGTCTCAGCTCAGAACTTTTCTTTTAACAACCTCAACTTCTGTTTTTTCCAATCTCTAGCTTTTTCAACCTCGCGCTTGTCTGGCGCCTTCTTACCTTTTGCTATTCCTATCAAAGTTTTAGCCATACCTTTTTCATTGAAATAAATTCGAAGTGGAACGAGTGTCATACCATCTCTACCTGTAGCTTGCCAAAGTCTTGAGAGTTGTTTCTTTTTTACTAGTAATTTTCTTGGCCTTTTATCTTCATGCGTAAAAGTTTTAGAATGCGAATAATTTGGAATAAAACTATTAATCAACCACAACTCTCCATTTTCGACAGCAGCGTAACTTTCAGCTATGCTGCTTTTACTACTTCTTAACGATTTAACCTCAGAACCCTCCAGTGAAATTCCACACTCTAAAGTGTCTTCAATAAAAAAATTAAATTTAGCTTTGCGATTTTCTACGATCGGAGAAATTTTTGAAGTTTGATGTTTTTTTCTAGACATAATATTTTAGATAATTCCGGCGCACCTCAGCGCCTCATCCATCACCTTTTCTGTTTCTTTATCTACTGCAACCAGAGGTGATCTTACTTCATTCGATGTTAAATTAAGCCTAGACAGCGCATATTTTATTGGACATGGATTAGGCTCCAAAAATGCCGCCCTGTTAAGTTTTACAAGTTTATCTTGAAGTGTAATAGCGAGTTGATAATTGCCTTGGAGCATACTGTTTTGAAATTCAGAACAAAGTTTTGGAGCTACATTTGCTATAACCGAAATGCACCCAACCCCTCCATGAGCGTTAAACCCCAAAGCGACTTCGTCATTTCCGCTCAATTGAATAAAATCTTTTCCACAAGAAAGGCGAACATCTGAAACTCTGCTTACATCACCAGTTGCATCTTTAACTCCCACTATTCTTTCAAGTTTTGAGAGTTGTGACATTGTTTCGACAGTCATATCAATTACTGATCTACCTGGTATATTGTAAATAATGATAGGTAAATCACAAGAATTATGTAACGCCGTATAATGTTTAATCAGTCCCCTCTGATTAGGTTTGTTGTAATACGGTGTAACCACTAGAGCTCCATCAGCACCAATCTTTTCAGCAAAATTTATAAGATCTATAGATTCTTCGGTATTATTTGAACCAGCTCCTGCAATCACTGGTATTTTACCAGAACAGCACTTTACCACTGCTTCAACGACAGTTTTATGTTCCTCATGGGAAAGCGTTGGACTTTCACCGGTAGTACCTACCGCAACCAATCCATGGCTACCTTCGGATATGTGCCAATCTACAAGGTTTTCCAAAGCTTTAAGGTCAATCTTATTGTCTTTAAATGGCGTTACTAACGCTGGGATAGATCCTTTAAACATTATTGCTACGGCTCCAACTTAAATGATATAGTATAAAGACTATATCTTTTATCTAACTCTTTCGAGTGATTAAATGTTTTTTTTCAAATTTTATTTTGTTGTAGTAAAAATGCCCAATTTTTCTAGAAAGCAAAGGCTAATTTGGATTAGGAGAAAAGTTTTACTTCTTCTGGCTTTTTTATTTTACGTAATAACTCCCCAACTCCCCTATGCACTTGGCATAGAAAATCAATCTCAGAAAATATCAAGAGCTTTGGTATATGCTGATGCAGGTTTGTGGGATAAAGCATTTCAGGTGATCGGGCCAAATGCTAAAGAGCCTCTTCAGAACCTAATCGAATGGCTAAAGTTAAGGTCTGGGGAGGGTTCTGTTACAGAGTACATAGAATTTATTGAGAGCAATCCATATTGGCCTGGAATGCGTTTACTTAGACAAAAAGGAGAGCGAAAAATATATAAAGATTTTGTTGAAAAAAAATTCAACTTAAGTAAGGACATTTTAAAAATATTTTTGGAGAACAAACCCCAGACTGGTGAGGGCCTTTTTATATATGCTAAGTTTTATTCTAAGTTTCAAAGTAAAGAAACAGCTCGTAAGGTTTTGACAGATCAATGGCTTTGGGTAGATTTTAGTGATAGTTGCTTAATAGAGTTCTTAAAAGAATTCGTTGGGAAATATGGACTAAATGTAAATGAAAGAATTGAGGAACTACTATGGAAAGGAAAAACTTCGTCTGTTGAACAACTTGTCAAATTTAGTTTATTCGAATTGTCTCAAGTCCAAAAAGTAAGATTACAGTTGCAAAAAAAAGAAAAAGGTGTGGATGTAGCACTTGCTCAGCTTTCAGAGGAGCAAATAGATCAGGCTGGGGTAATTTTGGATCGTTTCAGATTTAGGTTAGAAAAAAATCTCATAGACTCAGCGAGCAAATACATTGTTGCTAATTCAAAAAGAGGTAAAAAAATACTTGGACGACCAGATATTTGGGCAAATTACAGAGTGCGTCTGGTAAAGCACAATACGACTAAATCAAGATATTTAGAGGCTTATGAAATAGCAAGTCAACATTATCTAAGTGTGAATGATGACAGTTATAGTCAACTCGAGTGGCTATCTGGTTTCATCGCCTATCAATATTTAGGTGATCATAATCTAGCACTTAGACATTTTCAGAATTCATTGAAGGTTGCAGTCTCACCTGAAACTAAATCCAAACTAAATTTTTTTATTGGGAAAGCATTTTTAAATAATGCAGAAAAAGATTTGGCAAATGACTCTTTTAGTGAGGCTTCCAAGTATTTTGATACGGTACATGGTCAATTGGCTCACGAAATTTTAAACAAAGTTGAACCTGATCTAAAAAGCTCAGAAAGTGAAAATAATTTTGAGTTCAGTCGGGTAATTATGTTGGATACTGTTAAAGTGGGATTGCTACTAAGTTATGCGGGGCGAATCGTGCTGGGTGATTGGTTTTTACAGCATTCAATTAAGTCACTAACCCAGGAGGAAAAAATTAACTTATTAAATTCATTGAATCGAACTGGACATCATTTGTCAGTAATTTCAATTATGGCCAATAATGAAAATTTGAGATATGAGAATCTACTTTTAGGTTATCCAATACCATATTATTGGAAAACTAGTGATGTCTCAAATGAGGCATTATATTTGGCCGTAGCCAGAGAGGAAAGTAAATTTTATCTGGGTTCAAAAAGTACCACTGGTGCGCTAGGTTTAATGCAGCTTATGCCCAAAACAGCACAAATGATGTCGCAGGAAGTTGGACTGCCCTACCTGCCAAAGCGTTTAAGGTCAGACTGGAACTATAATTTTACTCTTGGTGTACACTATATCGAAAAGCTATTAAAAAGATATCAGTATAGCTTTCCTCTAGCTATAGCGGCTTATAATGCGGGGCCAAGCCGAGTTAACTCTTGGCTCAAAGCATTTGGAGACCCTAGAAAAGGTGAAATTGATATGATTTCATGGATCCAATGTATACCTTTTGATGAAACAAGAGGCTATGTTTCCCGTGTTTTGGCATCTAGTAAAATATATGAAGGGATCCTAAATGGGGAGAGTTTTAAGTTTGATCACTTGCGTACGAAGTTTGTAAATTACTTAAATTAGGTCAAAAAAATTTCCTATTTAGTTTCTCTAAAATACATCAGCACGCCACTAAAAATTATGATACCCGTTCCTATTGCTGAGAGAAGATCAATGCTCTCTGAAAAAAAGTAAATTCCAAAAAAAGAAGCAAAGACAACTTGGAAGTAAGCAAAAGGTTGAACTTTAGAAACTTCACATATTTCTAAGGTTTTTATTAAAAAGAAATGGCCTAAAATGGCAATTAGACAAAGTGTTAATATCCATAAAAGGTCAATTTCTAATATTGGTTCCCAGAAGAAGGGAACAACAACTGACATAAAAAGTGTGCCGACTAATCCTACCCAAAAAAGGCTTGTTTCAGTGGTATCTCTGTGAGAAACGTAGCGGGTGAGAATACTATAAAGGGCGAATAAAAGGGCTGACAAGAGTGGAATAAGGTACTCTAGGGAAAAACCTGATGTCCCTGGACGCAATACTATTAGCGTTCCTAAAAAACCGAATAGGATACATATTGACTGAAGAAAGCCAATTTTTTCGTTTAATATAGGAATGGATAGCAGACAGACCAGTAAAGGGTAGCAGGAAAAAAAAGCATGACTTTTTGCTAAGCCTAATTTTGTGAAGGAATACACCATAACGCAAATTTCTAAAGCTAAAAGGAGGCCTCGTAGAATTTGTAAGAAGAGGTGCTTTGTTCTTAGTGCTTTCTTGAACTTTATTGGATTTATTAAGCAAAAAATAAATATGCAAAAAGTAAGAAAAAAATATCTAATTGAGACAATTAAAATAACGTTATAATCAGATGCCAGGATTTGTGAAAGGCTGTCCTGCACAGCAAAAGTAAATGTTGTGAGTAACATCAATGGAATGCCAAGTTTTATATTATTTTTTTTCATTTTAGTTTTGATTTATGTGGTGTGCTTTAAATCTATCTTCTAGTAGTTCTTTCGAAGAAACACTACACTTGTATTGCTGAAGGGGTGGAAATCTCTATTAGCTACTTTTTTTCAAAAAAATTTTTTTTAGGGTTGCATTATATGCAAATAACAAGCTTTTATTCAATCGAGGGTTTTGGACCGCCAAATTAATATTGTAATATTGTTGGGTATATGAATTGAAATTCAATCGATTAAGGTTAAGTGGTTTTAAAAGTTTTGTTGACAAGACCGAGTTGCCAATTTTGGATGGCTTAACAGGAATAGTGGGCCCTAACGGGTGTGGAAAATCAAATATCCTTGATGCAATTCAGTGGGTGATGGGTGAAACTAGACCTAAATCTATGAGAAGTGGTGGAATGGAGGACGTAATATTTGCTGGAGCTGGATCACGTCCAGCTAAAAGCTCAGCTGAAGTATCACTAACACTTGACAACACTGATTTTTCAGCTCCTCAAGAGTATAATAATAACGAAAAAATTGAAATAGTTCGGAAGGTTGTCCGCGATTTAGGTTCTCAATTTAAGATCAATGGAAAAGAATTTAGAGCAAGAGATATTCAAATTTTGTTTGCGGATGCTGCCTCAGGAGCGCAATCAAATTCATTTGTGAAACAGGGTCAGGTTACTGAATTAATAAATGCTAAGCCTAGAGATAGAAGGCGTATTCTAGAAGAGGCTGCTGGAATTTCGGGTCTCTATCAGAGGCGTCATGAAGCTGAGTTAAAATTGACTAGCACTGAGCTAAATATTTCAAGAATATCTGACGTAATTGATCAATTGGATAGTCAAATTAAATCTCTTGAAAGGCAAGCCCGTCAAGCGAAAAGATATAAAGACTTGGGCATTAAAATAAGAGAGCTTGAGGCAGTACTTCTGTATCTTAAATTGTCTCTTACCAGTGATCAAATGATTAAAGTTGAGAATGAGCTTACAAATCTGACCATTGACTTAGCAAAAAAGGTTGAATTAGCATCCTATGAGTCTAGAAAGCGAGTTGAATTAGAGACCAAAATTCGGCCACTTAGAAGTTCTGAGTCTCGCTTTTCTGGGGAGTTAGCTAATCACATGGCACAAGTTAATACATTAGAAGAGCAAGAGAAATCTGCATTTATTTCAATAAGATCAATTGAAGAAAATATGAGAGAATTGAGACAAAATGAAGAAAGAGAAAAGAAACTTTTAAATGATGCAAAATTGGAAAGGAGGAAATTAGACGATGAAAGACAAGAGTTAGCGAATACTGTTCTTGATACAAAGAAAGAAGAAGGTTTGCGAGCTGAATTAAAAAAGGCAGAAACTGCTCTTGTTAATAGTGAGAGAAGCCTCGAAGAATTTGGAGATAAATTTGCACGCTTAGAAGAAAGACTTGATGCTTTCGACACTAATCTCAATCGGAAGGAGGATCAGGCAAGAGAATTAAAAGCTAACTTGACTGACTTGAACTCAAGTAGGCAAATCAACCTCGATACTATACTAAAGAATGAAAAATCATTGGAAGTTAATAAGCTGCGATTAACTAAACTCTCTAAAGAGTTTGAAGTATCTAATTCACAACATAAATCACACAAGTCTGAGATAGAAGTAGCTTTTGCTGAAATAGAAAGTTTAAGAATTAAGGTTTCAGAATTGGAGGCAGAACATTCGTTCTTAGTATCGGAATGTTCATTTTTGCAGAATACGATTTCTGAAAATAAAAAAAGTGATGACCAACTCTTGGATCATTTCGAAATAGAAGAGAATTACGTAAAAGCTGTTTCTGTAATTCTGCACGACGAGCTGGAATATCCTCAGGTGGATCTAGGTATCAAGTCAGGTTGGAAGAATATGGAACATCTAAGCTTATCAGGTTTACCTGAAAATATTAAGAGCTTAGACGAACTAATAGATTGTCCAGAAGTCTTAAAGCCTAGGTTCAAATCTGTAGGTCTTGTTTCAAACGAGCTTGGACCTAAGTTACAGCCATTTCTTAAGGTTGGGCAAATACTGGTGAGTAAAGATGGAAATTTTTGGCGATGGGATGGATTCATTAAGAATGATGAAAAAGTAATATCTAGCTCTGAATTAAATCTAGATCGGAGAAATAAATTAAAAATAGCTCAAAGCAAGCTTGTAAACCTAAAAGGTTCTCTAGTCAGTGCTAAAAGTCAATTTGATGATGCCTCTGAGAGATACAGTAAGATGAGTAAGATGGAGCAAGACATTAAAAATCAAACCTCACAGTTACAATCTGAAATGGAAAACTTAAGACTGCAAATAGGACGACAAGTTTCAGAACTAAATATTTTGAGTGATAAACAAAATGTCATAGAAGAGAGTATTCTAATTAAGGAAAAAGATCTTAGCTCATTCGTTGAGAGTGAGGATCAAGCTCCAATTCGTCAAGACCTAGCCTCTGAGCTTGATGAAGCTAGGGCAAGTTATGAGAATATGAAATTGAAGGTTGAATATTCAAGACTTCAGTATCGTGAGAAGAAGACCGTTTTTGACCAGATTAATCTTAAACGAGTATCTCAAGAAACAAGAGTTAAGGAAGTTGATTTGGCATATCAAGGCTGGTCACAAAGACTATTAGAAGCACAGGTCAGAGAAAAAGAAATTAAGGATAGACAGCAGAAACTTTTTGCGGATCTGCAAGTTGCTAAAGCTAAGCCAAACCATATAAAAGAAAATAAATTATCATTGAATGATGCTATTTTAAAAATAAAAAAGAATCATACAGATGCTTCTAGGGCGCTAGAGTTGGCTGAGCAGGATTTGAGGTATTGTTTTGAGCAGGAGAAAGAACTAGAAAAGAAGGTCTCAGACCTCAGAGAAGAGAGAGCAACTATAGAAGCTAACAGAGTTAATGTTAAAGAGAAATTGGAGCATATAAAAAATGAGATAAATGAAACTCTGGGAATTTCCTTTGAAATTCTAGTTTCAAAAATGGCAGACAAAACGCATCAATTTCCTTCAATAGAAACTGCAGAAGAAAACATATCATCATTAAAAAGAAAGAGAGATAGCCTTGGTGCCGTCAACCTTCGTGCAGAAGAGGATTCATCAGAATTGCTGTCTCAGTTTTCCAATTTAAATGCAGAAAAGGATGACTTATCGAAAGCGCTGATAAAGCTTTCTTCAGGCATATCAAATTTAAATAAGGAGGGAAGAGAGAGACTTAAAAATGCTTTTGAAGAAGTAAATCAGAATTTCAAGTCACTCTTTAAAGATCTATTTGGAGGTGGAGAAGCCACACTCACTTTTGTTGAAAGTTCGGATCCTCTTGAAGCAGGGTTAGAAATATTTTGTCAACCACCAGGAAAGAAACTTTCTACTATCTCACTTCTTTCTGGTGGAGAACAAACGCTAACGGCATTATCACTTATTTTTGCTGTTTTTTTGGCTAATCCCAGTCCCCTTTGTATTCTAGATGAGGTAGATGCACCATTAGATGATTCTAACACTATCAGGTTTTGTAGTTTGCTATCCGAGATGGTCGAGAAGACAGATACTAGATTTTTGGTGGTAACTCATAATTCTATTACAATGTCAAAAATGGATAGGCTTTTAGGTGTTACAATGGTTGAGAAAGGCGTAAGTCAGTTAGTGAGTGTTTCTTTAGGTTCAGCTGAAGAGCTTGTGGCGAATAGTCAATAAGGGAGAAATTTAGTTTGACTTTTAATAAATCTATTGTATCCGCTGATTGGTTAAATTCACGTTTGAATTCTCCTGACATAAAAATATTAGATGCTAGTTGGTACCTTCCCACGGTTAATAAAAACCCTAAAGACGAGTATAATTCAGGTCATATACCGGGTGCAGTTTACTTTGACATAGATGAAATTTGTGATCTCAGCAGCGATTTGCCACATATGCTTCCTAGTCCAGAAAAGTTTGCATTCTGTGTAAAAGAGCTTGGTATTGGAGATGATCATAGGGTCGTAGTGTATGATGGAAGTGGTCTATTTTCGGCTGCAAGAGTTTGGTGGATGTTCAAGGTTTTTGGATTCGAGAATGTTGCCGTTTTGAATGGTGGACTTCCCATCTGGAAAAATTCTGGTTATCAGGTTGATACGACCATTAAATCAATACAAACGTATCATTTTTCAGTTCGAAAAAACTCAACAATGGTTTCTGACTCTGATGAAGTTAATGAGGCATCCAACAGTGGTTCAGCGCAAATATTAGATGCTCGAGCTCCCGATCGCTTTTGGGGTAAGGTTTCTGAACCCAGGCGTGGTTTGAGGAGTGGCCACATACCAAACTCTTTAAATATTCCTTTTCAAAGTTTAATAAATAATGATGGAACATTCAAAACTGTTTCCAAGTTGAGTAATATTTTTAGAGATGCCGGGGTCAATTTAAATAAGCCAATCATTACCTCCTGTGGTTCAGGCGTAACGGCTGCTATCATAAATTTAGCTTTGGAACAGCTGGATGCCAAAAAAGTTTCACTTTATGATGGATCTTGGTGTGAGTGGGGAAGTGACGATAAATTTAAGATTGAAACTTAATTATGAAGATACTAGCTGGTCAGAAGATAAGTTATGAAGTTACATTCTTGGAAATGGTGAACCGCCCTCGCTTTGATTGGCCAAAATATGACGACGCTAGTAAAATTGAGGTGACTGATAAAAAACAGTGCTCCGTGTCATACTTTCTATCTTTATACGGTCAAGTTGGAAAAAAATTTGAGTGGACAGACCAATTTTTTTTGGGATCAGACAAAGTATTTGCTTTCCTGAAGAGCCAAAAAGTTAAGTTTTTTGAGCTCAATGTAGATTGCATGGTTGCAGGCTTTTTTATTCTTGATTTCCGAAAAAGAGGTGTTTGTGATTTAGCATATTTTGGATTAATTGAGGAATATTTTGGTAAAGGGTTGGGCTCATACATGTTAAGGTATGCAATCTTGATGGCTTGGACTAGTAATATTAAAATAATGTCAGTTAATACGAATACACTTGATCATATAGCAGCTTTACCGCTATATAAAAAGTTCGGTTTTCGGAAGATAAGGTCCGAAATTCACACACGTATTCTTTCCGTTGATAGAATATGTGATGGAAGGTTTTCGGTAGCCGACTAAGAGAGGTCAAATGTTTGAGTTACTAAAAGAGCAACCAGCCGATAATATTTTAGCTTTAATGGGCATGTATGCTAGTGATAAAAGAACAAAGAAGCTAGATCTGGGAGTAGGTGTGTATAGAAATTCAGATGGAATAACACCAATAATGGATGCGGTAAAGAAAGCTGAGAATGTACTGATAAAAAAGCAAATTTCTAAAAGCTATGTAGGGTTGTTGGGTAACTTAGATTTTGTCACAGGAATGAAGGAACTTATCCTATCCAACTCGATATCTGATTATAATTATGTTGGTGCTCAGGCTCCAGGAGGCACTGGATCATTGCATCAAATATTCTTGTTGTTGAAGCAGGCAAACCCTGAACTTACTGTTTGGATATCTAATCCAACTTGGCCAAACCACTCTTCAATGTTGAAACACTTAGGTTTAAATTTTAGTTATTATAGATATTTTTCTGAGCAGACCGGCATTGTTGATTTCGATGGTATGTTTGCTGATTTGCAACAAGCAAAACAAAATGATGTCATCCTACTTCATGGATGCTGCCATAATCCGACTGGTGCAAACTTAACTGTTAGTCAGTGGGAGGAGGTGGCAAAGTTATGTGAAAGAGATGGAGTTATGCCAATGGTGGATCTAGCATATCAAGGTTTTGGTCATGGCCTGAATGAGGATGTTGAAGGGTTAAGATTAATGGCATCAATGGTCCCAGAATTGGCAGTAGCAGCATCATGTTCAAAGAATTTTGGTATATATCGTGACCGTGTGGGTGTAGTTTTGTACTGCAACAAAGATAATCAAGTGCTACCAATAGTTTCTGGTAACCTAAAGTCAGTGAATAGACTAACATATTCTTTTCCTCCTGATTGGGGTGCAACTGTGGTAAGTACAATTTTGTATGACAAGAATTTGAGACAGAGTTGGGATAATGAAGTAAATGGCATAAAGAACTCCATAAATGCTTTAAGATTGGAATTAAAAAATGCATTACGAAGATGCACGAAAAGTGATAGGTTTGCTTTTTTGACTGATCACACCGGCATGTTTTCTCGCCTGGGCTTATCCAGCAAACAAGTTATTGCACTCAGGCAGGAGCATGCTGTTTATATGGTTGGCGATAGTCGGATAAACATAGCGGGACTAAATAGTCAAACAGTTGAGTTTTTGTCGAATGCAATTGCTAAGGTTTTATAGAAACTTAAATATGGGAAAAATTTATGAGTAAAAAAATCTATCCTCCGTCGGCAAGCTTTGCTAACAGCGCGGTAATAAAGGAAGATGAATATTTATCTATGCTAAGCCTTTCCAGAAAAGACCCTGATAGCTTTTGGAAGGAGCAGGGTGAAAGATTGGATTGGATAGAACCTTACTCAAAAGTCAAAAATGTCAGCTATTCGTTTCCCAATATATCCATCAAATGGTTTGAGGACGGCGTTTTAAATGTATGTGAAAATTGTGTGGATAGGCATCTTGCAGACAAGGGAGATGAGGTGGCGATAATTTGGGAAGGTGATGAACCCACAGAAAGCAAGTACATAACCTATAACGAAATGCACCAGAATGTATCTAAATTAGCTAATGCTTATAAGTCATTGGGAGTAAAAAAAGGGGATAGAGTCATAATTTATATGCCAATGATACCTGAAGCAACTTATGCAATGTTAGCTTCTGCCCGAATAGGTGCGATTCACTCAGTTGTGTTTGCTGGATTTAGTCCGGAAGCTCTTAGAGCACGAATTTTAGACTGTGAAGCCTCGCTTGTCATTACAGCTGATGAGGCTCCAAGAGGAGGTAAAATAACTTCCCTTAAGTCAAATGTTGATCAGGCACTTGCTGATCTTACAACTTTAAAGACAATTGTCGTGCCCCGCACAGGTGCTACAGTATCAATGTTTGAGGGTAGAGATTATGATTATGATGAGCTTTTACAAAATTGTTCTGCAGACTGCCCTCCGGAACCTATGAATGCTGAAGATCCGTTATTCATTCTCTATACCTCTGGTTCGACAGGAAAACCGAAGGGTGTCCAGCATTCTTCGGCTGGTTATCTTCTCTATGCATCTTTGACTCACAAATATATTTTTGACTATAAAGAGGGTGATGTTTATTGGTGTACTGCTGATGTCGGGTGGGTAACAGGACATAGCTATATAGTTTATGGTCCGTTATCAAATGGAGCCAAAACAATTATGTTTGAGGGCATTCCAACCTATCCTGATGCTTCAAGATTTTGGCAAATATGTGAGAGATATGGGGTATCTCAATTTTATACTGCACCAACAGCTATAAGAGCATTAATGGGTTTAGGTGATAATTTTGTCGAAAAATCAAATTTGTCAAAGTTGCGCCTACTTGGTTCGGTGGGAGAGCCCATTAATCCAGAGGCTTGGGAGTGGTATAATAGGGTGGTGGGTAAAGGAGTGTGCCCTATTGTTGATACTTGGTGGCAAACTGAAACAGGTGGTATATTAATTTCCCCAATTCCCGGTATCACGGCTACCAAACCTGGGTCTGCCACTTTGCCCTTTTTTGGTATAGATCCTGTTATTATTGATCCGAGTACGGGGCAAGTATTTGAAGAAACTGAGTGTGAAGGCGTATTGGCTATTAGAGATAGTTGGCCTGGTCAAATGAGAACAGTGTTTGGTGATCACGAAAGGTTCATTAACACATACTTCAAAGATTATCCTGGGTTCTATTTTACTGGTGATGGTTGTAGAAGGGATAAAGATGGATATTACTGGATTACGGGTAGAGTGGATGATGTGTTGAATGTCTCAGGGCATCGAATGGGAACAGCGGAAGTGGAAAGTGCACTTGTATCACACCCATCTGTTGCAGAGAGTGCAGTTGTGGGTTCTCCGCATCAGATTAAGGGTCAGGCCATTTATGCGTTTGTGACTTTAATGGCAGGAAAAGATCCTTCTGAAGAATTAAAAAATGAGCTAAAAAATTGGGTTGCTCAAGAAATTGGACCGATTGCAAAGCCGGATAAAATACAGTGGGCGCCAGGGTTACCAAAAACTCGATCAGGTAAGATAATGCGCCGTATATTAAGAAAAATAGCTGAAGATCAGGTTGATGAACTCGGTGATACCTCAACTTTAGCTGACCCAACAGTAGTAGAAAGTTTAATACAGAATAGAGTGAATAGCTAAATGATTTATCGAGAGGTTTTGATTCTTGTCAGACTAGTATTGTCTTTTATCTTTCTATTTGGGCTGATATGTTGTAACACCACAGCGTCAAGTCAACAGGGCTTGAGTTATGAAATTGATGAAAACTCTTTAACTAGTGAAATCGATGAGACAGAAGAAAATAGACCTCTGGTTTTAAAGTTGGCACCTCGCCCAAAAGTAGGAGAATTGCAACATGAATGTTTAGCAGAGGTATTTTCATTTTTGATTGGTCAGCCTAAAAGCGCAATTGCAGCAATTGAATATCCATATAATACCAGGTTATTTTATTTGGATGAAGAAAAATCTGACACTTTTGTGGCAAACAGGTTGAATTTAATTTTTGACGACTCAGATAAAATCATCCAAATATACTGTGGCTAATTTTGGCTACTACCCCTAGGCGTTAATATGTGCCTAATAAGTGAAACCGGGTGTGCTCTAAGGCTAAGCTTTAGATATTTATAATCTTCTATAAGTTCTTCTCCCAAAGTCATTTTTGGCAGTTTGATACAGTTATTTTTATTTTCTTTCATGCTGTTTTTAAATAATGGAAGATCATTATTTTTTAAAACTTTGAGCATCCATTTAGATTCTCTCCTGGTAAGATTTAAGTCTTTGAAACAATCTGCTTTTGCAAGTTGGTTCAATGCACCTAACGGAATTGATCCTAATTCTAGGATCTCACCTATATTAGTATACTTATTTTTGCGTCTTGAAACTATAATATCACTATACTTTTTTGAAAACTGTACAATTTGCCTAAAACCTAACTGCAAGTTAAGTTTACCTGTGGACTTATCCTTCACCACTGTATTATCCCACAAACTATTGTTTATGCATGGTTTTAACACACATACTCCATGTTCTTTAGCATCTTTAATTATTTGTGATGGGGCATAAAAACCCATAGGTTGTGAGTTCAAAATTGCACATGCAAATATAGATGGGAAGTGAAATTTTATCCATGCTGATGCATATACAAGGAATGCAAAGCTTGCTGCGTGACTTTCGGGGAAACCATACTCCCCAAATCCTTCTATTTGATTAAAGCAATTATTGCTAAATTTTAGGCTATATCCATTTTCAGTCATTCCTTTAATAAATCTATTTCTAAACTTATTAATTTCTCCTGTCTTTTTAAAAGCAGCTAGAGCCCTTCTTAATTTATCTGCTTCTGTAGCTGTAAACTTAGCTCCTTTTATTGCAATTTGCATCACTTGTTCTTGGAAAAGGGGTATGCCGAGTGTTTTAGAAAGAACATTTTCAAGTTCACCAGGTGGTAAAGTTACTTTCTCTCTTCCTGACCTTCTTTTCAAATATGGGTGAACCATATTACCCTGAATGGGTCCTGGCCTAACTATTGCAGTTTGAATAACCAAATCATAAAAGCATTTTGGTTTAAGTCGGGGTAAAAAATTCATTTGTGCTCTACTTTCTACCTGGAAAACACCTACACTGTCAGCTTTACAGAGCATTTCATATACTAGACTATCTTCCTTGGGTATTGTATGAAGTGTGTAATTAAACTTTGTGATTTTTCTTATTAATTCGAATGATTTTCGGATGCATGTAAGCATGCCTAGACTTAGAATATCGACTTTCAATATATTTAGCGTATCAATGTCATCTTTATCCCAAGATATCATTGTTCTACCTTTCATTCCTGTATTCTCTATTGGTACTAAGTTTGTCAATTTTTCTTTTGTGATTATAAATCCACCAACATGCTGGCCAAGATGGCGAGGAAAGCCAGTGATCTTATTTATCAACTGAATAGATTTTAAAATTCGTATGTCAGTTTTTAAAACTTGATACTTTCCCTGATTGAACTTTGTTGCAATTGGATCATTGAAGTATTCTAAAACGCATGATTTTTGCATTTCTGAAAGGCCCATTGCTTTACAAATATCTTTGATAGCAAGCTTTTTTCTATAGTGAATTACTGTTGCACAAATTCCTGTTCGTTCTCTGCCATATTTATTATATATATACTCTATAATTTCTTCTCTTCTTTCATGTTCAAAATCTACGTCTATATCTGGGGGTTCATTTCTGGCTTCAGAAATAAACCTCTCAAAGACCATGGAGCCAATTTCAGGGCTTACAGATGTTATGCCTAAAGCATAGCAGACAACAGAATTTGCAGCCGAGCCTCTTCCCTGACATAAAATACCTCTTTCTTTTGCAAATTTTACCAGATCATACACGGTTAGAAAGTAAGGCTCGTAACAAAGAGTCTTTATCAAGCGTAGTTCTTCTTCTGATTGTTTGGAAACTTTTTTTGGGATACCACTTGGATATCGTTTTTCTAACCCTTTTTCCATTATGTACCTAAGACGAACTATAGGTACTTCATTTCCCAAGACTTCTGATGGATAGTTATACTTTAACTCATCTAATGAGAAATGACATTGATTACTCACATCATTCGCATTTTTTATGGTTTCAGGGTGTGACTGGAATATCTCTTCAATTTCTTCAGAGCTTCTTAAGTAAAGTTCATTATTTTGTAGTGCATCATAATTAATATAATCAATTGTTTTTTTTAATCTGATACATGTCAAAATGTCTACAACCTCTCGTCTATTTTTATCATGCATGATTGGAGTAGCAGAGGCGACAGGCTTTAGTTTTAATTCTTTGCTTATATTAATCACTTCTTCAAAGTAGATTTTGTCTAAACCATTATATCTAGGAGAAATAATGATATAACTCTTCTTACATTGGGATGAAAAAAATTTTGCGGCATTTTTCCAAATATTTTGATAAGGTGATGACTTAAAACTGTAAGGGGGATGAAGTAAAAGAATAAGATTTCTAGAAAAGGTAGCAATTTCTTTCAGATCGATATTGCATTTGCTTTTTTCTGATTGTAGATAACCTTTAGACAGTAAAGAACATAGGCTGGACCAGCCGTTAATATTAATTGGTAGCGCAGTTATAAAAATTCCTGAGTTTGTTTTTAGGCATGCTCCAGGGATAAACTTAGGGATAGACATTTTCTTGTTATACTTATTGATGCTTTCAGCTCTATTATTTTGATCTGTTGAAACATCTTCTTGTATCCGCAATAGTTCTCTGTGACCCCTAACTACTCCTGCTACTGAGTTTATATCTGTAATTGCAATAGACTTTAGGTGTAATTTACACGCTCTCCTTATATATTCTTCAGGATGACTGGCTCCAGTTAGAAATGTAAAATTTGTTGTTACACATAATTCGCTAAACGACATTCTTAGTATTTGATGGTGTGAGTTTAAATATCATATATTTGTTGTGAGTCATGAATAATTCTGATGTCCTGCTATTATCAAAAAGTCTACGCTCTATGTCTTTTCTGCGCCTTTCCTTTAAGATTAGGTTATAAAAAACTTTCAGCAAGTAATAGGTTAGCTTTCTTTTTATTTTGAAGGTTTTTGATAAATGTAATAATATTTCCCCTAAAGAACTAAACATTTTTTGCTCTAAGTCTATTGAAGGCGAAACAGATTGAGTTATATCGATTCTGTCTAATACATTTAGTGAAAATTTTTTCACTTTTTCTTCCATTTCGACTATGCTATGTCCTCCTCCAGGCTGTCGAGTTTTGGATTGCATAAAAGATTCAGATCTAAAACAATCTGATATCAATATTATGCCTGATTTATTAAGAAGTGCAGAAGCTTTTGGTAAGGAAATATCGATAGGTATATATTGAAAGCTTTCAGAAAATAGGCAAACATCATATAGTTTTTTATCTTTTGATGCATAATTTTCAAAAGTTGTTTCAAATATATTTGCTTTTCCTTCAGTTTTATTTTTTGCTTCTTTAGAAAGCTCTTTACTTGGTATTATTATGTCTACATCATGTCCTTTATTTAAAAGCTCTCTTGCTGTTTCTCCACCGCCACCGCCAATATCTAGTATTTTCATATTTTCTTTCTTTGGCAGGTATCTAAATAGTGTTCTAGTATAAGCCTCTTGCGCTGCACATAAGTTTCCCAAATTAACTTCCAGGTCGTCCCAAATACCATAGTGTAAATTAGATTTTCCAGTTATTAACTTTGATAAAATTAGACCTATATCTAGCCCTAAGGATTGAGATAACTTTTGATTTATATTAGTTTCTTTATCATCATTCATCGTAACACTTCTCAAAAATTTAAAGGGTAAAGAACATAGTTTTCTTATTTATGCTAACAAAAATTACCATGTATGTACCACTGATTTGAAAATTCTTTGCTCTTTAATTCAAAAACCCAAAGTTTTTCACCCTGGCTTAATTCTACAGTCCAATAGTTTCTTGTATGCATTTCCCACATAGAATTCTGACTCCACCACTCGGGAGCAATAACCTCTGGACCAAGAGCAACAGATACTCTTTTTTTAACACCTCCCCATATAAATATTTCGGGAAAACAGTTTTTTTTGACCCCTTCAACTTCAATTTTTTTTGGTGAAAATAAATATATGGGTCTTATAATTGAGGGAGACTTTTCCCAAGAAGAATTATTTTTTTTAGTGTCGATTGAATATAATGAAGTGGTTTTTTCAGGTATATGAGTATTTTGTGGGTGAATTTTTTTAATATTATTTTTTCCAATTCGAGCTGAAATTTTTGAAATTGATTTTGCGTATGCTTCATTTTGGTTAATATTTTTTAGATTTGAAGGATTATTTGAAAGATATTTTATATCACCTTGTAAAGGATTATTTTTTTCTGTTTTTATAACTTTTAAGATTATTTTTTTTATGCATGAAGAAAACTGAATAGCTGAGGCCTTAATTTTTATCAGTGAAATTATGTGGTCTAATTCTCTCGTTGAATTTTTGAGTTCTAGTTTGATTTGATTTTTTTTTATGGTTGAGTCAAAAAATGCAATCTCAATTTCTTTTAATAGGCTATCTTCCTCTTCTAGCTTCTTAATTGCTATTTTCATAATTTTTGTGATCTCTAGGGTCAATTTGTTAACTGAATTAATGGAATAAAGAAATTCTTTGCAATAAATTGGA
>CACKLF010000004.1 GCA_902600895.1 uncultured Alphaproteobacteria bacterium | reverse complement strand
CGTCAGCACAACCAAAATCAGCGAGTCTTAATATTTTAGTGTCAGGTAGAGCATTTAAAGCGTTCTCTAAGATTAATTTAGTTGAGTCTATTGCTATCTTAGCTCCAGCTGTCCTTTGTGAATAATATCCTGAGCCTTTCATTGCCAAAACAGATTGTGTATTCAACTGAGAAATATTTTGATTTTCCATCGCACCAATTCTTGTTAAAAATAATTTAGCACTCAGTTTATGAATAAAAAAATATAAAATGGAAGTCTTAATTAAATAAGAAAGGGAAAAGTTTTGAGCAATGAGATAGAAGCCATAAATAAAATACTTAATGATTATTATAATAGTATGTATTGCTCTGATGGCAACCTAGTGAGAAAGACCTTCCATCAAGATGCTAAAATTACTGGCTACTTAAATGGTAAACTACTGAGGCAGTCAGTCGAAGATTTTGCCTCATTCGTCGAAAACCAAATACCGTCGCCCAAGGATAAGAATGACCCTAAAATATTTGAGATAATTAGACTTGAGATCGGCGATACAACGGCAGTAGCAAAAGTTCGAGATAATTATATTGAAAATATATTTATTGATATCCTATCACTAATTAAAACAGAATCGGGTTGGCTGATCTACAATAAGCTCTTTGAGCAAGAAAAATGATTTTAAATCAATTTTCTTCAATGTGAATAATTTTAGTTTCATAGGCCACCTCCTTTGGCACCAACGAATTAGGTAGTCTTGAATGATTAGAAAGCACGCTTCTAACAGCTTTCATATGCTCTTCATTATCATAATACCAAATAGAAATGACCTGATTTGGAAGAGAAATACTCTGGCAAATAGAAAATTTAGCAGTTAAACCAGCATTGGACAACTGTTGCCTCACACCGCTACCTATGGATAGAAATAATTCAGCGTGCTCAACACTTTGAAAAGTCCTAATAGTAACCCTAACAATTTGCATTTCTGACTACTTTCTCAAAATAGTTTAATATTAAACTAATTATTGAATATCATGACCCTCGATAATCGCTACCTTTGCCATTGCTTGCTCTTTTAAACTCTGCATTGCCTTAAGAACCTCTATCCTATCTCCAGCATGCTCTTTAGTAGAGAATACCTCCACTATGAAACCACTATTATCTGATGATTTAAATAGATGCCGTGAATAAACGTCCTCGTTGTAGGATTTACCTACCGCTTCGACAACAGACCATAACGAGGGCGCTAACAAAGTAAATGTTATCAGGCGCCCATACATTAATTTCCTCCCGCTACCTGCATTGTAGTAACATAAGAAGCCATTCCCTCATGCGCTTTTTCGTAAATAGCCTTGTACTCTGATGAATTATATGCTCTTGACCAATGCATATTTTCCCAATTACCAGATGACAAAATTATCCCCATTACTGCTTCCATTGTGGTGTCATCCTCTGCTTCACATACGCCTAGCCAATTGAAACTTTCCCCATTTGTGAATAAAAATTCCCTAATTTTCATATTAAACTGATCTACCAATGGCTGCACTACTTCTATTCTATTATGCGGCTTGCTTACCATTCCAGCTGCATATTCAGAGCTGGACTTACCGTACATTATATATGTGTTCATTTTTCAAATCTCCGTTATGTTCTAGAATAGTTCATTTTGTATATCTTATTTTCAAAACTGTATACCAAGATTACAAATTTTTTTATTTTAACCTAGGGCTAATTAAATTATTAAGAGCTTTATGGAAGCTAAATTTATATTTACTCTCTAAGATTTAGTAGCAATATTGATATTAATCAAAATCTTTGATTATAATTCTCTTGGGAGAGTAAATATTACTGCAGAAATAAAATCCATTAAGCCAGTATTGATTGTGGTATTGGCTCAACTATTTGGAACCTCTCTTTGGTTCACACCAAACAGTGTTTCACCCCAAATAATCGAAATATGGAATCTGATAAGTTACGACATAGGTGTCTTAACCAATGCCGTTCAACTCGGTTTTATTTTGGGCACATTGACCTTTGTAGCGTTTGGGTTCTCAGACAAATATGACCCCAGTAAGGTAATTTTTGTGTGTTGCATGATTGGTGCAATAGCCAACCTGTATATAATTTTAGAAGCAAAGAGTTTCCAATTTATAATTATATCGAGGTTTTTGGTTGGTTTTTCTTTAGCGGGGATTTATCCAATAGGAATGAAATTGATAATAACCTGGTCAAAATACTCATCTTCAACAAATCTAGCTATACTGGTTGGAATGTTAACCCTAGGCTCAGCCCTGCCCCATTTAGTACGAATGCTAGGTATAAGCTTTGATTGGAAGCTAACAATAGCTATATCATCGGTTTTTGCATGCATAGGCGGTGTTCAAATACTAATGCTAGGCGCAGGACCATACGGACAATCAAAAAGTAAAAGTTTTCCCCTGCTGGAAACCATTAAGCAATTGTTATTTAACAAAGATTATATATCTTCGGCTCTTGGATATTTTGGCCACATGTGGGAACTCTATGCTTTTTGGGCATGTGTACCAATACTATTACTGACTACCCTAGAAAATCCCTCAGCAGAGCAAGTTGCAGGATTCTCTTTTTTGATCATTGGAATAGGCAGTTTGGGGTGCTTTTGTTCGGGTTTCCTTTCCAAAAAGTTTGGAAGTCCCTCAGTAGCAGCAGTAAGTTTAGCTATGTCTGCATTGGCTTGCTTGTTTTATCCATTGATACCAAACTACTTAGCTTCTGCAAAAATATTTCTTCTCATTTTTTGGGGATTCTTTGTAATTTCTGACTCACCGTTATACTCCTCAATATCGGCTCAAGCAGCGCCAAAAGAAGTAGTTGGGACCGCACTAGTTATTCAAAATTGCATAGGCTTTTCAATTAGTATGATTTCTATCTTGATATGCACATACTCATTTCCGGTAATTCAACAAAAAATTGCGTGGATTTTACTGCCAGGCCCATTACTTGCCTTGCTTTTCTTTCACAGATTAATTGGTAAAAATTATTAGTTCGTAAATATTTTATGTAATACAGGGAGACTGAACAAATGGAGAAAAAATCAGTTCAAGATATAATAAACGCTTTTAACAAACAAAAATTTATGAAATTTCTGAACGCAGAAATCTCAATTAATGAGCCTGGTCTGTGCCAAATTTCAATAAAGCATGGGGAAGATCTGACACAGCAACATGGACTTTTCCATGGTGGAGTGATCTCAACCTTAGCTGATAACTCTGCAGCATTTGCAGCTACTTCTTTAATGGAAAAGAAGCGGGAACCCCTAACAATAGAATGTAAGGTAAATTTTATTGATATTGCAGATGGAAGTCGGCTCTGGGCAATAGGAAAAGTATTATCGGCAGGAAAACGAATATTTCATGCAGAAGCAAAAGTATTCACTAGTTCAGATGATGGCTCAAAACTGTGCGCCGTGGCCTTGTTGACAATCAAATCAACCTTGAGAGTTGAAGAGATACTATAAATATTACCTATCATTGTCTTTTCTTTTTTTTGGAGTCTTTCTCTTAGGGGAGATACGAGATAAAGCAAAGAAAAAAAGTACTGCGCCCAAAATGGCCAAAGCTTCTAGTATCAGAAAAATTTCACCTCGCATCTCAAACTCGACATACAAATTGATCTAGTTTATTGCTACATTACTATGCTATATATAGCACAAATCGCAGGAAACAACGATTAACCAAAAATATATGACAAAACCAGCGAAGACAATTAGTGATAAAGAGGTTGATGCCGCATATTTGGTGGAGTCTAACTTTGGTACTCGTGATGAACGAGATCATTACCATCCATACAAAAGAGTAGGTTATCCACCAATATTTGTTTGGCCTGTGCAGCCCCTTAAAGGCCTTAAATGGATACTAAGCATACCAGGTTATTTTCTACCTTGGAATTTTTTATACATATTAATAGGAATATTCTCTTGGTATTATCTATCACCATCATTGGAAGATTACTCACAAATCACAGTCGGGCACATCTTTATCTGTTTCGCCAAGAATTCACTCCTAGTGCTAGTTTATTTTGGAATATTCCACTTTCACTTCTATTTCAAAAAAAATCAGGGACGAATATTCAAATTCAATCCCAAATGGCCCAATAAAACAGAAAAAAGATTCTTATTTAGCAATCAAAATATGGACAATATTATCTGGACGTTTGGAAGCGGAGTAACAATATGGACATTACTAGAGTTGAGTATTTTATATTTGGCCGCTAACGATGTTTTATCTTTAATAAAGGTAAATGATCGGCCCATTTATTTTTTATTTATGATAATCACAATCCATTTATGGCGTGATATACATTTTTATTTTGTTCATAGAGCTATACATTGGGCACCTCTATACCGTCATGCTCACTATATCCATCACAAAAATAATAATCCTGGCCCTTGGTCTGGACTGGCAATGCACCCCACTGAGCACTTTTTGTACTTTTCATGTGCCTTGATATATTTATTTTTTCCTTTTCACCCACTATTCGTAATTATCACTTTAACGCATGCAGGCTTAAGTCCAGCTCCTGGTCATGCCGGGTTTGAAAGGTTTGTTTCTGGTAAAAAAAGCTTTGATATTGATTCTCATGCCCATTATTTACACCATAAGTATTTTGAGTGTAACTATGCAGACGGTATTCTACCATTGGATCGATGGTTTGGCACCTTCCATGATGGCAGTCCACAAGCTCAAGATCAGTTACGTAAACGTCTAAAAGAGCAATCACCCAAAAAAGTTTAAATAAATAACACTAAATTAGATTTGTTCTATACCCAAATATGAGATGATCAAATGTGTCAAATATGCAAATATCAACGTGGTAATGATTGAAACCAATATGGATCCATAAAATCCTATCTTACCCAAAAGAAGGGGAAAAATTAAAAACATGGGAAGCGTGGGTATTACATAGGCAAGAGTAAAGGTAGCGTGGTTACCAATTTTCTTAGCTGAGACACCTTCAAAATGCATCCAGAATAAGACAAATAAAGTAACAAGTGGCATGGCTGCAATAAATCCACCTAAGGCGTCATTTTTTTTTGCAACCTCTGATATTACCACTATTAAGCCCGCTGTGATTAAAAGTTTTAACAAAAAATACAACATTATACATTATCCATTCCATTATCTCACTTTATATGCGCTTTTCGCCTATTTACCTGCAATCTATGACGCTGGTGGTATATATATTGAATACGCTGATAAATTTTCAATAGTAGCTGACATTAGAGAATATATAAAAAAGGGGTACTTCATTTAGGTTGTCCTTTACTTGTATTTTGAGTTAATGATCCCTCTAGCTCAGAAAGTAATTCCTTTATCTCACTCAAATCTGCCTGAGTAATTGATTTTTTATTGATATTAATATCAAAGTTTGATCGGTGGAGTCTTATGATCTTATCCTGAA
Source organism: uncultured Alphaproteobacteria bacterium (assembly GCA_902600895.1). Taxonomy (GTDB): domain Bacteria; phylum Pseudomonadota; class Alphaproteobacteria; order Rhodobacterales; family Rhodobacteraceae; genus CACKLF01. The sequence goes on along the minus strand of CACKLF010000004.1, from coordinate 66,646 downwards.
CTGAGCTTTCAATTTCCAGCTCATAAAGCTTTACCTTTCGTAGCAATCCCTTAATTTCAATTTCTTTTGGATCTTTAAAGCTGAAAAACTGTCTCACTAATAAATATGTTTCCTCCGAAATCATTATTGCTCCAGGAGTTGCTGCTGACTCTAGTCGAGACGCTAAATTAACTGCGGAACCCACTGCAGTATAATCCAGTCGATCATTACTGCCAAAATTTCCCACAGTGCAAAATCCAGTGTTAATACCCATTCTAACTTGTAAATCTTTTTTTAGACCAAAAGCCTTACCCCAATAACCGATCAGATCATTCATTTTCTTCTGCATAGAAACAGCCATTTCGACACACTTTCTAGCATCCTCCTCCACTCCAAGCGTGTCAGGATCACCAAAAAAGATCATTAAACCGTCACCAATATATTTATCAATAGTTCCACCATACTCTAACGCTATGTCAGACATTTCATTCAAATAAAAATTTAATAAATTAGTAATTTCTTCTGACTCGAGCTCATCCGATATCGATGTAAAACCTACTATGTCAGAGAAAAAAATGGTAAGCTTTTTTCGATTACTTTTAACCTCAGCATCTTGCTTTCCACTAAAAATTTGCTCGTGGATTTGGGGAGATAGATACCTAGACAACTTTGTTGAAATTGCTTCTACCTCCTTAGATTTCCTTTCAACCTCTACCTTTGCCTCATCAGCTATTTTTTTTTGCGCGGCTAATTGATCCGCTAAAGATTTTCTCAGATTAGCTTCTAATTTTAGCTTAGCTACTTCTCTTTTAAGATTCCTTAATTCATCACCCTCTTGATTTTCAGACATTGAAACACGCCTCCTAGAGTAGTTATACATTATTTTGCCAACCTGAGAGTACAACTTGGACAAGTTTATTGAATTCACACAATAGTATACGAATATTTTATTTTTCCTAGAACGAACTTATGCTCTCCTTATCTAGGGATCTTTGATATTAATCAATTTGGAGCTAGGTAAAAAATAGATTAACATTACACAGAATTACTATTACGTTAAAAGGAGAAGATCATGGCTTATTCAGGAAAATGTGCCTGTAGCAATATCACTTTCACTTTTGAGCACGATCCAATGATGCACTTCATGTGTCACTGTACAGACTGTCAAGTAATGTTTAATGGATCATTTGAAGGCTACGCAATTTCTAAAGAGGAATTAACCGTACAAGGTGACCTGTCTACATTTAGTTATTCAGGAGGTAGCGGAATGAGCCTCCATGTAAATTTTTGTGTGAAATGTAGCACCAAAATATATACGCAACCAGATATACTACAAGGTATGATCTATGTTCCAGCTGGTTTACTGAGAGACCAAATAGAATTTAAACCAAAAGTAGAAATTTGGGCGGGCTCAAGACCATCATGGACTAGTCGTCCAGAAAGCTTGGTAGAATCTTATGCTGAGAATGGAACTATAGAACGCATATCAAGCTTGCTTGAAAATCTAGATCAACGTGGCTAAGAAATTACCTCAAATCACCACTGCCTTTAAGTTTGTTTTCTTCTTTACGAACAGAAAGTTTTTTTAAATTTTCTTCCGCTATATCTTCCAGACTACAACCTAAATCTGAGGCTAATGCTGCACAGTACCACAAAACGTCTCCAATCTCTGCTGCAATATTACTCTTCCAGTTCTCAGGTAAATTATCGAGACCATCTCTAAAAACTTTTTTTACCTTATTTGCCACCTCACCAGCTTCTCCAGCAAGTCCAAGTGCTGGATATATTACCTTATACTTTTTTGCATAAACTACTGTTTCAGAAGCACTTTTTTGATACATTTTGAAATCCATAATTTCCTCAACTCAAATAATTTTCTTAATAACCCAATAATTATATGGTATGGCTCTAAGTACGAGTTCAAATTAGCGGTTGTGACTTAGATTGTCTAACTACATTTGGCCTTATGCTTGGTTCCTTAATGGTCACTATTACAGCGCTAAAAATAATTATAGCCGCCCCGGTAAAACTTATTCTATCTGGAACTGAATAAAAAATAAAAAAATCAATTAAGATTACAAATATTAGAGTTGTATAAAAAAATGGCATCAGTAATCCTGTTTCTCCACGCTTTATTGCACTGATAAAACAAAATTGGCCTAATAACATAAGAAGGCCAACCGAGATTAAAGCACCGGTTTCATTCCAAGAAGGAACCTCGAAGAAAAAAGGCAACACTACAGTACCAATGCAGGTCGCAAGAACGTTATTAATTAACAAAATTGTAAAAATACTGTCTTTTGACGATAAAGCCTTTATGCAGATTATTTCCAGCCCCATCACCAAAGCTCCAAAAAGACAGAGCAAAGCAATTGGATCAATCTGTAAATTGATGGTGGGACGTATTAATAAAAGGCCTCCTAAAAAAGAGAGTAACGCTGCTGCCCATCTTATTCCACCAATCTGTTCTTTGAAGAATATATAAGCAAAAAACATTGCAAAGATTGGGTTAAGAAAAGTCAAAGCCGTTGCATCACTCACTGGAATAAATAAAATGGCAGTAAAAAAAATTGCAACTCCTACCCAACCACAAAAAGATCGTAAGAAGTGTAGTTTAAGATAAGTTGGCTTGACTTTGCACCTAAGGAAGTACCAAACAAAACAAAGAATTATAGATGAGAAAAAAAATCTAGCATGAGTAATTTGAAGAGGATGAACCCCATCCCCAAAGAAATTTGCACCTACGGCTTTTATTAAAATACTTGCGCATGCAAAGCAGAAAGACGCACAAATCATTAAACTTATTGGGAAAAATTTTTTCATACACATTTGTAACAAAACAGAAAGCTTAAATCACTTAATTAAAGGAATTAATTTAGTTTTTAGTCTGGTATCTTTAAATATTTTTTACACACCAGCTATTTTTCTTTTATAGATTTATGACTGCAATTGACTTAAAATGAAACATGGAAAAGTTTATCGATTATAGTTACACAAGAGTGTCAGATGATATTGCTTTGATATTAGAAAAAAAAGTATCTGATGACTGGAGGTGCAACATTTGGCATATCCAAGGAAGTGAAAAAGATCTGATCATTGATACAGGTCTGGGTCTTTGGCCCTTAGCCGATGGTATCATCCGGATTTCTAAAAAACCAATAATCGCATTATGCACTCATAGCCACCATGATCATGCCGGTGGACTAAACCAGTTCAATGTTCGCTCAGGCCACATTGATGAGTTAGATATTTTTGCCAAACCAAGTCGGGAGTCCACTGTGGCAACACTGATTAAAGCAGAGCATTTGATTGAAAAGCCCAATGATGATTTTAATATTAATAACTGGTGTATGAAACCTGCACCAATAACAGACCCTGTCAAGGAGGGCGATATAATTGATCTTGGTAATAGGATTTTTCAAATAATTCATTTTCCCGGGCATTCTCCGGGATCTATAGGTATATGGGAGAAAAAAACTGGCGTTATGTTTACAGGTGATACGCTCTACGACGGTGTTTTATATGACCATTTATATCACTCTGTACCAACTGTTTTCAAAGAAAGCCTATTTCGTCTCAAGGAGTTTCCAATCAGGACAATTCATGCTGGTCATGGACCAAGCTTTGGTAAAGAAAAAATGTTTCAAATTATCGAAGAATACATGAGTGGGAAAAGGAGCATGGTTTGTCCATACAAAACATAGATAAAAATTATTGGCAATATATTTTACGTAAGGACATATCTTCACTCATCAATTGATTTCAAATTCCTTTTTTAATAGCATCATAATTAGAATTCAGATTTAATTTTTTTTGCGCTAATTTATATTAGCATTCGTCAAGGCAACTAATAGATAGGCATATTGTAATGCAGAATGGATATTTTTTAATAGCAGACATAAGTGGCTACACAGAATTTGTGCAGTTACATGCTTTGAAGCAAAAACCACTGTTTGGAAAGTTTATGGCTAAAAATTTTGAAAACCACGCTTCCATAGTAATCTCTGACTTATTAGAATCGGTAATTGAAGCTGTGGAGCCCACTATGAAATTACATAAACTGGAAGGAGACGCTGCGTTTTTTTATGCAGAAGAAAATTCAGAACTTGATCAAGCTGACAAAATACTTTTAGCTATGAGTAAAGCCAATGAAGCTTTTACTAGTAAGGCATCAGATTTGCTTTTTGTTCAAGCCTGTGGGTGTGAACCATGTTCTCAATCAAAAAACCTTAAGCTAAAAATTGTAGCGCATAAAGGAACCTGCGTGACACAAAAAATCAGAAATTTCGAAGAAATTTCAGGGGAGGATGTAATACTCACTCATAGGCTACTAAAGAACAACATCCCAAGTATCGAGTACTGGTTAGTAACAAAAGAGTTTGCGAAGAACCTCAACAAAGATAATAAAAACAAATTTGTTCCTTCATTACAGAAAATAGAAAATTTTGGGAAAGTTAATCTATTACTTTGCGAATTTGATTCTGGAGAACCAGTTAATACTGAAGTTAGTAAGCGCTCTAGAGTAATGAATTGGATCATCCAAGCCTCTTACTTCACCAAGTATACCCTGAGGAGTCCATTAAGGAAAATTTGAATCATTCATGCTCAAATCTAGTAGCTCATTTAAAATGAGTTTGATGACAAGGCAGGACTTTCTTACTTAATAATTTTTATTTTATCTAGATGAGAACTATCAATTCTGAATGCGACACCTTTTTTGACGCTAAGTGATTAGACCATAAGATTTAAAGTACTTTAAATGGCTACAGAATGATGATTTTTGCAGTGAGAAATAAAAATGAATGGCAATCAAGTTGGTATTGTTTTGATAATTTTGGGTATGTCCTTATTTGCTTTTCAGGACGTTCTTATAAAAAGTATGGCTCCAGAAGCATCTTTGATGCAGATTCTGTTTTTTAGGGGAATTATTGGCACTTTATTACTTTCATCGTTCTTTTATTTTACTAATAAAAAGATCAACTTTTCATCATCATATCCTGTTATAGCAATTTCTCGAGGTGTCTTATTTTTCGTGGGATTTACCTCATATTATGTTTCGTTAACCCTTATACCGTTGGCAGAGGCAACAAGTTTATTTTTCATTTCACCTTTATTTATGACAATTTTTTCTAAATTTATATTGAAGGATGATGTGGGCCTTCATCGGTTTGGAGCAATAATTTTAGGATTTTTGGGAATTCTATTCATTATTAAGCCTAATTTTGAAAGTTTTAATTGGGCCATGCTATTACCGATATTATGTGCAGCGACTTATGCATTATCAATGATACTCGCAAAATTAACGAGCAATCAGGATACATCTTTTCAACAAACAAGCCATATTTACATAAGTAATTTTGTTCTGGCTGCAATTATCTCACTGTTAGGCCCATACTTAATCTCGCACACTGGAGCTAATGATGGCTTAGAATTCCTAGTTAGACCGTTTAACTTCACCAACTACTTGTTTCTATTCTTCATGCTTATAATCTCAATCTTTGGAACGCTAGGGATATTATGTCTGATAATTGCCTACAGAGTTGGATCACCAGCGGCAAATTCACCATGTGAATACATTTTTCTAATATATGCCTTGTTGATAGGATATTTTATTTTTGATGAGGTGCCAGACTTATTTTCACTACTGGGTATGTTGATTATCTTTCTAAGTGGATTTTATATTTTTATCAGAGAAGGTATACGAAAAATGGATACTGCGACAAAGACAAGTCTCCGTTAAAATTACGTAACTGTAAGAGGCGAATAAATAAGTAATATTTTTACTGAGTACCTAAACAGATCTAAACTAAAAAAAAGCAGACTGACCATGATCTGCGCGAACTTATTAAGCAGTTATCCAATCCAAATAGTGCAAAAAAGATACCATAATAGATGTTCAGTAGGTTATTATTGAATTTTGACAGGCAATAGATCCAATCCTCTTTGCCTTTACTTTAAATAAAAACACGTTAAGGTTCATTATATAAACTTATAAAAAAGAGGTAAACACATGGATCAAAATATCCGCGCAATGCTGCAGAGCAGTACATTTTTTTATTTTCTTATAATACTTAGTTTAACCACAATTAGCCAACTCACTACTATGATGGCAATATTGTTTGCCGATTTAACGGGAAAAGAGTTGTTAGTCTCCGCAACAGTGGTTGTTTCAGGTTTTTTTGGAGCGTTTGGTATTATTAGGGTAATGACAAATTTGCACCTTCTTATGCATGAGTTAGATACCAAAACGGCAGCCACTAATTGGGGCAAAGAAATGCAAGCTATTCCTATATCAGTTTTGCGGTTTGTCTTTGCCGCATTAGTAGCAATCGTAGCTATAATTCAATTAATTACTATCTATAGCTAAAATTAAACGGTCACCCATTGTTTTGGGTGACCAACGCAACGACAAAATTATAACTTATAATGATTGGTACTAAACTTGACCTTCAACACTTTGGATGGTTAACATAACAATATTGATAGGGTAACGAAAATTGTGCGTCTTTGTAACCCTTATCCGCTGCCATCTTCCACCAAATCTGAGCCGTATCAGTTTGGACTTGGACACCATGACCATTCCAGTATAAATTACCCATCATATATTGTGCATACGTGTTCTTATTCAATGCTGCTTTTTTATACCAAATAAAAGCCTGTTCAAGGTCCTTTTTTACACCCCAACCATTAAAAAATAATCCCGCAATGTCAGCCTGGGCATAAGAAAATCCTTGGTTGGCCATTGGCATCCAAATTGAAAAAGCTAATTTATAATTTCTTATTTTGTATGCTTCCAACGCATGTAAGTACCTTCTCTGGATTACAATAATACGATCGTCCCACTCATCGTCCAATAGGGAAAATTTATTAGAACCTGAGGTGGCAAAAGAATTAGTTATACTGAGAACTATTAGCGATGTTACGAACGTACTGAGTAAAAGTATTTTTGCCATAATTTTATTAGGTAACTTTTGAGTATATATTAACTAGCATAACACCAATAACAATAAGCACCAATCCAAAAAGCACTTGCCATTGTAAAGCTTGACCAAATAAGAAAAAACTTGCTAATGCGACAAGCATTACACCAATTACGGGTAATATTCGGGTAAAATTATTTGCTAACGATAAAAGCAATGTACCGATTACCTCACAAATGATTGCTGCTGCTAAAAATACGTAACTCAATTTATCTAGTTCTTGTTATCTCTTTATCTAAACTGTTTAAAAACTTTGCTCTATCCTTTCCTGAATATACTCTTCCAGTTCCTTGAAAGAAAGGGTTGGAACTTCTTATTTCAGCCATTAAGTTTCTGTTAGCCAATATAGATCCAATATTATCAGAATCAACTCTAGCTCCATTCGATTTTATAACTATTGCTCCGTTATTTATGCATCTGTCAGCTAGTGGAATGTCGTCAGTTATCACCAAATCTTTTCTGCACACCTGACTGACAATCCAGTTATCGGCCTCATCCAGGCCTTCACTTACTATCTTTAACTTAATAAGGGGATTTTTGTGAGGACGAATTCCCCCATTGCAGACCACTAACACTTCTATATTATTCCGTATGGCCACCTTATACACCTCCTCTTTAACGGGACATGCATCAGCGTCAATAAATATCTTTTTTGCCTGGTCTAGCACCAATTCTTTTATTCCCCTATATGAATGAAGTAAAATAAAGTACTATTATCTAACTTAATAAAAAAAGTTAACTAACAAGCATATTATCAATGCAAGGCTGAAAAAACCATTTTTTAGAACTAAGTAATTTAAACTGCTATCGTTTCAAATTTAGACGGTTTTGTTACCTCTACCAACTCTAAATCGTCTGAATGTTCTATTTCTCTGTGGCATATTTTGGGCGGCTGGTATACAGAGTCTCCTTTTTTAAACGTAAAGGTGCCTTCACCCTCATATTCGAAGGTGACCCATCCCTTCAATACAATAACCATTTGAAAGTCTAGCTCATGGTAATGCCAATCACCCTTTGCATGTTCTCCAGGAACCGCTCTGATGATGTTTGCTCCAAATTCACCACCTGTAGCCTCCTCTATACCTAAATCTCTATACTGGAAAAAACCTCTCAACCCTGAATCAAATTTACTATCACTAGCTCTAGAAATCTTAAATTTCATTATTATCCCCTATGTTATAACGACGTTTAATATTATATTAGTATTTTTGAGAACATAAATGAAAGAGATAGATACACTTCTTCAAAAAATTTGTGCGCAAAAGTATGAAGGTGTTTTAATAAAATTAATAGGATTAATTAAATGACAGCTCTACTGACAAATCCTCCAAAAAAAGAATTCGAGAATTTTCATAATTTTCCAATCATCAGTAATTTTGAAAACTTTGAAGCAGATATTGCAATATTAGGTATTCCCTACGGTGATCCATACTCTACTGCTGAGGTTGCTAATGATCAATCCTTCGCACCAAATCATGTAAGAAAATACTTTGAAAGATCTTTAAGAGGGTTAGATAGATATGATTTTGATATAGGTGGGGAGCTTTTTAATGGTGAAGACATAAAGGTAGTGGATTGTGGTGACGTTATTTCGGATCCTCAAGATGTGGCAGGAAATCACGCCCGTTCAGAAACAGTAGTAAGAAAAATCCTTGATGCAGGCGCATTGCCAATTGTTCTTGGAGGAGATCATAGTATTCCAATACCTGTTTTAAGAGCCCTAGAAAAACATACTCCTGTAACATTGATTCAGGTGGATGCGCATATTGATTGGAGAGATACTTTCCATGGAGTGAAGTACGGACTATCTAGTGTTATAAGACGGGCCTCCGAAATGTCCCACATTGATGATATATTTCAAATTGGCCTAAGGTCGGCAGGAAGTGCCAGGTTGGAGGAAGTGGAAGCCGCCAAGAAGTATGGAGCGAAGCTCATTTCTGATATAGAGTTACAAGATGTTGGTATGCAAGATATCCTAAACCGTATACCAGATGGTCAGAATTATTATTTAACAGTCGATGCTGATGGAATTGACCCTTCCATAATGCCAGCTGTTGCTGGACCAGCTCCCGGTGGTGTGAATTATTCACAAATGAGACAATTAATCAGGGGGCTGATAAGCAAAGGACGTGTTATTGGTATGGACATTGTTGAAATTACCCCAACAAAAGATTTAAATGGACTATCTGCAATAACTGCAGGTAGGTTTATTTGCAACTTTATAGGTCATGCTGTACGTGCTGGATATTTTAAAAAAAGTGAAGCTAAGAGTATAATGGATTAACGTTAAAAGGAGCAATCTTTTATTGAATAAACCATTCCCATTTCTTCCCAGCCAGTATTTACTCTCCAAGTGTTAGATCCCACCTCTCCAATTGATTGTCGCCACTGCCAACCATATTTTCCAGTTTCGGAATTAAACATTTTTGTTAAATTTTGAACAAAAAGCTTTTTGGTTTTAAAATTCCAAATAAAATTTTTTCTTTTTCCATTCATCCAATTTGGCAAATATGCACTACAAGTTACCACTAAACTATCTACTAAGGTTGCGTCATGAGTATCCATATCAGAACACAACTCTATCCAGCCGTCTTTTGTTTTTATATATGCTTTGTCTATACCAAACAAAGATTGCTCATATTTTAATAGGCGCTTTCCTCCACTGTAATTGCCCTGAAAAGAATGTTCACAATACATTTCAATGGTTTGAGAAGCCACTACAGGTGTGGAGAGAAGCAAAAAAAAGAAAAGTGGAGACTTTAACAATACAGAGAGGCCTTTAGCTATGAAAGATGTTAGGTCATAACGATCTAGCATTTAACCAATTTCAAGCCCATGCACAAGGTATTCAGTGCGAAGTAACGCCAAAATCCGTTACTTTTCTGAAATTTTCAGGGGATAGATTTCCCCGCTAAGTCCTGTTACCTCTCAAAGCGAAAAAAAGCCCACCCACCCAAAGTAACGTATGAACATAATCGTACAATAGAACGTCCATTAAACTTTCGGGTTCGCTCACCCAAATGACACCGGTAACGATGCAGCATATTGTTATGCCGCTAAACCGGGTCAAGAGATCTCCTAGCCAGGGAATTAAGCGTTCGCTGGCTAAAACTCCTCCAACCAATAATCCGAGACCACCTCCGAGTTCACCGTATGCTGCGAACCACCATACGATAAATGGGAGGTCAAAACTTTCGGCACCCTCAGCTGTTACAGGAAATTTACTTAGAGCCTGTTGGATGAATATAATCGAAAGTGGGATTCGAAATAACCAGTGAGACATACAAAATTCAGGAATGCGCTCCACCAGAGAACGTACAGTTGAAACCATGTGATTTACTCCTAAAATACCGATGGAAATTTATATATGCGCTCGTGGTATAATTAAAAGTAGCTGTTAACAAACCCAGCCCATACCATACGGCAAAAATTCTTAAGCTGAGGGACTTTAATGCTTAACTGGAAAAAACCACTCTTTTACAAATGCTATCTTAATTACTGATTTTATTCAATTATCTGCCATTTCTTATATTTTTGCAGTTAAAACTCCTTTGTCAGAAGAATGATAATTTTCTGAATCTAAATTGAGACTTTTTGTCGCATTATACATTTCTGTTAACCATTTCCCGCCATAATTTACCATCTTTCCACAATTGTACGTGTGTAACCAAATCACCATTTGAAACATGCTCCCACACGAGACTGGTCTCATTTTCATACAGACACTTAGGCTCTACTAACTTCCAGCCTGTCTCTATACTTTTTTTTATGTCTTCAATAAACTCCTCTGCAGTAAGTAACCCAAATTCACTAACATAAATAAAATCAGAATGTAAAAAATCTCGTAAAAGCTCTGGATTCTTTTTTTCTGCAATACTTATAACTTTCCTATATTTATCACTCATGTGCTAGAGGTAACTTCGTTTTATTCACTTGCAGTTAAGGTCACCAATGCTGGACCATGTGCTTCAAAATCCATTTGAATTTTCATATTCTTAGAAGAGGTCTCTCGCATTTTAGTTAATTTCGCAATATGGCTTTTATAACTTTCTTCCGACGGAAAAATACTAACAGCACCATGAGTGTAACTGTCTATTTCATACCAATACACTTCCTCTGAAGGCTGCCCTTCTCTTCTAAGAGTGGCCATGGCTTCCTCCATTTTATTCCAATCAATTTCATTTTCATGCTTCCAAGTTGTATTGACTATGTATTTCATTGTCACGGTCTCCATTAAAACTCTTAACTTTTACAGAAAGTTTGTTCACTTTTATTAAGTTTGCCTTATCACAATAGGTAACTCAATTTAAATTTTAACTTTATTCCATTTAAAAATATTATCCATTAATTAATATTTACTTAATTTATCTTTAGCCTACATTAAGGTATTATAGATTAAACTGGCATAAGTTTTTGAATAAATTATTTCACTCACAAATACCGTTCATCTCAACAGAACCTCTACGCATTTCAATTAATCGCAATGAAGCCCAAGAAAGCTACCATGAAGTGGATCTTGCCGTATGTGATGCTAGTGGCGATATTAAACTTGGTATGGGTGATTACGAAAAAGACATATTTCCGCGCTCGGCGATGAAACCCCTGCAAACTATTGCCTTGATTGAAGCAAATAAGCATGTCAATAAATTTCATCAACTTTCTGAGGAAGAGATTGCTTTGATATGTGCGAGTCATAACGGAGAGCAAAGTCATACAAATTTGGTTACTTCCTTATTAAAAAGATTTGATCTGAATATAGATTCCTTAATTTGTGGCGCCCATTGGTCTTTGGAGCAGGAGACATTTATTGAGCAAATAAAAACTATAAGAAAGCCAAACAAAACACATAATAATTGTAGCGGAAAGCATGCTGGTATGCTTATTCTGGCTAAGCTCCTTTGCACGTCTACAGAAAAATATGCTGATATTAAACATGAAGTGCAAATAAAGATCTTAAATAAATTGCAAGCAATGACTGGATCGGACTTACTGAGTAATGTTGTTGCAGTTGATGGGTGTGGAGCACCGGCATATCGTGCACCACTAATCAACTGGGCAAAAGCCTATGCTATTTTTGCCGGGGGTGGGAATTTACCTGATATTACAAGAGAAGCCTGTTTACAGATTAGAGATAGTATTGCAAACCAGTCCTATTTTATTGCCGGTAAGAATCGTGCATGTACTGACATTAACAAAGAATACGGAAAAAAAATTACGGTAAAGGTGGGAGCAGAGGGAGTCTATTGTGCAGCTTTTCATGAATTAAAATATGGGCTGACCCTTAAAACCAGGGATGGCAACAGGAGAGGTGCTGAAGTCGCCCTTTGTGCGGTATTACAGGCATTAGGTTACCGAATTTCAAAAACTGTCAGTCGCTACGCAATGCGAGATATCTATAACTGGTCTGGTAAAAAAGTTGGCAACATTACGCTCGAAAACCTTAGGTTATAGAAAACGTTAACTTTAATAATAATAATATTTTAATAACAAGGGTATGGTCAGAACTTTATTCAATACTTTTTGCGATTTGTATGCCTAGACTTTGAAATAAAAGATGGAGGACGTTTTGCAACCCAAGACAGAAACTTATTGAGGTCTGGATGTGTCTTCAAAAGCTCAATGGAATAATATTTCCTAGCTAGGTCAGCTTCGCTTATACATGAATGAATTTCTTTGTGACACTGATGATGCAATAATACTGTAGGTGATCCCCTTCCACCTTTTAATTTGGGAATAAGGTGATGACGGCTCTGTGGGACATTTGCCGGGATCGGTCTCTCACAAAGTGGACATGTCGGATCATTTACGTAAGAATTGCCAGCAATAATTACCATTCAAAAAATTTTCATACACTGAAAAGCGTTAACTATAACTCGACTTTCGTTGCTTAACAGATAATCACTTGTCAATATATATACGTTCTGTGAATAGAATGAGGGTACCTTTTTAATTTTATTCTCTCCCTTGAACTTCTTCAAAACTGACTCACAAGATTTTTGATTAGTATGATAAGTCTCAGAGATCTGTGAATGACCAGCTGTATTAGGTAAGTGTGATACCTGTTTAAGCCCAGAAAATTCAATGGTGTCCTTCTCCTTACCTAAAACGACTTGATAAAAAACGATTACCCATTTGGATATCTCTTTTTCTTGATATCCTAATGTAGAAGCAACCGAGCTTCCTTTAAGCACCAATAATAAACATAAAGTCATAAAGGTGATATAAGCGAAAAAGCTCTCGCGTTGTAACATTCCATGCTTAGATTTAATCATTTAAATTAACCAATTTAAGTGTCTTTGATTTTTCTTTTATCCGATTTAACAAATTATTATCATTAAGTTTGGATTTTTCAGTTTCAGTTTCAAAACAAGAAAAACATAAATATATGGATAAATTTTTTGACAACGTAATCCGCTTTACCGGTATAGGTTCACAATAGTCAGGATGCGGGTTATAAACCCTTTTACACCAGTCGCATTTGGCCGAGCTTAAGCCATAAAAAGTAGTTATATAATCGGTCATATCTGTTTTGAAGCTTCATTACTATACAATAGGGGTGATATTCTCAACTAGGAATTTCGGGATAAATGCAAGCGCCAAAACCAGTGCAGCGATTATGAAGCCGTAAATATACACCTTTCTGCTTAATGCCTTCGACTTTTCCGAATAGTCAGTGGAATTTCTTCCAAAAAAATTTTCATATGATTCTTGCAGATCTGATTTATCTTTATCACTTAACTGTAATTTTGCCATAAAATCCCTCCGATGATAACAGCGGATACGTAGGTGTGAAAAGCCAGATATACAATGGCCCCAGACAAAATTCTTTCAATTTTTTTTTACTATTATATAACCATATGAGATTTGTAATGAGTGGGTACAAAAGAAATGGAAAAGAATGATGAGACAGTATTTCTGAATAGTCTCTATATGGACTTTACAAGCGAAAATGAGCGAGATTTTTTTATTAAATCGATTGAAGAAATTTGGACAGAAAGTCTCTACGCACGGCTTTCCAATGCAGGTTTAATTAGACACGTAATATCGAAGGTATGGAACAAAGAGCAATACCGAGTATCCATGGTCTTTGAATATGACAGTAAAGAGGGCTATGAAAAGTGTCAAAATATTATCGATGAAGAATTTGGAAAAACGCGAAGCGAGTTTTTAAAAAAGTTTGTCTTCAAAATTACAAATAACAGAGGTGTTGTTATTTCGGAATATTCCAGAAAATAAATATCTTACTTTTCTAGTTTCTTCTTCTTTTTTTTGATTTTCTTTTTATTCCATATTTATACTGTAGCCAAAACCCAATAAAAATTTTCCATACAGGATTGAATATAAGTATTAAGAATTTAGCAACTATAAAATAATATCTACTCATGAACTCTAACTCTGTAAAAGCGGGATTTGAATTTATCTTTGTATAACCCCATCACAGCTATTCATATTCCCACTACTACTCTACTAATTTTCCTTTTAAAAAGTGGACTAGGACATCGCCGCTCAGTGGTATTATCTCTCTTACTATATCAGATAAATCACTTGATGCACTCTCATTTCTCAACCTATCAGCATTATTTCTATCTTCTTCCGTAGGATATACTGAGATGCCAATGGCTGATGTCTCTCCCGTACGGACAAAAAGTGAAATATCATTATTAGGATAAGTTCCATGGCCTTTATACCAAGATGCAAATTCTTCTACAGATTGCGAGTTCTGGAATTCAAACATTGTAACATTGGCTACACTCATTAATTATCTCCTCATCCAGCAAAAATTACTTGTGACTCATACACTTTACACTTCTAACACTATTTAAATTTTGATACACTGCTTGGGTCTAAATTATATTATTGTTCTCCTGAAGAGCATTCTCTCAATAGACTGCTCTTTTACTTGATTTATAAAAATATATCAGAAAATAAAAGTAATGTTACCAAAAGAATTTGCTAAAATACCTGCAGTCGTAGCTGCTCTACAAAATCCAAGAAATCCTCAAAGTATTTTAAACTACTTTTGCGGCTGTAATATAGAAGATACCAAGGCTAGAAAATCCCTTCATTTTGACAACAATGTGGAACCCTTATTAAGTATATGGTTTGGAAGTGGGACTGCTCTAGACCACCTGTGTCAGCCATTTTCACCTGTTATTCGAGAATTAAAATCGGAGCCCACAACTCTAACAGAGGACAACTGGGGCACAATTGAAGGCCAGGCCGCAAGAGTATTATTAGCGGATCAGCTTTCAAGATCATGTTTTAGAGGTAAAGCTGAAGCTTTTTCCTATGATCAGATAGGGAGAGAGCTTTTCAAAGATCTTATGAAGAAAAATAAGATTGATGATACCCTTAAATTACCTCCGGCACTGCTATATCTCTTGCCATGGGCTTTAGCTCATTCTGAGGACATCACAGATCTAAATAGTGCTTGTGAAATCATCGATATTACTATTGATAAGTATCCCCACTTTAAGTTATTTGAAATAAACAAAAAAGCTGTAGATCAACATAGGCAGGTTCTGGATAAGTTTGGCCGTTATCCGCAAAGGAATTCAGAATTAGGTAGAACTAATACGCGGGAAGAAAAAGCATGGCTAGCAGACAAAGAGAAGCTACCAACATGGGCAGGAGGAAATCTTTCATTTGATAAAAAGATTGATTGAAAGTCAGTTATTTAATACGTTTTATCATGGGAACTAGGTAATCTAAATTCATCTTTGGGAATTCCACTGGTGTTGCCATAGTGATCATAAATTCGTCACTACCATCTGCACTGAGACGGTCAATAATTGATTGCTCATCAACTGCCATCCAGTGGCAAAAGAAAAAATCTCCTCTCCCAACAAAAATTTGTAGCATTAAAGCATAATCGGAAGTATTCACATTTTCTAAGCCCTCTTCCTTAATTAGATCTCTGGAAACTAAACTTTTTAAGAACCTGTTCTTTATTTCGTCTGTTTCTTCAAACCACTCCGAATTAGTCTTAATTTCTTTCACAAAAGAAAAAAATTGTTTTTTTGACTGTTGTGAATGAAAGGTATGTGTCGCGATAAAATTTCTTTTTTTCAATTTATTCTCCCAAAAGATATTTTTTTACATTTCGTCAACATTATTTTACATATTTTGTTTTACCTGTAAGACGTTTTAATTTCCAGTCTTTCATTTCTAGATAAAATAGTTTAGCTCACATGGTGTACTATTGAGGAAAATTGATAAAATTTTATGTTTCCACACGAAAAAAAGAGTCTTTTCACTTTATGCAAAAATACATGGAAGCGTTTATTAGAAATGAATTTGTAAGATTAAATGAGTTCTTCCACTTCCCCATAGCTTAGCTGGATGAGAGACATTTAACCTTGTTAGGAGGAATCCCAATAAAACCCTCAGATTTAAGAGATAAAACGGAGTGGGCGAAAACTAACGACTTCGAATATGGTATTGTGCCGGCTTCACATATAAAGGCCCACGTTCAGATTAGAAATCCAAGACAGCTTAGGAGTGACGGTTCCCTTATTGTGGAAACCTCAGTTCTTTACGACCCTTATAAAATCAGTGAAGTCAGGAAAATCTAAGCTGTGTCTGGTATTTTATTCCCGGGTTAAAGTAGTACAATAAGGGCAATCTCAAACATTGAGATGACTTAAGTTGTTACCAATAGTCCAATGAAATAATTTTAAATGTTTCAAAATGGAAGCCTAAACCCTCTTAATAATAAATTTAGTTATTGAGGTATTCTTATCATTAATGCAGCCCACAAAGTTTCCCAGACCGCAGTTTGACCTGGAGATTGTTCTGCTTTTCTTAATTTTACAGCATCAAAAAGGTATTCGTAACCTCTTTTTATAGGTATAACAGCAACTCCATCTCCTGAAGTTTTCACCAAAAAAATTTTCACTTTGCCAGATGGGGAACGCTCAAAAACCTCCACCTGTGCATCTCCCCTTGGCTTTTCTTCATAAACTAATTTTAGCTCCACAACATTCTTACTATTATCTTCATATGGATTATTCAAAAGTATAAATTCAGTTGTTAATCCAAAATACCTATCATTTCCCTGAGCCGAACCAATACCAACAATTGCCTTCGCAAAGCGACGATAAGTTTCACTAAATGTTTTTGAAGAAAACCCATATCTTTGATGCAGCTGCCTTACTGGCCCTAGGTCCTTATGTTCAGCAAACTTTTCAAACTTTTTAAAGTCATTGTACGTTAAATTTGAGGGTTTTGAGACATAAACGATTGACATTAAGCCATCATTATCAATGGTTTTGGAAAAAGCCGGTCTATCACCTAGCCTTGAATCAACGCTAACTTTCTCCCCACCTTGGCTCCAATAGAATTCCTCAAAATAATGTGGAATAAAGGGAATGTTAATTCCCTGAAGCTTTTCTCCAAGTTTGATATTGACTTCTAATAGTTCATTAGTATTTAACTGAAATTCTTTAGGCTCTAACCACATCTCGTGGGAATGTGCTGACATATTTGGAAAAGTGTAAACTGCAAATGAAATAAATAAAAATATGGCAAAACCTAATGCATTTATCTTTTTTACCACCCTGCTTAATGCTTGCTTTATTTTCATTTCATCACCTCTTTTTGCACACGAGTTAACACCAAACATGGTAGATATAGAAATAGGTAAAGAGCGTATAGATATAAAATATACTACTAACCTTGAGGCATATATCAGTGGTGTAGACTTTTCAATAGTTGATGAAACAAGCGAACATGACAACTCAGCATTTTACGAGAAACTAAGGGCTCTTAAGAGCGGAGAATTACAGGATGTTTTTGTGGAGAGATGGGAAGATTTTAAATCATCATTTTTCATTTTTACGGAGGATGGAGAAATATTAAATGAGTTTATTCTTTCATCCGTCGAAACTGAAGATATTGATAACTTAGAAATGCCTCGCCTGAGTACAGTTAATTTTTTTGTTAAAGTAGAAGAAATGAGGCCGTTCTTTTTTCAAGCAAAAAAAAAGCAGGGAGATATAATTTTACGTCAAGGCGGAGTAGAAAATGGTACCACCCAATATCTATTAACAGGTGAAAAAAGTTTCTTAATTTCAAATAATCCGAGAGCACAGACATCCTGGACCAATACATTTGCTGATTACATACCTGTAGGATTTACCCATATTATCCCTAAAGGTCTAGATCACATTCTCTTCGTTTTAGGCTTATTATTTTTTAGCCCAAGAATATATCCTTTAGTTTTTCAAATCTCAATATTCACCTTAGCTCACACAATTACACTTGGGTTGAGCTCCGCTGGGTTCATAAGCATATCAGCTAAAATAATCGAACCATTGATAGCTCTTTCTATAACCTTTATAGCAGCCGAAAACATATTCAAGGCCAGACTTACCGAATATAGATTAGTAACAATATTTGCTTTCGGATTGTTACATGGGCTCGGTTTTGCTAGCGTCTTAGCAAACTTTGGTCTACCAAAGGATTATTTTTTATGGGCGTTAATCGGTTTCAACATCGGTGTTGAACTTGGCCAACTTTTTCTACTTTTTGCTGGATATTTAATTCTCGCTTACACGTTCAAAACAAACGCACTCTATCGCACCTTTGTAACAATACCCGGCTCCCTATTTGTTGGACTTTTTGGCTTATGGTGGTTTTTTGAACGAATTTTTTTGGGTTAGCAAATTTAGCAAACAAGGAAGTAAAAAAGTATTACGCCACGAAAGAATTAATTTAATCTTTGGAATCGTTTACTACTATACCGAGTTTCTCTTTTTAAATGCACCTGAAAGGAATATTTTTTGCTTAGATTGGGTCAGAACGGGACAGGCTTGTTAATTGTTGTAATATCTTCTTTATGTTTTGCCATAGTGCCCACTACCGCTAAGATTTCTTTAGATTATGGTTCGTCCTTGTTTTTAGTGGTGCTCTCGCGATGCCTTATAGGTTTCCTGCTATTAATTCCGTTAGTGACAATTCAAAAAATAAATATATTAGCCCATGCAAAGTTTCTATGGCCTCTTCTTATGGTCAGCTTTGTTCATGTTGCATTAATAGCAACTACTTTTTATGCAGTACTATTTTTAGATATCGGTTTAATAATGGCTATTGTATATGCATTTCCAATTGGAATTGCACTTATCACTCATTTAAGAGGTGAAGCAATTATCTACCCAAAACAATGGCTTTGTATTTTGTGCGTTGCCCTAGGTGTTATCTTTCTTATTTATGACGGCACATTATCAGGAAATTTATACGGATTTTTAATTAGTTTTTTCGCGTTAGCCTTAATGATATTATTTATTTATTCTTCGAGTAAATTAGCAGATAATATTGGCTCCCAATTACTGAATTTTCACCTTAATTTTTGGGCAGTAATATTTTTATTGATTGCATATGTCATCTTTAAGTTCGATTTGACTTTGCCAAAAGATAACTGGGGCTTTATAGCCCTTATATTAAATGGCACCTTTTATATCCTAAGTTATACTTTATTTTTTATGGGTTCAAAAATTATTGGAATAACGAGGGCATCAGTTCTAGCATCTATAGAACCTTTACTAGCTACTCTAATTGCAATGGCAGTTTTAAACCAAATCTTGTCAATTACTGAGTCAATTGGCTTTGTAATCGTTTTATTGTCTCTCTACTTCTTTGAGCAACTAAAGCAAAGGACTAAAACTTTTTAAAACCTAATGCTACTTCTTTCCATCTGATTGAGCCATATGCAAATCCATCTAACACCTAAAACATAGAGCCTTAATTAATCTTTACTTGCCAGTAAATTCAAATTGAAAGAGTTTACTTTCAGATTTATTAAGTTCATTATTAAAACCTAACAAAGGAGTGTCTATGGCTGCAAAAATAAGCCGCAAAATTGCTGTAATATTGGCGACCGACGTGGTGGGTTACAGCAAGCATATGGAAGAGAATGAAAATGAAGCAGTGCAAACGCTTCGTTCATGTGAAAAGATATTTAGTCAATGTTTAAAAAAACACGAAGGAAAGATCTTTAATACAGGAGGTGACTCTTTTTTTGCAGAATTTAAGAGTGCAGTCTCAGCGGTCGAATGCGGTGTGGAATTTCAGCAGAACCTTGCAAAATTCAGAGAAAAAATTCAACCCAAGATAGACCTCGAATTTCGTATTGGAATTAATATGGGTGATGTTGTTGAAGAGAAAAAAAATCTCTTGGGAGATGGCGTAAACATTGCAGCTAGATTGGAGTCTCTTTGTCAACCAAATGGTTTATCAATATCGAAGTCAATTTTTGACTTAGTCAATAGTAAGTTAAAGTTGCCTTTCATTGACCTTGGCATTCAAAAAGTTAAGAGTAATGAATTTCACGCTTACGATGTGTTATTAGATCCTAGCCAAAAGCGTTCCCTGAAAAATGCTCGGAAGATAAATCCAGGTCTCATAGCAGGGATCATATTTATTTTAACAATAATGCTTTTCACCGCTTTCTATTTTTCTTTTAACTTTTCAGAAAATACTAATAATAGCATAATTTTTTCAGACAAACCATCTATCTTGATCATGCCTTTAGAAAATCAAACTGGTAATAAGGATAACGATTACATTGGTGCAGGAATTACTAGTAATATAGTAACAACATTGTCACAAAATGACAGTATATTTGTTCCTTCAGGTAGCACTGGAAAGTATGCAAAAGATAATAATTTCACAGATGATTTAATTAAACAGAAATACGGAGTTCAATATATCTTAAGAGGTGATGTTCAAGGTCTTGCTGGTGCCTATAGAGTGAGTGTTCAAATGACTGATTTAAATATGGCTGAAGTTATTTGGTCCCAGTCCTTTAAATTTGAAGACAATAAGGAAATATTTGATGTACAAGATAACATCAGTCTATCCATAATGGAGCAATTAAGTGTCAAAATCAGAGGTGAGGGAATAGAAAATGAGCCTCTTACCAAAAACCCAGAAGCCTACAAGAAGCATCTGAATGCTTGGGCTGCGTTCGGTCTAAAAACAGCTGAAGGCTCCCAAAAAGCGGAGCGTCTATGGAAAGAAGCCATTGCTTTGGATCCTGGCAACCCTAGGTTAGCATTTGTAATGGCTTGGGTTCACTGGCGAAAAGTGACGATGAGAATCTCAAAGGATACTAAAAAGGATATGATAAAAGCTTACGAAATTGCGACTCAAACATCTGAAGAATTTGATGACTGGGTCACTCCAAAAGCACTTGCAGGGTTGATAGAATTATATTTAGGAGACCATGATAAAGCTTGTAATAGAATACCCAGTCTTCTCAGACAAGCTAAAAATTCATCTGATCTGGGAATGTCTAACTTGGTAATTCATTCATGTGGCGAGTTGTCCTCAGCAATAGAAATCTATGAAAAAATAATGCTAACCAACCCTCACCATGCTGCCTGGATATATTATATGTATGTGCACGCTCTCATTGAGGACGGTCAACTTGAAAAGGCTGAAAAATTTAGTATTGAAAAGTTAAAAGAAAAGCAAAATTGGAAGGGAGTAGACCAAACCTTACTTATTCAGCTAGCATACATATACGAAAAAAATGGCAATCAAAAGAAAGCTCAGAAAATGTTTATGCAACAAAAAGCGATTGATGGAAAAGGTAAAACTGGCGAAATCATTTTGAAAGAATATATTACGGCTCGAGATAAATCTTATCTTAATGACATAATTAAAACCCTGGAACCTTATGGACTAGATAAAAATTGATATTTATTTTTTGGGATACTTAACTAGCTATTAAACTATTTTAATACTGACTTTTAGAGGTTTAAAACCAATAAATAATTATTTTGAGGTACCTAAATGAACAAAGCTCTGTTTTTTAACTTTAGTATTTTTTTCCCAATCGGCTTTATTCTGGCATTCCGCGAGGCTAATAGCATTGGAGAATTTGAGGCTATCATGTTTTTGTCTACTTGGGCTTTCTTTTCTGTACCGCTGATAATTTACATTGCCTATAAAGTCATTTCAGGAAGAAACTCCAAAAGCGAGTAGAGCAGACGTTTAAAATGCACATCTTCCTATGTAGTAGATTCCTAAACCTAAACCCTAACACCATCTCTGTAATTTATGACTGAGGACACAAATGCTGTTATACACAGCAAGTTGATTATTACTAAGCATACAAGGAAACTATTTGCTCCACCCATAAAGATTATTATCAATCCAATGATTCCACCTGATGACATTTGCAACGCACCAGCTACGCCAGTAGCAGTTCCAGAGTTATTTCCCGTCGCAGATACTGCTCCAATTATGCAGTTAGCTACCGTAAATCCATTTCCAAGGCCAAATAGCATTACAGGTAATGCAATATACAAAGGGTTCAAAAAATCATTCAAATGCATAAAAAGTATACTAAGATATGAAATGGCTGAAAAGGCAGACCCAACAATTATAAGCTTTTCTAGTCCCAAAATAGATGCATAATGTCTATTTAAAATATTTCCAAAAAAATAACCAACACCTGTAAAAGATAGCCAAAAACCGAATTCAAGAGGAGATATACCTAATCTATCAAATTCATATGGCATAAATCCAAAAGATGAAAAAAAGACCCCTACTTGAATGGAACTGATAAGCATCAAGTTTAAAAATTTTGAATTCTGTAATACTGTTACATAGGAGAGATATATATGATTGATGCTTAGGTTTTTTACTCTATCTAACTTACTCTCTGGAATTTTAAAAAAAGCAAATGTGAAGATTATTAACCCAAAAATGACGAAAATATACATTACTCCCATCCAACCAATGGCTTCAGCAATAAAACCACCTAGAATCAATGAGATTAGTGGAAAAATAACCATTATTGCGGTCATAAGCGATAATTTTTCAGCAGCTTCAGCTTTCTTGAAGCTATCTGTGATTATAACACGAGCCATTGACATACATGCGGCGGCACCAAGTCCTTGAAGAGTTCTCAATATTAGTAAATAAATTAGATCTGGTGCAACAATTGATAATAAACTAGCAGCGGCAAACAAAAAACCTCCAAGAGCTAGTATTGGCTTTCTTCCATAAATATCAGATAGTGTACCAAAAATGAGCTGCCCTAAACCAGCAGCAATCATATAATAGGTGAGTAAGAGTTGAACGACCTCGGCGTTAGCACTGAAGTGACTTTTAATCAGGAGAATGGAGGGAGTAAGCAGTCCCATCCCAACCACCACGGATGCATTAGCTAATGCCAATATGAATAGTGTAAAGTTATTTATCACAATCTATTCAGTACTTCCCTATTCAAAATATTTTTAAAGCAAATGTATTTACAAAGTCATAAGCATCATACATCCTACTCTTACATTAAATCAAACCATACTACTTAAATAAATTATATTTAGTTTTTAAATGGAGTATCATACAAAATGACTGTAGCAAGAATTACAAGTGTTGAATTACATTCAGAAGAAGCGTTAGATGAATTTTCAAAGACTTTTAATGCAATCAGAAAGACATTTAATCCAGAACCAATTTCTTGCACTGGTATACAAACCGCATCAACCTCTTATATGATTGTGGCTGTTTATGAAAATGATGATGTTGCACAATCTGCATTGCCTGGTCGAGAAAAAGTTGTTGAGCATGTTGCAAAGTATGTAAAAGACGTTTGGCACATGGAAGGACCTGTTCTTCACCACCAATTCAGTGACGAGTTTGTAGAAAGACTATCTCAATCGATATAAATATCCTAAACATTTTAGGGCTATAGATAGTAGAAATTAATGCTAGCATTAATGCTTTTGATCACGGGCCTTTTCATCTAGATGATGTTCCTAAGTGGATTTTCCTTTAACAATGCGGCTAACTATATGCTTATTTTAGTTTTCACAGTTATCAATTTTGTTGTGATTTGAATCTTCATAGGCACAGGTTTCTGGAAAAATCATTTCTACAAAAGTTCCTGACCAATCAGAACCAAAAGTTACTATAAAGATTATAACTGGAAGACCAATTAAGAATAGTGCTACACCTATGAAGGCGGCTAAAACTCCTTTGTTGTGATGTGGCTGATCTTGCATACTTATAACCGACTTTTACCTTATTTTTACATTAAATTGATATAACATCTGACCTATCGAAGCTAAGTACATAAAATGAATTCCTTGTGCAAGGAAATTATAATGAGTAAATTTTAAAGAATGGCATACTTTTGGCAATGCGACGCCAGATTTGAAAGATATAATATCAGTTGATATGCGTTGCATGTTTCTGTGATAGAAGTTTAGCATATTAGGTGTAACTCCAGATGACTCTTAGAGATTCAAAATGGTGTAGTAGAGAGCCGAAAGATTTGTTTCATAGGTTAAGAGAGCCAGCTTAGACTTTTTAACGGTATAGTTTTTAGGAAATTCAGAGTTTGAATAAGCTCAATTTATTGAAGATGATATTTGTGATTTTGATCAAAAGTTATCTTTTGGTATGAAATTTGCCAGAAACTTTAAGGTAATGGGGTTAAGATGGTTGCAGATATAAAACTTAAAAAGATAAATAATATTTTAGAGCTCATCAAAGATCTTAGGGGAAAAATCTCTTCAAATGTTATTAACATTGGTTTTATTGGCTATACCGATTTAATGATTACAAATGAACAATGGTCTAAGCTAGGCATAGGTATTAACTCGCTAGATAAGCGAGAAAATTTCGAAAAACTTAAAATGATACACGGATGGGCTGATGATCATAAATTACCATGTGAAAAAAGAGTGAGCAAAATTCCAACACTTCAATCCGCATTAAAAAATCTTTTAGGGTCCAATTTTAGCCTTACAGTTTTTGATTTTACTCAATACGAGGGTAGTGAAGTTGCTCATGATTTTAATTTAGAGATCCCCGAGTGCTTTACTAATAAATTTGATATCATTATTGATAAAGGTACTTGCGAGCACATTTTTAATTTTCCTCAGGCACTTATAAATATTACAAAAATGCTCAAAACCGGTGGCTATGTTTACCAATCTGGTCCAATGATTATGCCCAATCATGGCTTTTACTCTTACAATCCCACTTTATTCTTTGATTTCTATAACCAAAATGGATGTGAAATTGCAGATATGTGTATGAAGGCTGTAACTGTTCTGAACGGTTTGCCAGAAACAATATCTGTAAGTGGCTTTCCAGTTTCAGACAGATTTATGTTAAATGAATTACTGCGTGCCTATCCTAAATTTTTGCCTCTAGAATGGTGTTTGGAAGTTTTAGCGAAAAAAAACATTGAAACAGATTCGATCATATTCCCCATTCAAGGTAAGTATAGCGATCCAACAATTTGGACCTAATGAAACGTATAAAAAAACTTCTCTGGAATACTTCAATTCATTCTTTTGAGTGAACCCTTAGGCGTACTTGCAGATAACTCTTAGAGACTTAAGATGAAGTGCTGGAGACTCGATAGATGTGTGCCATAGGATAAGGGAGTCAGTTCAGGTGTTTGAGTCTGTATGGGCTGTTTTTAGGGGGGTGTAAAAAATCATTTATGCACCAATTTAAATCAATTATTCATAATATTGGATTAAAATTTATTAGTTAGGTAGTTTTATGAAACCAAGTAGTTATTTTTTTCTTTCATTCATATTTTTAGCTTCATGTGCAACCGAATATCAATCAAGTAGTTTTACAGGAGGCTATACAGATAAAATGACTGGAAAGAATACAGCCGTTGTAGATTTTGCAGCAAACGAATTTACAAGCGCCTCAACAGCCAGGGATTATGCTTTCCGTCTTGCAGCTGAATTAACACTGGAGCGAGGCTACGATTATTTCTAAGTTGAAAACGGATCTGATAGGATCAAAACTACAAAGTCATCTGGTAGCGTAAACTGTTACTCCTACAGCAATACAACCAACTGCTATGGCGACGATGGTATCGAGTGAGATAAGCCTACAACTACTCTTTACATCAGAATGTTCAAAGGCACTACTTCTGATAAAACAGTCTGCTATGACGGCCGGTATTTTAAATAAACGAGATCAGTTCAAAAAAAATTAGCTGCATTTTTAATAAAATTAATCCACGCAGGTCCACATGAGCCAAATCTAGGACCATTATCTAGGTGAAAATGATCATGATGAGCAGCATTAGTCTCTGGTGTAAGGACATTTGAGAAATAATGACAAGCGTCTTTACCTGCTTGCTTTAAATATTTGCTATTCTCGTTATCCTCAAACCAATCTTCTTTTAGGGAAGCACCATTGATATGCGAAATATCAACGGCAGAACCAAAGCTATGTTGACTCCAAAAATGCGAACTACCTCTAATCTTCCTGCAGTTATAGCTTCCCATATGCTTTACCTCTTTTGCTCCGATCTCCTCAAACCAGTCAGCAAGATCAATGGCAGTTTGACAATTTAATGTTACTGCACCAGACATTTTCGTGTTAGGGAATTTTCTAATCTTTACTGCATCATAAATAGTACAAATTTCATTTTCAGCAGACGTACCTAGACTTTTAAATTCTATGCCTCGCTCTTTAAGATCAGCCAAGCAAGCTTCTCCACCCGTACCAGATTGATAAGGAATAATTCGGCTTAAAGCCTTCTCTAATGGCTTCTGATTGCTCTGATACAAAAAAAAAGCGATACCTACAGCCCCTAAAAGGATAAGAAGTAAAATTAACACCTTATTTAGCATGGCTTATCATCCTCTATCACCAATAAATTTTTAAGATTCATGATATACTATAGGGTTACCATTGAATTGTGTCAGCCAATCTCTTGTAAACTCACTATTCCACCCTATTTGTCCTGCATGAGACTGTCATCACGAATATCAACTAGTGCCCTATTTGTGGCTGGGATAGCATCAAAGTCTAACCGAATGGAAAATGATGTTTGGCCTGATGATTAACCGTTAGAGGCATTAAACTGAGAGACTGAGACCCCATTAATGGTTTAAAAAACTTTATTTAACTGAATAAGACATGACGTGAAATGAGATATCCATATACCTTAATATTATTACATTGGACAACTGCCGCTCTAATGGTCGCTTTGGCCATCTCTGGTCTATTATATAGCTACCAAATTGTCGGTTCTAACGCATTGATCTTTCACCAATGGGGCGGACAGCTTCTGATGATACTTGTTTTCATATGGATTGGGACAAGGTTGGTTTTCCGATTAGGCCCACGCAATCCTGACCATGGGTGGTGGGAGAAGATGCTGGCAGCCTTAGTTAAAGGTGCCCTCTATTTGCTTCTTGTTGCTTACGTTGTGTCCGGCTATGTTACAGCTTCGGGTCTCAGAAGTACCGAATTAGTGTTCCCCATTAATGTTGCTTTTGCCAGATCTGATGCCGGAGATTTATTCCTTGAAATTCACATTGCATTAAAATGGGCCTTGCTCGTTGTGCTCTCTCTCCATGTCATTGGCACTCTTAAGCACAGTTTGATAGACCGTGACGACACCTTTAGAAATATATGGATAACAAAAAAAGGATAATTTAAATATGGAAAAAATTACCCGCCGACACGTCATAGTGACACTAGCAAGCAGTACCGCATTTATTTGCCCGTCCGTGCTAAATGCAGCTACTAATGCAGATTTAAGTTCTTGGGATAATATCCCAACTGATAGTCCTGCAGGACTCAAACAAATTTTGCGTCTCTCTACTGGGCCTGCGAGTGTGGATATATCAGAACTGAAACCGGGAGATGTCACGGTAATTGCCCGGCCAAATAATCGTTGGGATTATGCGGCAACTGGCCAAACACAGTTTATTGCTGCCTTATGTAGAGATACAGACTACCTAATTGTTGAATTGACCTGCCCGCATAAGGGAAAAGCGATCGGTCTTACAGGTGATCCAAAAGTACCATTCGCTTGTACGGATCGTGGCAGATATCATTCAAGCGAGTTTGATGCCAATGGAATGGGGGTTGCAGGTAAATCTTCAGGGGACCGTATGATAGTTCCAGAGCATAGATTGAACATTTCTAATGGAAAAGTTGTGCTAGAATTGGCCTAGGTTCGAAAATTGATAGAGATCACTGATACCACGAAACTGAGATCTCATTAGAGTAACTAAGCTAAAAGAACAGTAAATTGTAACATGATATTTTTGAGGGATGAAAGAAATTATAACACTCTACCTGTGCGGGAAATGACCTTCTAATTTTAGCGTAAACCACTTTCTCAAATGCTTTAAAGCTCTTAAACTATAAAAGGTTCGCGTGATGGTATGAAGTTGTATTTTGACGGGAGATACATACGCATATTGTGTGATATAGATATGTATAGCCTGGGCTTAAATTCAATATAGAACCTCCTTAAACAGCCCATACAGACTCAAAAACACTCAAACTGACTGCCTTACCTTATGATACACATCTATTGAGTCTCTAGCACACCGTTTTGAGTCTGTATGGGCTGTTATTAAAGGGGAGCTGAAATCTTTTAATATTTACTCTTCTAGTGAATTACATGAAGTTCCGATAACTCTAAATCCTGATAATGAGAAAAAAAATCTCAAATGAAATGGTCAACATTATAAAACGACATCATAAAGGATTATGCCACGGTTTGAGAAATCCTTAACCGCGATTTGTGTTTTTTGGTCAAATTTTTTTTCTTCTTCTCTAAATAAATTTTGACATTCTATAAATGCTTTTTCGTCTTTCCAGAGTAGAATCCATTATCAAATCTTTTATGCGCACAATATAAATTTCAATTTTTAACATATCATGCAATGGTCAATAAGAATTTTTTTATTTCTTTCTACGAGTATTGCCTGATTCATTAGTTCGTCATTTGATGTAGAAATATATTGCTTCCAAATGATACCAATTGAACTTTGTCTCCTAAAAAGACAAATAAATTTTCTTTCAGTAAATACAGCACGAGGTTCTTTTGATAACTGCAATTCTAGATTTTCAGGCGTTACAATTTTTCTCATTCTTTCAGTAAAATCTCTAGTATGCTTAGCATGATTATTTTCATTAGAACCATTCAGGCAGTTGTCCATCATAGGTTCTACAATCCCTAAGATTTCGTTTTTTTCCATTTCAATAAATTTCATTATTATCTTTTCCCTCTCAAAAAAATATCCTTATTCTTTATTAAATTATTAAATTTATATAATTTTTTATTCACTCTAAAGCTGTAAGAATTTTAGGCATGTTCACCCAAGGTAACTTATTTCATCCCTTGCAAATTTTTTTATCAACTTTTAAACATAAATATGAAAAGCTTATAATAGACACTAGCAAAGGGGGGAAATTATGAAAAGGCTTCTCAATTTACCAATTTTGTACCGTGTCATTGCTATAATTCACTTACTTCAAGGATTATTTTTTTTATTTGGAGGGCAAAACATAGCAGATCAAAATAGTTGGTCGTATTCAATGGGATTCGCGGCTATGGCTGAACATCATGGATCAACATTAATCTGCATAAGCATATTTTTTTGGTTCCTGCCAAACTTAATTAGCATAAAGGATCTGAGAAAAGTCTCAGTATTGGGATTAGCAGTACAAGCAATATTAATTTTAATGCCCATATATCACGCCTTATTTGGCTACTTTGAAATTGATCCAAGTTTTTATATCATGATTGCTGTCTTAACACTTATTATGGTTTTATTCTACTTTGCTTCTCAAGCTGAAAGCGAAGTTGATTAAAGATTTACGTACTGATTTGGATAGGAATATAAATAAGGAGACAGTGTGATGGGTCAGGCTTTAAATACATTGGTGGCTTTATGTGAGTCAAAGGATATCGAAGCTTTAAGTTTATTTTTGTATGGAGATTATATGTTTATTCTAGATTATGATTTTATGACAAAATAGGATTGGCTCAAATGGGTAAAAGAAGAATTTAAAAAGCCCGAACCATTCATCAGCATCCCTTTTCTTACTTTAGAGAATGAATATTTGTGCATTTTCAACCAAACTTTTGAATTAGATGGCAATCCTATGATGTCAATAAATACAACTCATTTGAAGGATGGAAAAGCATGGAGTTCAATGATAACGAGAGTAGAATTGCCTTAAAAGTAAATGCACCCTGACCTAATAAAAGTCATATGCTTAGCAGTCTATGTATGCCTTCACGCATGTTGGTTACATTAGGCTGAGAATAAGAAGTGAGAGTAGATAGAATGAAATTACTCAAAGGATTAACTTTCACTCTAACACTATCATTCCTAGTACTACCTAGTTGGGGTTCGGAGGCTTTGTTTTTGGAATGTAAATCCTCACAGTTGTCTTCAGATTTCAGGTATTATTTATTACTTGATATAAGAGTTGGAATAGCAGAGGCACATACTACCGAAAATGACGAACCTAGAAAGGGAACTCTTGATATTTCAGATTCAACTTATTCAATAAGATTTGATGATGGTTTTGTTCCAAATAAACATACACTTAACAGATACACAGGAAAAATGATAAGCCATTTTGGAGACAGTTTACCATTAAAATACATGTGTAAACAAAAAGACAGAAAATTTTAATAAAGGACTAACACACCACTCACAGCATGGAGATAACGTAATGAGACTATTATTGATACTTGGTATAGGCATAGTCCTGATTTACTTATTTACTAGTAATAACAATTCGTCACGTATTATAAATGATAACTATGGACAGTATGACAAAGGAACACCACTTTGTGATGAAGGTGCATCTGGCGATTGTTAGTAATTGATAGGCCAGAGTAGGAGATTGTAAATGTATAAGACACTAACCACAGCAGTTATTATGACAATCGTAGCCTGTTATCCTGTTCGTGCTGAAACGGTAGCTCTCCCTATTGAAATAATTATGCAGTGGGGAAAGGATAATTCAGGTAAAATGAGAGTGAACCATCCAGAAAGAGTGCATCATTATATGGGTGGCACTGTTTCTAAAACCATTGAAGAGTGTGAAAAATGGCTGATGGAAGATAAGTTAGGCAGTGGAACTTCATCTGTGATGGAGCAAGTTGGCTATCATAAGAGAAGGGTTTGGAATAATTACGCTTCAGATAATACTACAATTGTTCAGCAATGGAGATGCGTAAGTTTTGTGTTTGATGTGAAGAAAATCAAATGAAACAACTTCTAGCAACAATATTATTTACAATACTGTTCTCGTGTCCTGCATACGCAAATACCTTAGTAGGTACATTTGTATGCAAATATAAAAATTATGGAGATGGCTCAAAAGACGAGTTGGTTTTAAAAATATCCAAAGGTAAGCTTCAATCAAAATACCTAGGGAGTAGTTTTTATGATGACTACGTTGAGGTATACAGTGGTAAGAAAAATACATTAAAAGTATTTGTTGAAGTGGGTAGCAGTTTTGAAAGTGTAATTACAATGGTCGTCACTGAAAATCCCAAAAATGTTCATTACCATAATACATCTGTAGGTGGCTCATTAACAGGTATGAACGCTGATGCTTATGGAATTTGTGACAGGATATAATGAACACATAAAATGAAAAAACTCTTAGCAACAACACTAGCCCTTATCCTTCTTGGCACATCTGCGTTTGGTGCAGAGATAAAGATGGAGTGTGAGTTACCAAGTGCTGTTTGGTATTTCAAATATGCTGAAAGGACTTTGATGAAAGATAAAGCATATACTAGGGTTAATGGGCGGTGGATTGATATATGTGATGGCTTGCAAACATACCACCAAACTATAGTTGATGGGTTGGGAGATTCGGGAAAAAAAGTGCTTACTGAATGTGATATACAGGATAAGTCAGCCATAGTCGGATATGAGTTTCCTAACGGAAAGACATCTGATGGTGAATCTTTTGAAAAAGCTTTCCGATGGATAATAGATTTTGAGACAAAGCAGTGGAGTTTTTACTTCACGGATAGTAGGTATGACTGGTCTGATAATACTAGGAAGGGTTTATGCAAATAGCCAAACTGCATCACCCTGACTGAACCATTTTAGCTGTATTGGGGAGCTTCAGATACATTGTCTTTAGAAAAACACTACTTCTTCATAATCCCCAAGATGTAAACTGATATATAGGCTACAGGCAAAGCTAGTTCAGTAGCTTATTTCTTATGGGAGATTACCCTATCAACCTCATTGTTTACCACCTTAATAGGTACTAAAACCTTCTTGTCCTGTAAAAGGTATTGGTAATGGTACTGTCCTATGTTCTGTAGTATTCTGTATATTGTGTATATCATACATATGATATAAGTAGCCTCAATTAATATTCAACAAACTCCCCCTTAAAACAGCCCACACAGACTCAAACATCTAAACTGACATCACCCTATGACACACATCTATTGAGTCTCTAGCACCCCATTTTAAGTCTCTGAGAGTCATCTAGAGGCACACCTTAGGTGCCGTGACATCCTAACTGTACCAGGGTAAGTGACACCACCTTAACTGCGACTGGTTAACATGCCTGCACCCTGATCTGTTGCACATCAGATGTATATACTACGTAGGCATGCCCAGTGGCCCTCGCATGGGGGGTGTAGACCAAAGTGTAGACCACATGTGCCTGTTGACACGGAAAGTGAAATACCTAAGTTATTGATATTGCTTGTGAAGAATTGAGAATGGTGCATACAAAAGGACTACTTCTCTTCTCAGCCGCACCATATCATGCACTCATTTATGACTAACTCATTGATTTGCAAGCATATTATTTGTAACTCATTGAAGGGTGTAGACCAAATACTATAAATTAATTTCCTTCATCCATTTAGATAATATCTCTAAGCCATATCCTCTTCCATATCACTGCCCTACGCCAGAAGTATGCCATCCCCCTAACCTATCAATGATGTCAAATTGACATTCAACCTCTCGCAATCGGTCACGAAGACTATGTCTAAATCCATGAACTTGATACGGATTGGTCAGTTGCTCTTTCAGCCACTTATTTAAAGCTGCACTTGCTGAATTGGCATTGCAGTTGGAGTGGGTGGTATATCTAGGAAATGCAAAAATACTTTCATCTTTTCGGTTCAATATTCGCTCACATGCCCACAGAGATGATCCAATTAATGGTATCTGCCTTTGGCTTCCTTTAGTTTTAACTTACGCCATTTATGAGGAACTAAATTGATATGGGGAAATTTATTATCTATCTGAATATCTTTTATTGCTAACCCTGCCGCTTCACCAAGCATCATGCCAGTATCTGAGAGTAAAGCTAAAAGCCATCGCAGTTCATCATCCTTCTCTCTGCATTTATTTTGAATAAGATTAATAGCTGACTTAGGTATCGGTTGCCTTTTTTCACTATCTAAACTTTCAGGCATATAGATCCTGCTGAAGGCATTACTACAAGAGATCCCCTCTTCTTGGATAGCTAGGTTTATGATTGAACGAATGGATGAAAACACTCGCTTCACGGAGGCTATTACCAATCCTTTACTAATTAAGTGGTCACGGAAAGCAGAAGCATCTTTACTGTCAAACGCATCAATTGGATAATCTCCTAGAAACTCTATGACATATTTAATATTTCTATTTGCTCCTCTCACGAAAGTCTTATCCTTTCCAATCCCTTTTAACTTGAGATACAGAGATAAAGCCTCTGATAGCTTAGGAGCTTCAGATGAAGTTATGACACTTTTATCTTTTGATAAGAGATGTTGAGCAGGAACTTCAAACTTAGTTATTCGCAAAGAAGTCCAATAGTCCTCTAGTTTTTGGGTTAACGATTTGCTTGCACGCATAGCTGAGACATTTGATTTGGTCTTCAACGATACAACAATACGATTTGTCACATAAAAATTAGATAAGTCTTTTGGAACACGCTTAGTGAAATAAAACACATTATTTCTTCTATATAAATAGTTAGCACTTAATTGGTCTACCATTTGGTCTACACCCTTCAATGAGTTACAAATAATATGCTTGCAAATCAATGAGTTAGTCATAAATGAGTGCATGATATGGTGCGGCTGAGAAGACTCGAACTTCCACGGGTTTTATCCCACAGCGACCTCAACGCTGCGCGTCTACCAGTTCCGCCACAGCCGCAACTTGATTTTTTTAACATCAGCTAATAAGTTTGTATAGCTGATAACACACATTTTAGTAAATTTTATGAGCTGGCTCTCTTGTGATTATTTTGTTGGTTGATGTGGTTCAGATTTTTACTAAAGCAAAGTAAGGATTTTTTGTGATTAAGTGGAAGACATTTGAAGGCTTATACAACTATGAGACTTCCATAAAGGACATGGAAATTTTAGTTAAGAAAATTGTTTCTGGCAAAAGTCCTGAACAAATCTGGTTGCTTCAATATGAGTCACTTTATACCGGAGGCACATCAGCGAAAGAGAAGGACATTTTGGGGAATGCTCAATTTCCAATTCATAAGGTGAGAAGGGGAGGCCAATTTACTTATCACGGACCTGGGCAGCGAGTAATTTATCCGATACTTGACCTACGAAAGCTTAGAAAAGATGTCAGATACTACATATGGTTGCTTGAGGAGTGGATAATTAAAACAATTAGCAAATTTAAAATAGAGGGCCGGAGACACCACGGGCGAGTTGGTGTTTGGGTCAACGGGATAGGTGGTGAAAAAAAAATTGCCGCTATTGGGGTGCGAATAACTAAATGGATTGCATCGCACGGAGTGTCTGTAAACCTAAACCCAGACCTCTCGAACTACAGTGGGATTGTTCCGTGTGGTATCTCAGACCAGGGCATCACCTCATTTTCTGATTTAGGTATTTCTACAACTATCAGTGAATTCGATAATGAGTTAAAGAGGACCTTCAACGAGGTTTTTAAAAGATTGTGACATGCGGCTTTCTCGCACATTGAAAGTCGTTATAAAATCTATTATATCTCGACGTATGTTTATGAATTGAGGAGCAATTTAATGGCTGACGCTACACTTTCCCATAATGAGCACCACACAGTAGGTTTCTTTACCCGTTGGTTTATGTCTACCAACCATAAAGACATAGGAATTTTATATATAATTACGGCGGCATTACTAGGATTTATAGCGGTTGCATTTACTGTCTACATGAGACTAGAGCTTATGGAGCCAGGAGTTCAGTACATGCTGATAGATGGTGAACCAAACGGACATCTTTGGAATGTGATGATCACAGGGCATGGTATATTAATGATGTTCTTTGTTGTCATACCTGCACTTTTTGGTGGGTTTGGAAACTATTTTATGCCATTAATGATTGGTGCTCCTGATATGGCATTTCCAAGGATGAATAATCTGTCTTACTGGCTTTATGTAGCAGGGTCTTCATTAGCGGTAGCCTCCCTCCTAGCTCCAGGCGGCAATGGCCAACTTGGCTCGGGCGTTGGGTGGGTTTTATATGCCCCTCTCTCTACTTCGGAGGCTGGCATGTCAATGGATTTAGCTATTTTTGCAATCCATCTGTCAGGAGCTTCATCGATCTTGAGTGCAATCAACATGATTACCACTTTTCTTAATATGAGAGCGCCTGGAATGTCTATGATGAAGGTTCCTTTATTTCCTTGGTCTATTTTGGTAACAGCCTTTTTAATTTTATTATCTTTACCTGTATTGGCTGGCGCCATAACAATGCTCTTAACTGACAGAAATTTTGGTACAGCTTTTTTTGATGCCTCAGCAGGTGGTGATCCTGTTTTATACCAACATCTTTTATGGTTTTTTGGCCACCCCGAGGTCTATATGATTGTCGTACCTGGCTTTGGTATAATAAGCCATGTTATTTCCACTTTTTCGAGAAAGCCAATTTTTGGATATGTGCCGATGGTATGGGCTATGATTGCCATTGGTGCACTGGGATTTGTGGTATGGGCTCACCATATGTATACTGTGGGAATGTCTGTGACCCAGCAAGCTTACTTCATGCTAGCAACTATGGTGATTGCAGTGCCTACAGGGATAAAGATTTTTTCATGGATCGCTACCATGTGGGGAGGATCTATTGAATTTAAAACTCCTATGTTGTGGGCCGTGGGTTTTCTATTTCTCTTTACTGTGGGAGGTGTTACTGGGATAGTCCTCTCACAAGCTGGCGTTGATAGAGCTTATCACGATACTTACTACGTAGTAGCACATTTTCACTACGTAATGTCCCTTGGGGCGGTATTTTGTATCTTTGCAGGCATTTATTACTGGATTGGCAAGATGTCTGGCAGACAATATCCGGAATGGGCTGGAAAACTTCATTTCTGGACAATGTTTATAGGGTCCAATATAACTTTTTTCCCACAGCATTTTTTAGGAAGACAAGGAATGCCAAGACGCTACATTGATTACCCTGAACAATTTGCCTTATGGAATTACGTTTCATCGATTGGGGCATTCCTTTCCTTTGGTTCCTTTGTGTTCTTTTTTGGAATTATTTTTTATACATTAAAGTGGGGTAAAAGAATTGAAAACCATGCCTACTGGGGAGAACACGCTGAAACTCTAGAGTGGACGCTTCCTAATCCACCTCCAGAGCACACATTCGAGACTTTACCAACCCAAGATATGTGGGATAAGCAGCCAGAACATTAAACTAAGATCAGGGAGTCTTATTCTCTTGGCTAATGAATTGGATACTGAAGATAACTTCTACGAGATGACCCTTTGGCCACACAGGTCCTTCAAGGTAGATAATGTCAAGTTCTTGCTTGGTTTTATCTCTTTTGGGCTTATTCTACCAATTCTACCTTTCTTGGGCTCAATAGTGGGAACTTTCATATTAATGTTTTCTATATTTACCTTAGCTTTATTTGGGTCATTGTTTATAAAGAGTTATTCCGCGGAGACTATAAAAGAAATTGTTAAAATTAGCCCTAGAGAAATTTCGATCACTAGATTTGGAGCTAATGGGGAAAAAAAATTCTGGAAAGCCAATAATTACTGGGTGAAGGTCAATTTATACCCAAACGGGCAAATAGTTGAAAATTACTTAACCCTTGTAGGTAATAATAGAGAAGTTGAATTGGGCGCGTACTTGAGCCCAAATGAAAGGGTTCAAGTGCGAGAAAAGATCGAGAATGCTTTGGTAAAGGCCCGACTACAAGAGAAAATTTAATAATTAATTAATCTATTGAAACTTTTAAGGCTTTTGACTATCAATCGCTGAAAATCCAAGGTGATGTAGTATGAAATTTTGCCCTCTATATTACAAGAATAAACAAGAGTGGCTTAGCAGTGACTCAAAAAAAGTAACACTAATAGGTATGTCTGGTGTTGGGAAAACCCATATAGCTAGAATTTTAAATAAAAATCATGGCTGGCTTCAATATTCGGTAGACTACATTATTGGTTCTGAATACATGAAAGCTTCAATTGAAAAGAGTTTAGTGCGGAGTTGCAAGTCCTCTGATGCAAATAAATTCTCCATACAAAATTTATCTGCACTTTCAGAGTATTTAGCTAATCCTGGTAACATAGAAAATAATGGACTACCTTTTAATGAGTACTTAAAAAGGCAAAGAGAGCATAAAAAAGCAGAGACATTAGCAATGTTGGAAATTCCCTTCTTTTTAAAGAAAAACCTTAATGAACAAAGATCTAACTTTGTGTGCGACTCGTCTGGTTCTTTATGTGAAATTGTCTATCCAGAATCACATAATGACAAAATCTTATCCACTATTGCCAAACATACTCTTATTATATTTATTAAAGAAACCTACAGTCACATAGAGAAATTAAAAGAAAGATTTAAGAAAGCACCTAAACCCATGTACTACAATGAAAACTTTCTAAAAAAAACATGGAAAGAATTTTGTGGGGAAAAAGACGTTAGTGAGACTACCGCAAACCCAAAGGAATTTTCAATATATGGATTTGATAAACTGATAAAACACAGGAGCCCAATCTATAAAAACATTGCCCAATATTGGGGTATTGAAATACCAGCCTCTGAAGTAAGTAAAATAAAGTCAGAAAAAGATTTTAGTGAACTTGTTGGAAGTTATCTTCCACAAAATTGAAATAGATACCAAAATGCCAATTAAAATACCAAACAGTTTGCCAGCCAAAAGGGTTTTAAAAGATGAAGGTGTAATGGTAATGTCAGATCATGATGCAAATAGACAAGACATTAGACCTCTTAAAATTGCACTTCTAAATCTGATGCCGCAGAAAATTCAAACAGAGACTCAATTTGCTCGTCTTATTGGTGCGACACCTCTCCAAATTGAATTTAATCTAATACATGTGAGCAGCTATAAAGGGAAGAATACACCAGAAGAACATATGTCATCGTTTTACCGCACCTTTGACGAGCTACGAAACGAAAAATTTGATGGACTGATTATTACTGGAGCTCCAATTGAGCATTTAGATTTCAATGAAGTCAAATATTGGGATGAACTTATTGAAATTTTTGAATGGACTAAAACTAATGTCTTTTCATCACTGGGAGTATGCTGGGGAGCGATGGCCATGGTAAAATATTTTCATGGTATCGAAAAATACAAACTAAGTGAAAAAGCTTTTGGTTGCTTTCGACATATGAACTTGAAACCTACCTCGCCCTACTTGAGAGGCTTTTCAGATGATTTTATTGTACCCGTAAGCAGATGGACAGAAATCAAAACAGAGGATATTTTGAACAATAGTGACTTGGAGCTTCTAATAACTTCAGACCAGGTCGGGCCATGCCTCGTATCCGAGAAAAATACCAATAATTTATACATTTTTAACCACCTCGAATATGATAGCAAGACACTAAAAAACGAATACCTCAGAGATGTTTCAGAGAATATAAATGTACAAATGCCAGCAAACTATTTCCCAAATGATGATCCACAGAAGTCTCCTGAGAATAGATGGAGAAGTCATGCTCATCTGCTCTATGGGAACTGGATAAACGAAATATATCAAGAAACCCCTTATGATATTTCCAAAATTGGATTGCTGACCTAAATAAGTTTAATGACAACCTTACATTTTATCGAAAGAAATATAAGAGTAAAAACTGGCTCTTTGAACTATGTGGAGCTGAATCCAAACTCCCAGAAGCCAGAAACTATCTTACTCATTCATGGAATAAGTGCAAATTGGAGGGATTGGGGTGCTTCAATATTATCTGATATATCTTTACTTGGATACAGAACTATCGCAATTGATAGGCCAGGTATGGGCCATTCTGATCGAAATTCAGATATGAGATCCCTAGAGGACCAAGCATCTTTTATATTTCAATGTATTAGTTTACTGAAACTAAGAAACCTTATATTAATTGGACATAGCTATGGCGGTTCCCTCTCTCTTAAAATGGCTTTGAAATATCCAAAAAATGTAAAAGGTTTAATGCTTCTGTCTGCTCCTACTCATCCCTGGGAAGGTGGCCTTGGTTTTCTTTATGATACACTAGGACTTCCTTTTTTAACAAGTATAGGGTCAAAACTCATCTCCATAATAAAACCAAAAGCACTTATAGATTCTACTTTGACAAATGTTTTTTTTCCTAAGGAAGTACCTAAAACATATAAGAAAGACCTAAATGTTGATTTAACCATGAGAAAAAAGTCATTGGAATGGATAATTAGAGATGCAAAAGAATTAAAATTTTCACTAGGTAATATGTGTTCAACATATTCACAAATAAAAATTCCTACAAAAATAATCCATTGCACAAATGACAGAATTGTTCCATTTGACCTACATGCAAAAAAGTTAAGCGAAAAACTATCATCATCAAAACTAGTTCGCTTAACAGGAATTGGACATATGCCACACCATTTTAAGAAAAATCTTATTATTCAATTGTTAATTTCACTACTATGCAAATAATAGTTTTTACTTACTTTAATTTAAAATGTAAGTAATATTCATAATTAAATACTCAATATTAAATTATAAATTAGTCGAATGAAACATAGCCCTAATATTTCACCCCAATTTTACATCACGGGTAATCAGCCATGCCCTTATAGAGAGGGTTTTTTGGAGAGGAAACTGTTTACCACTCTAAATGGGCAAAAAGCTCAATCATTAAATGACAAATTATCACAACAAGGATTTAGAAGATCTCAAAATATCATTTACCGTCCAAATTGTCAGAAATGCAATTCATGTAGCTCTGTAAGAATTCCAGTTGAAAACTATGAATTCTCCAAGTCTGATAGAAGAATTCTGCGTAAGAACAGTGAAGTAAAAAGGTATGCTTGCGCACCTTGGGCAACTGAAGATCAATTTGATTTATTTAAAAATTATCTAAAAAGCAGGCATTATGGTGGAGGAATGTCTGAGATGGATAATTATGAATTTTCATCTATGATTGAAGAGAGCAATGTATCCACAACAGTTTATGAATACTATCAGGAGGATAAACTTGTAGCAGTAAGCCTTACAGATACAATTTCTGATGGTCTATCTATGGTTTATTCGTTTTATGACATAAACTTGTCCAAGAGTAGTCTTGGCAAATTTATGATATTAGACCATATCAATATTGTTAGAGAGCTCGGATTGCGATATTTATACTTAGGATATCTTATCGAAGAGAGTCCTAAAATGAAGTATAAACGGCATTTTTCACCCTTGGAGCAATATTTTAAAGGAAAATGGATCCCATACAATAATGAGGCACAAGTGAAAAAAAATAATTCTTTTATTCCACCTGATAGAAATCCGATATCACTTCCTTAGCTGAAAAGGCAACCTTTTTCAGAAGCTTAAGGAGATATCTTGATGACCAGATTTGCATCGCGATATTCTTGGCACGAGGAATTTAGGTAATCTCTCTTGACCCCTTAGACCAATATTAAATGCCGTATCTTGTTGAAATTTAACAAGCAAAGGAAGTACTTCCGCTACAGCAGTTTTACGCCATGCAATATCACTTTCGATAGAGAGACCTGCTTTATCCATCAATTCAAGAGCCTCTTCATTCTTATCTTTTTTGAATTGCTTGCGGGCCTTACTCAAAATCGATTTGATACCACTCACACCAGCAATTCCACTTAATTTTTTTGACAATTCTTTTATTGCCTCTTGTTTAGCCTCATTGTCTAAACCTTCAAGGCTATTCATCAGTTGATTAAAGTCAGCTCTAAAAAGCTGCAAAGAATTACCAGATGATATTATTGAAATGGAGTCTGTTATGCCCTCAAAAGAGTCATCCATTGCCCGTCGGAACATTCTCTGGGCTTTTGTTAAAACTTTCAGCTTGTCCTGATATTCACCCGACACTCTCTCCCACTCTTTTGGTATAGAAGACACCAGTTTAGCCATATTCTTCTCAGCCTCTGATATTTCTTTCTGAATATGATCTCGCTCGGTTACGCTGTCGGTCACTTGTTTTTCCCGCTTTAAACGCTTTATTCTTTTCTCTATCTTTCTAATTTCTCTTTGGATTATTCTAACCTCACCATGAATAACAGAGTAAGCCACTGTTGCACTGTCTACTATTTCTTGAGCTTTTTTGACAGCTGTAAACTTTGGGAAAACTGAAAAAGCATCAGCCTGAGCCTGAGTGATTTTATCCTGAATTTTTTCTGGTATAATCAGATAGTTGATTTCAGATAAATTTTGAATATCACTTGTAATAGTATCCTTATTACTTTCTAACTCTTCCGCCAAATATTCTTCAACACAATACTGCAATCGTGGGTTCATAGGTGGTGGAGCATTGAACGAAGATAAATAAAAGCGGTTTGGCAAATAGTTTACCAAAGGAGGAAACGTACCCACTATAACTAGTGCGATCAGTTGCAAAATGATGAATGGAACCACGCCTCTATATATATCTATGGTCTTTATTGCTTTAGATGCAACGCCGCGAAGATAAAACAAGGCAAAACCAAACGGCGGTGTTAGAAAGCTAGTTTGAATATTTACTCCAATCATTACTCCAAGCCAAACTGCTGTTATATTTGCACTAGGATCGGCAAGGAGTATAGGCGCTACAATAGGAACTACGACAACGGCAATTTCTATAAAATCCAGGAAAAAGCCCAGTACAAAGATAACAGCCATCACCACTATAAATTGTGACCAAAAACCACCGGGGAGACTTTGCAAAAAATCCTTCACATATTCCTCACCTCCAAAGCCCCTAAAAGCGGCAGTCAGCATTGCAGCACCTAGTAAAATGATAAATACCATTGAGGTAGTCTTTGAAGTTTCTATCATTACTTCCTTAAGAGTATTGTTGGCTACGAATGTTCTCCATATCGACCATCCTATAGAAAACACCATGGCAATAGTAAGCGCTACCGCGAAAAGGACCGGTATGTGATTTTGAGTAACAGCTAAATTTTTTACATTTAAATCGTAAAAGTTAATCAATGTCAGAATTCCTATTATTGATACCAGCGCAAGCGCTGCTGGGTACAATGCTCCCTTCCGATCCTCAAATAGTTTATACCCAGCCATTATCGTAGCTCCAACTGCCCCTATCGCACCAGCTTGATTAACGGTAGCGATTCCCATAATGATTGACCCTAAAACTAAAAAAATAAGCACCAATGGAGGTACTAAGGAAAACAATACCTTAAACAAAAATTCTTTGGTAAACCCAAGAGGGTTTGGAACAGCTGGGGCCATTGAAGGTCTAATCAGCGCTGTAATTAAGATGTAGGTGAAGTATACTAAAACTAACACAATGCCAGGCAAAAATGCTCCTAAAAACATATCTCCTGCTGATGTTGAAGTTACATCTAACGCTGAAGGCATAGTAAATTCGCCAGTGGCAGTTTTATATTGTGATTGGCGCATAGCAGAAGCTTGATCTGAAGCTGATCCAAGCTGGTCTGCTAATATAATCAGAACAATAGAAGGTGGAATAATTTGACCTAGCGTTCCCGAAGCACAAATTGTTCCTGAAGCTAACGATGGAGAATATCTATTACGCATCATCGACGGCAAAGAAATTAACCCCATCGCCACAACGGTAGCTCCTACAATTCCGGTAGTAGCTGCTAACAATGCTCCTACGAATACTACTGATATTCCCAAGCCTCCCGGTACTGGGCCAAAAAGCCCTGCCATTGTCATCAAAAGATCTTCGGCTATGCGAGATCTTTGCAACATAATGCCCATAAAAATAAATAGAGGGATGGCAATAAGTGTATCTCTTTCAAAGTCATAATAAATCGCCCTGAAGTTCATAACTCCTGCTGATAACCATTCCACTGGACCGTCTTGGGCAAAAAATGCCTTTACATCTCCAAAAAACAATAAACCAGCTACTGCTGCTAACCCAATCGTCACAATAGC
Organism: uncultured Alphaproteobacteria bacterium; assembly: GCA_902600895.1. Lineage (GTDB taxonomy): Bacteria > Pseudomonadota > Alphaproteobacteria > Rhodobacterales > Rhodobacteraceae > CACKLF01. The sequence continues at coordinate 23,588 of CACKLF010000004.1, read as the reverse complement.
AGAGCCAGGCAGAGCGAATGCAACCGGGAAACCAAATGCCAACGCGCCCATCATTACCATAAATAAAAGTATTAAAAAATATAGCTCCATGCCAGTGACCTATTTTACCTCTATACCTTCGACTAACTCTTCATTATGCTCAAGTTTATTAATATAATAAATGATATAACTACAAAACTGGAAAAGCATTGAAAGGGCAAAAATTATTAAAAAACCTGACATTAAATATTTTACGTACATACCAAAGCCCTGTTGTGTAACCTCAAAATTTAGCAAAGCTAAGTTAAATGGAGAAGACTCACTCCATAAACCGCGAATTAATACAACCCAGCATAGAGGTATACCAAGTATTAACGATCCAAGTATGTTAGTGTAGGATTTACTCTTATCCGTGAAACTAGCATAGAGCACGTCAACTCTAACGTGTCCTTCATGTACAAGAGTATAGGCGCTGGAAAATAAAAATAACCCAGCATACCAAAATCTGACCAAGTCACCCATGAATGCTTGCTCATATGAAAAAATAAATCTAGTTATAACGATTAGAAGCTCACCCAGAACAATTAATAGAGCTAGCCAAATGAAATCAATGCCTTTTCTGAAAATTGCAATCATTGTGCCAAGAAATAAGAGGGGTAGGTGCACGAAAGTTCCTCTAAAAGCGGGTTTCCCCAAGGATAGAGCTAAGTCGTCTCCAACTATCGAGGGTAATATACCCTCTATTCTGACAAAGGAAATTATTGCATCAGCAATCCCTATAAACATTACAGCCCAAAAGGCACTAGCCACGATTACCTCAGCACACGAATTCGTGAAGCTGTCATCTCGCCACTTCAAGCGGTTCGAAATGATAAATAAAGGCAATAAAATAGCTAAGATGTAAGAGACAGTTTGTATCATTCCAATTACGTAAGCGCCAGCTGTATAACTTTCGGATACAGGTTTATACACATTTAAACCAATTGGAGCGAGTGTACCCGAAACTCCTGGAAAATCAAAAATGTACGTTAGGAAGTTATTACCTACAAAAACTGCACCCAAAAATGCACTCGCCAAAGCAATATAATGTATTATATTCATTGATCGAAATGGCTTCATTTTTGCTGACCACCGTCTTAAGGTGTGCAGAGCTAATGTTATGCTCTGCACTGTTTCTGTAAAATTAGATGTATCTTAGACTAGATACCTCTAATTCGGTTTCTTTGGGTGAGATACTCACCTGTTGTGGTTCCAAGCCAACCACCGATACCATTCATACCAGCTTCAAAACTCTCATGAATGCGATTTGCCAGATCAGAGTGCGCTCTAGCCTCTTCAAATACTTCGTCAGCCGCTTCTGCCATAGCATCCCAAACATCATCGTTAAATGAACGTACCTTAACTCCGTGATCGTTTGTAAGGCGAGCGAAAGCAGCACCAGATTTTCCGTTGTATTCACTCATCATCATCTCGTTTTCTGCTGTAGCAGCGGCTTCAATAATTGCTCGATCCGTGTCAGACAGATCAGACCACCATTTTAAATTGAACCCTGCAGCAATCATAGAACCTGGCTCATGCATTCCTGCAGTGTAATAAAATTTGGCAGCTTCATAAAATTTCATTATTTCATCATTCCAAGCTCCAACCCACTCTGTGGCATCTATAGCTCCAGAAACCAAGTTTTCATAAATCTGACCACCGGGAACAGTAACTGGCGATCCGCCAAGTTTTCCGATAACATCACCACCCAAACCTGGAATACGCATTTTTAATCCGTTAAAATCATCGGGAGAATTTATCTCTTTATTGAACCAACCACCTGCTTGAGTACCAGTATTTCCACACATGATTGACTTTAAGCCAAATTCAGCAGCCAACTCATCCCACAATTCTTGACCGCCACCATAGCGAATCCAAGCATTAATCTCATCGTAGGTCATTCCAAACGGAACAGCGGTAAAGTATGCCCAACCCGGATGTCTGCCTTTCCAATAATAGTCAGCTGCATGATAACCTTGAGCATTTCCAGAGGCCACCTCGTCAAAGCTGTCAAAAGCTCCTACTCGCTCATTAGCGGCATAGTAGCTCACTTGGATACGACCATCTGATAAATCTTGGATTTTTTGGGCATATCGCTGGGCGCCAGTTCCAAGCCCTGGAAAGTCACGGCCCCAAGTTGCAACTATTGCCATTTCTATTCGCTCTTGTGCAACAGCTGGAGCAGCAAGAGTAGTTGCTGCAACTGCACCAGCCCCACCAATTCCAGCTTTTGTAATAAAATCACGACGTTTCATGTAATTCTCCCTCAGTTTTTGTTGAACATTCCTAAAAAAGGAACAATCATTTAAAATATAAAAAAAATTTTAAGATAGCAAGCTCTATATCACAGATAGGTGAACTCCGTCACGGAAGACCATAAATTACACCCAAGCAAATTACTCGAATATTAAGGAATATATTGCATCTATTGTATTGACGAGCATCAATTATTCATTTTATCATATTTATGAATTACTTATGTTATAGGGTGTAATATTTTGAAAACTAATACTGGCGCAGAAATTGTAATTAAAGCACTGATATCTCAAGGGGTAGATACCGTATTTGGTTATCCCGGTGGAGCTGTTTTACCAATCTACGATGAGATTTTTAAAGAAAAAAGTATTAATCATATACTTGTGAGACATGAGCAAGGGGCTGTGCACGCTGCAGAAGGATACGCAAGATCAACTGGAAAGCCAGGGGTGGTACTTGTCACATCAGGACCAGGAGCTACAAATGCGGTAACTGGTTTGACAGATGCTTTAATGGATAGCATTCCATTGGTAGTATTAACTGGTCAAGTACCCACCTTCATGATTGGAAATGATGCCTTTCAGGAAGCAGATACCGTAGGAATTACCAGGCCATGTACAAAACACAATTGGCTAGTTAAGGATACAAATAAGCTGGCTAAAACTATTCATACAGCTTTTCACGTGGCTATGACAGGGCGACCAGGCCCAGTATTAGTGGATATTCCAAAAGATGTTCAGTTCGCTGGTGGTATTTACATCGAACCGAATGAAATACAGCAAACATACCATATAAAGCCAGCTAAACCTCAAAAAACTTCAGTTGAAAAGATAGTTGATGCTATAACGATGGCCAAAAAACCAGTTATTTACTCAGGAGGGGGAGTGATAAATTCTGGGAAAAAGGCCTCCAATTTACTCAGAATGCTCGTATCCAAAACAAATTTTCCAATCACATCTACACTAATGGGCTTAGGATGTTACCCAGCATCGGGAGAAAATTGGTTGGGTATGCTAGGCATGCACGGAACTTACGAAGCAAATATGGCAATGCATGATTGCGATCTACTACTTTGCATTGGTGCCAGATTTGATGACAGAATTACTGGACGCACAGATGCCTTCAGCCCAAATTCTTTTAAGGTTCACGTAGATATAGACCCATCTTCTATAAACAAAAATATTCAAGTTGATGTGCCACTGGTGTCTGATATTGAGTTAGCATTGAAGGCAATAATTAAAAAGTGGGAAAAATGTGGGAAAGAAACGCAAAGGGAATCGGTCAAAAATTGGTGGAATAAAATAAATGACTGGAAAAAAGTCAAATGTCTAGCTTATCGGCAATACGGAAATACAATAAAACCACAATATGCAATTGATAGGCTTGAGAAGCTAACATCTAATTTCGATCGGTATATAACCACCGAAGTTGGCCAACACCAGATGTGGGCAGCACAGTATATGAAATTTGAAGAGCCTAATAGGTGGATGACTTCTGGAGGATTAGGCACAATGGGATATGGGTTTCCAGCGTCTATAGGTGTCCAAATTGCTTATCCACAATCTCTTGTTATAAATATAGCTGGTGAGGCAAGTTGGCTCATGAATATGCAAGAACTGGGAACTGCAGTCCAATATGGGCTTCCTGTTAAGCAATTCATCTTGAATAATGAGCGTTTGGGAATGGTTAGACAATGGCAAGAACTTCTTCATGGGGAACGTTATTCACACAGCTGGTCAGCGTCACTTCCTGACTTTGAAAAATTAGCCGATGCATATGGTGTAAAGGGTATTACGTGTGATAATCCGAATGATTTAGACGATGCAATAAATGAAATGATTAACTTTCAAGGGCCAGTAATTTTTAACTGCGTTGTTGAAAAGCATGAAAATTGCTTTCCAATGATACCTTCAGGTAAAGCCCATAATGAAATGATCCTTGGAGAGTTTGGTGACAAGAACTCAATAGACTCTACTGGGGCAGTATTAGTGTAGTATAATATAAGAAAAAAATATGACCGATCTCGATATTCAGAAAGGCTCTAATAAGAAAAGTGCTTACAACCTTAGGGACCCGTTAAGTGAAATTACAGAGTCACATACACTTGCAGTAATAGTTGATAATGAGTCAGGTGTATTAGCTAGAGTAATTGGTCTTTTTTCTGGTAGAGGTTACAACATAGATAGCTTAACCGTAGCTGAAGTTGATCATTCTGGAAAACTTTCAAGGATAACGATTGTTACAACTGGCACACCAGCAGTAATCGAACAGATAAAGGCACAACTTGAACGAATGGTTCCAGTGCACGCCGTTCACGATTTAACTGTTGAGGGGAAGTCTGTAGAAAGAGAGCTTGCTTTACTAAAGGTTAAAGGCAAAGGCGAAAAAAGGGTGGAAGCGCTTCGGTTGGCAGACGTATTCAGAGCCAATGTAGTAGACTCTACTCTTAAAAGCTTTACCTTTGAAATAAAGGGCACACCAGAAAAAATAGATGCATTTTGCGAGCTTATGAGACCTTTAGGACTTAGCGAAGTTGCGAGAACCGGTGTGGCCGCTCTCTCTAGAGGTGATTAACCGCAAAAACCTGTTAACTACATCCAGATGTAGACCCGCATGTATTACATTTCATGCACGTCCCATTTCTTACTAGAGTGAAATTTCCACATTCTCCGCAAGGATCACCTTCATAGCCCTGAATTTTTGCTTTCAATCTAGCATCATCAAGAGTTACTTCTGACTCAGTCACTCCAGAAACATGATTAGCAGTCCGGGAACCTATAAAATTACTTTCATTATCTCTGGTCTCAGTTTTCATGGCTATTAAGTCACCGGGAAGTCTATTTCTCAGATAACCCGATGAAGATATTTCCCTAATCATATTCATAGAATCTTTCTGTTCGTCAGAATTGACTTTCACTGGATTAGCTTTTCCTTCAACTTCACCTTGTCCAATATCATCAAAGCTTTTCCCTTGTGGTATTACATGGGCCAAATCTGTTCTATCTAAGTACGAAATAGCCAACTCTCTAAAAATATAATCAAGGATGGAGGTAGCATTTTTTATTGAATCATTGCCCTGAACCATCCCAGCCGGCTCAAACCGAGTAAAGGTGAACGCTTCTACAAACTCTTCCAAAGGTACCCCATATTGAAGGCCAACAGAAATTGCTATTGCAAAATTATTCATCATAGCTCTAAATGCGGCACCCTCTTTGTGCATATCAATAAAAATTTCACCGAGAGAGCCGTCATTATATTCTCCAGTTCTAAGGTATACCTTATGTCCCCCTACAATTGCTTTCTGGGTATATCCTTTTCTACGTTCTGGTAACTTTTCTCTCAAACGCTTTGCCTCATTTGCCATCACCTTTTCCACTACTTTTTCCGCAAGCACTGCTTCTTTCATGGGCTGAGTGTTGCCTATATCATCTTCTACATCATCGTCTATTAGAGAGGACGACAAGGGTTGAGACAGCTTTGACCCATCCCTATAAAGTGCATTAGCTTTTACCCCTAAAGAGTGGCTTAGTTCATAGGCAGCTTTACAATCATTAATAGAGGCATCCTTAGGCATATTTATTGTTTTTGATATAGCTCCTGATATGAAGCTCTGAGCCGCAGCCATCATCAATATGTGGCTTTCAACTGACAGGAATCTTTTGCCAATTTTTCCACAAGGGTTTGCACAATCGAATACCCTGTAATGTTTTTCCTTCAAATCTGGAGCCCCCTCCAGAGTCATTGTGCCACATATGAAGTTATTTGCTTCCTCTACTTCACTTCTTGAAAAACCTAAGTGCTTTAATAGATCAAAGCCTGGGTCAAGTAACTTATCTTCCGGAACACCTAATGTCCCTGTACAAAATTCATTACCTAGGGTCCACTGATTAAAAACAAACTTGATGTCAAACGCTGATTTTAAAGCCACATCTACTTTTTCAAGTTCTGTTTTACCAAAACCGTGTCCGATAAGGGCTTTTGGATTTATATGAGGCGCTTTTTCCATACTCCCGTGCCCCACTGCATAATTTATTATCCTTTCAATCTGTTCTTCCCTGTAGCCTAAATTTGTCAAAGCGCTTGGTACTGAGCGGTTAATTATTTTAAAATAACCACCGCCAGCTAGTTTCTTGAACTTTACTAATGCAAAGTCAGGCTCTATTCCTGTCGTATCACAGTCCATTACTAATCCAATTGTACCGGTAGGTGCTATAACTGTAACTTGTGCATTCCTGTAGCCAAATTTTTCACCAAACTCTAAAGCTTCATTCCATAACTCATGAGCTTTGTTGATTAATTTTCCATCTGGACAGTTATCATGGTCTAATTTTACTGGCATCGTCCTCAGCCCTTCGTACCCATTAGTCTCACCAAAGGCGGCCCGGCGGTGATTTCTTATCACCCTCAACATGTGATCACTATTAGAAAGATAACCAGAAAATGGTCCCTGCTCCGCTGCCATTAGAGCTGATGTAGAATATGATGCTGCTGTCATTATTGAGGTTATTGCTCCGCACAGCGCCCTTCCCTCGTCACTATCATATCCATAACCCATATTCATTAACAAACCACCGATATTTGCATAGCCCAATCCCAGTGTTCTAAATCGATAGGACAATTCTGCAATCTCTTTACTCGGAAATTGCGCCATTAACACGGATATCTCAAGAGTTAAAGTCCACAGTCTTGTTGCATGTTCAAAATTCTTAACGTTAAATGCACCATCTTGCAAAAATGTTAGTAAATTCAACGAAGCTAAGTTACAGGCAGTATCGTCCAAGAACATATATTCAGAACAGGGGTTTGATGCTTTAATCTGGCCATTTTCTGGGCAAGTATGCCAATCATTGATAGTATCATGAAATTGTATCCCTGGATCTGCACAAGCCCACGCCGCGTGCCCTATTTGGTTCCAAAGGTCAACTGCCTTTACCTTTTTGTCCACTCCTCCATCCGTCCTACGTATCAACTCCCAGTCTGAATTGTCTTTCACTGCCTGCAAAAATGCATCGGTTACTCGAACAGAATTATTAGAATTCTGACCAGATACCGTCATGTAAGCCTCTGAGTCCCAATCAGTATCATACGTTGGAAACTCGATAGATGTGAATCCTTGTTGAGCATACTGTAATATTCGGTTAATGTAAGTCTCGGGTATCAACGCACTCTTAGCTGACCTAATGCATTTTTTAAGTTTCTCATTTACTCTTAAATCATACGCATCTTTTTCAGAACCATCCCACGATTGTATAGCAGAAAATATTTCGTTCAGTTTTTGTTCATGAATTTTTGACCCCGCAACTAGTGAAGCCACTTTTTGTTCTTCTACCACTTTCCAATTAATGAACTCTTCCACATCTGGATGATCTACATCACAGATAACCATTTTTGCAGCCCTTCGGGTTGTGCCCCCCGATTTTATTGCACCTGCCGCTCTATCCCCAATTTTCAAGAAAGACATTAGCCCAGAGGAATTTCCTCCACCTGACAGGTTTTCTCCACCCCCTCTCAAATTTGAAAAATTGGTACCTGTGCCGGAACCATATTTAAACAATCTAGCTTCCCTAACCCACAAATCCATAATGCCACCATTGTTTACCAAATCGTCATTTATTGACTGTATAAAGCAAGCGTGGGGCTGAGGGTGCTCGTATGCCGTTTTAGAACTCTCTAACTTTCCAGTCTGATAATCTACGAAATAGTGTCCCTGTCCAGGGCCATCTATTCCATAGGCCCAATGGAGTCCTGTATTGAACCATTGAGGCGAATTGGGCGCTGCTACCTGAGTTGCTAACATGTATCTCATTTCCTCGAAGTATGCTTTAGCATCTTCTTCAGTGGTAAAATAACCACCCTTCCATCCCCAATAAGCCCAAGTTCCCGCTAGCCTATTAAAAACCTGCTTTGATGATGTTTCTCCAGTGAAGCGCTCCTCCTCTGGTAGTTTATTAAGTTCGTTTTGATCTGGTATCGACCTCCAAAGAAATTGTGGCACACCTTTTTCAGGTAACCGTTTTATTTTTGTTGGTACACCTGCTTTCCTGAAGTATTTTTGCGCTAATACATCGCAGGCCACCTGACTCCAAGATTCAGGTACCTCAAAATCCTTTAAGGAAAAGACAATAGACCCGTCCGGATTTCGGATTTCAGATGATGTTTTTTTAAAGTTTATTTTATCATACGCTTTACTAGCCTGCTTAGTGTATTGCCGAGCAATTTTCATCTCTTACCTCTCTTAGTTGACTGCTTTTACTTAATTGGCTTTGCAATCTATTTTAATTGTAACTGCTGTGTTCTTTGAATTCCACTATACTGCTTTTTATTGCCACTCGAGAAAATCAGCATTGTGTCCGCTATATGTTGTGCCAATTCGGAGTAGAAGTACCATCAGAGGCAAATTTTAGCGAAAGGTCAATTAAAATATTTTTTTTTTTTTTGTTTTTTTTATTGACCTTTGATAATTTTTTTTTGTGTGCAAATAATTTTTTGATTCATAGCTTGAAATTTTTTTTATAACCATCTGAATTAGATATGTTTTGTATAAAACTCCGTAAAAGTCACCGATTAATATATAATGCAATGATATAATAAAGAAAAAGAGATCATTTTGAAAAATAAGATAGATAAGATTGGATCTATTTCACTAATAAGCTTTTCTGCCCTATTGGGAATCAATCAAGTATTGATAAAAATTACAAATGAGGGGATTGATCCCATTTTTTCAGCAGGTATTCGCTCCCTAATTGCTATTTTCTTTCTCGGACTCTGGATGATCTTATTCAATAAGTCGCTAGATCTAAAAAAAGGAACCTACCTCCTAGGAATTTGTACTGGAATAATTTTTTCCCTTGAGTTTTTCCTACTGTATCTTGCTTTGGACTTTACTACAGTGATTAGAAGTTCAATTATCTTCTACTCAATGCCAGTCTGGCTTGCCATAATATCACATTTTTGGTTTCCCAACGATAAACTAACGAAAATAAAATGTACTGGATTAATTCTTTCATTATCTGGAATTGTATGGGCCATAACCCATAGTGTAAAGTCTGTGAGTGGTGGATTTCTATTTGGCGACTTATGTGCTTTGGGAGCATCCATTCTATGGGCATTGATAGCGATTATCAGCAAGGGAACAAAATTTGGCACTCTCAGCACCGAGATGCAACTCTTATGGATGCTGGCTATATCGTTCCCAATACTTATAATGATGTCACTAACATCCCACGAAATAATCAGAGATTTTAAATATTACCATGCTTATATACTCGTTTTCCAAGCCTCTGTAGTTGTAGCGGCAGGTTTTGCCTTCTGGTTTTGGTTGCTCTCTATTTACCCGGCTTCTGGTGTTGCCAGTTTTGCCTTTTTAGCACCTATTTTTGGAATTCTTTTTGGGATATTTATTTTAAAGGAGCCAACAGACATTAACTTTGGGGTTGGTGCAACGTTAGTCATATTTGGTATCTTTCTCGTAAACTATAATCAAAATAAACCCTAGGATACTACAAACATGTCTCTTGGTTGATTCGATAGCACCTCAGCTCCATTACGAGTTACAACAACAACTTCCTCCAATCTCACGCCAAATTCCCCTGGTAAGTAAATACCAGGTTCAATAGTAAAAACCATACCCTCTTCTAATATCAAATTACTCGTATTAGTGATGAAAGGTGGCTCATGTATCTCTAGTCCAACCCCATGACCAGTCCGGTGATTAAAAAAATTACCAAAACCGGCCTTGTCAATTACGTCTCTTGCTACCTTGTCAATTTCACTAACAGGTTGACCTACCATTACTGCTTCTATAGCATGAGACAAAGCCTCCTCGACAATTCCAACTAAAAGCGTACACTTTGCAGAAGGGTAATGAAGATGGGCCATACGAGTCATATCACTAAAATATCCGTCCACGGTAGCCCCAATATCTATAATAGTTGGCAAACCTTTCTGGATAGGCATATTTTTACTATGATGATGAGGAAATGTGCCATTAGCGCCTGACGCTACCAAAGAAAAAGCTGGATTTGCTCCTAGCTGATGAAAGCCTAGATCTATCTTTGAACTAAGCTTTAACTCTGTCATGTTAACGGTGAAAGACTCCAAAGCCTTCTTCATTACCTGGTCTGCTACACTTGCACTTTTTTTCAGTTTTTCAATTTCCAAATCTGATTTAATCATTCTCAGTTTTCCAACAATTGATTGAGAAAATACTATCAAAGCCTTATTAAATTCATTTTGAATTAGAGAGAAGAAATCAACTCGCATAGACTCTTCTACCGCAACTTTTTCAATTTTCTTTTCTGATAGGCCCGATACTAAGTTTTTAAATTCCTTAATAGGTCCGTCTTCATCATTCCAAACATAAAAAGGATAATCTAACGATGATCTTAACTGCTCGAAATTTAACGTAGGTACCAAAAAAGCTAAATCCGTAAAAGTTATGCATGCAAAGCATGGCCTTTCGTCAGGTAGCGGAGTAAAATCAAATAACCATTTGAAATTGGGTCCAGGAGCAATAATCAACAGACCAGTCCCACTTTTTGACATTCTTTGTCTTATTTGTTCAAGTTTTTTTCTCAATCAGGTAAACAAATATGTGTTTGAACCGTTATTAATTGTAAGAATATCTTTCATTTCTAGACCTCCCTGAAAACTTAAGCCGGGTTACTTTAACTCGGCTTTTATTTTGTATAAAGTAAAAAAGGGAGTGAATTTAATGAAAAAAAATAAAAATATAATATTAATCAAAAAGCCAGAGAATAAACTTACCCCGAACTGCTTTTCTTTGGTTGAAGAGAAACTTAATCTGCCTCGTGCCGGTGAATTATTAATCAAAGTAAAGCTTTTATCTATTGATGCAGCCAATCGCGCATGGATTCAGGGGGCAACATATAGATCAGCAGTTTCAGCTGGTACTGTAATGCCAGCTTATGGTATTGGAGAAGTAATTTCCTCTAACAGTAATAGATTTGCAGAGGGGGACTTGGTGATAGGAGAACTAAATTGGGCAGAATATGCAACAAAGCCAGACAAATTCTTAACAAAGGTTAACAAAACAACTGATTTGATTGACCTTTTGACTTATGCAGGCATTGCTGGACTGACGGCATATCATGGTTTGATGGATATATCCAAAATAAGAGAAAATGATACAATCCTAATCTCCACTGCAGCGGGCTCTGTTGGAATGTTTGCATGCCAAATTGCAAAACTCACAGGCTGCAAGGTATTAGGGTTATCAGGTTCTGCTGATAAATGCGAGTGGGTTGAAAGTAAATTAGGTATTGATAAGTGCTTAAATTATAAGGATCCCACATTAACAAAAAACCTCAAAGAGGTTTGCCCGAATGGATTTGACGTGTACTTTGATAATGTTGGAGGAAGTTTGTTAGAAAAAATTCTTTATTTAATGAAAATGAAAGGTAGGGTCACTTGTTGTGGTGCTATTAGTCAATATGATGTAGGCTCTTTAACCCCACCAAGAAACATCCCTGGTATCATTATTACAAGAAGACTTAAACTCGAGGGATTTATAGTGACTGACTTTTATAATAAAAAAAATAAAGCATTAAAGATACTTTCTAATTGGCACAGATCTGGAGCTCTAAAAGTTTTTATTGATAAATACAGTGGCCTTGAAAGCGCCCCTGAAGCACTGATAAATCTATTAAGCGGTAAAAATTCAGGAAAAACAATCGTTGAATTATAATTGAGGTTTACACTTGGAGTTAGAGCTAAAAGATAAAGTTGCACTTGTGACGGGAGGAAGCAGTGGTATCGGTGCTGAAACAGCTAAAGTACTTGCCAAACAGGGCTGTAAAGTAGTGATTGGATACAATACTGGAGCAATAAGAGCTGGGAATTTAGTAGAAGCACTATTTGGATCAGGTCATAATTGTGTACAGATAAGCCTAGAGGACCACGATTTAATTCAGCGAGCAGAAACATTTGTGAAGAATACCTATGGAAAACTCGATTATTTAATTAATTCCGCCGGATACACCGAACCCATTAAGCACACTGATCTAGTGTCTTTAGGCCCCGAAAAGTTTAATAAAATTGTTAATGCTAATGCGGGGGGAACATATAATGTGATTCGAACTTTTGTTCCGTTGCTAAAGATAACATCGGGTGCTACAATTATAAATGTATCTTCAGTGTCGGCATTTACTGGATCGGGCAGTAACATTGCATATTGTGCTGCAAAGGCTGCAATAGATACAATGACAATATCATTGGCAAGGGCTTTAGGGCCGGAAATAAGGGTTTTGTGCGTATCCCCTGCGGCAGTAGCCACAAATTTTGTAAAAGGTCGAACAGAGGAGCATTTAAAAACTACTGCTGATCGCACACCAATGAAAAAAATTATAACTCCAGCAGATGTGTCGTTGGCGATCTTAGCATGTCTAACCCACCTAACATCTTCAACTGGCACAAAAGTCATTGTAGATGGTGGCCATCATATAAGGTGAACATTGGATATGAAGCCCAACACTAGATAAAAGTTGTGGTCGGGGCGGAGAGATTTGAACTCCCGACCCTCTGGTCCCAAACCAGATGCGCTACCAGACTGCGCTACGCCCCGACAAAGGGTAATTAACCTGAAAAATCAATTTTGGAAAGACCAAAATTGATTAATAATTATTATTTAAACTTCTCAAACTCACATATTGTAACTTAAGGAACAATGAAAGATTGAATTCCCAACCTCAATCAATGACACATCTTTACCATTGGAAGGAAACTCTAAAACATACTTTACTTCGATATTACTTGAATAAATTTTTTCACTCATTGGAGATGCATTACGGATAATTTGAGTAATTATCCCACTATTATTTACAAAAATAATATCTAGGTTTAGTTCAGTATTTTTCATCCACATCTGAACATACTTTGCTTTTTCAAAAATAAATAACATTCCATGATCAAGTGCGATGTACTTTCTGTACATCAGGCCTTTTCTTCTACTGTCATAAGTATCCGCCACCTCAATCTGATAAACCAGCGGCTTATATCTTGAATTTATTATAACTTTACTTTCATCGCACACGGGTACCCCATATACCGAGGACCATGGCATAATCAGATAAAGAGAAATAGATAGAAATTGTGCCGATTTGAAAAATTTAAGAAGTTTTCGCCCCATTTTAAACCTACACCTGTATTGCCCCTACTGATGTCTGAACAATAATCTAAAATTTCAAGTACATGAAATTAAACAATATGAATTAACAAATATATATCCGATATTAAAGGCCTACGGATAAAGCCTATTCACTTCCCATTCCTTTGCTATGTCCGGCCTGCTCCACCTAAAGCGATCATGTAACCTATACTCACCGTCTGCCCAGAATTCTATTTCAGTCGGTATTAGTTTAAAGCCTCCCCAGAAATCTGGTCTAAGAGGGTTATTTCCCAACTCAACTTTAATCTTCTCAATTCTCTCAAAAAGGACATTTTTATCAAAAAGAGGCTTGCTCTGCTTTGACGCCCAAGCTCCATAACGACTTTGTTTTGACCTTTCACCAAAATACTTATCTGACAAATTTAAATCTTCTTTGGAAACTTCTCCTCTCACTCTAATTTGCCTTCGCAGGCTTTTCCAATGATAGACAAATGCAGCTTTGCCACTACTCAGTATTTCAGCTGCCTTTACCGATTCGTAATTAGTGAAAAATACAAAGGCATCGTCTAATATAAACCGCATTAGCACCATTCTAACATTGGGTAAGCCTCGTTCATCTACTGTCGCCAGTGCTACAGCATCGGGGTCATTCAATTCCGTTTCGCTGGCTTCAAAGTACCAACGCCTTGCAATTTCAAATGGATCATTGCCGGCAAATATGTTTTTTTTTGTAGGAACCAATGTCAATTACCCTCAAATTGTTAAAGAAACTTAATCTTCCATGCCAATTGTACTTGAAGCGGCAAAAAGATTTTCGTATCACTTATTTAAACTTTTTAAATTTTTTTCAAGGTAGGATAATTCTAAATGAGTATTTTAAGGGGTAAAAGAGGACTTATTTTGGGTCTGGCGAACGATAGATCTATAGCATGGGGAATTGCCAAAGCCTGTAACAATGAAGGCGCCGATCTGGCTTTTACTTACCAAGGTGAAGCACTTGGAAAAAGGGTTAAGCCTTTAGCAGAAAGCTTAGGCTCTCAAATTGTTTTACCATGTGACGTGAGCGAGGAAAGTTCCATATCAATGGTTTTTGAGGAAATTGAGAAAAAATGGGGTGAATTAGATTTTTTAGTTCACGCGATAGGTTTCTCTGATAAGAACGAACTAAGAGGAAGATTCTTAGATACATCATTACAAAATTTCACTACCACAATGCAAATATCCGTTTATTCATTCACTTCGATAATTCAAAGAGCCGAAAAACTCATGAGAAATGGTGGATCTGCTCTTACACTAACCTACTATGGTGCCGAAAAAGTTTTACCTCACTATAACGTTATGGGTGTTGCAAAAGCGGCACTAGAGGCATCAGTCAGATACTTGGCAATGGATTTAGGGCCTTCCAGAATCAGAGTAAATGCCATATCAGCCGGAACAATAAAAACTTTGGCAGCTTCAGGAATAGGAGATTTTAGGTATATAATGAAATGGAATGAGTTAAATTCTCCACTTAGAAGAAATGTTACTCAAGACGAAGTAGGAAGCTCTGCGACATACTTACTTTCTGATATGGCTTCAGGAGTTACTGGAGAAGTCCTTCATGTGGATGCAGGATACAATGTTATAGGAATGAAGGCTGAGGATGCTCCCGATATAGATGTAGTTACAGGCCGTAAGGAATAATCTAAATGAAAAAAAATCAACCAGACAGACTTCCTCATGAGAAGGGTTTCCATATTTCATGGGATCAAATGCACAGAGATAGTAGAGCACTCGCGTGGCGGTTAGAGGGTAGAAATGAATGGAAAGGGGTCGTAGCAGTTACCAGGGGGGGAATGATACCTGCCATGATAATTTCTAGGGAGTTAGATATAAGAACTGTTGATACAATAAGTATTAAATCTTACGATCATCAAAAACAAAAAGATGCTATAATACTTAAAAAACCTGACCAAAGTCTCGTTGGAACTGGAGAAAATATACTGATTATTGATGATTTAGTGGATACCGGTAAAACACTCAAATTGATAAAGAAGATTTACCCTAAAGCCCATTTTGCAACAGTTTATGCAAAACCGAAAGGGAAAGGAATGGTTAATACTTTCATTACCGAGGTATCTCAAGATACATGGATCTTCTTCCCTTGGGACATGGCCTTACAATATGTAGCACCTTACAGTGGGACTGATTGATTGAATAGAAGAAAAGTCTCAAAAACCACTTGCGTGGAAACAAAACTAGCTCAGTCGTTACATTTCTTTGACAAAAAATCTGGAGGAATAATACCAAGCCTTGATTTATCGACTACCTTTAAACGAAATAACCAGTATGAAGCTTTCGATAAATTTATTTATTCTAGAGAAGGAAACCAAACAACTTCTGAAGCCGAAAAAATTGTTCAATGCCTCGACGGTAGCGAGGATGCTTTACTCTTTTCTTCAGGAATGTCTGCTTTGACTACACTTCTCGACACCCTGCAAACGGGAAACCACATTATCATACAAAATTCAATATACTACGCAATTGCTAATTATTTTGATGAGATATGCTCGCGTAGAGGTATAGAGTTATCAAAGGTTTGTGTGACCGACCTATATCAAGTCGACAAATATATAAAAAGCGGAAAAACTAAATTGATTTGGATTGAAACCCCCTCAAATCCATATTGGATCAATGTCGATATTTCTAAAATATCAGAAATTTCGTCCACTTTTGATTGTAAACTAATTGTAGATGCTACCTGCTCGCCTGGCTGCACCACCCAACCTTTAACTTTAGGAGCTGACATATGTTTTCAGTCAACAACTAAATATTTAAATGGACATTCAGATGCGTTAGGTGGAGCATTATCAACAAATAAAAAAGATGAGTTTTGGAAAAAAATTATTATTTCTAGAAACTATAATGGATCTGTTATGAATCCACTTAATGCTTGGCTGCTCATTAGAGGATTAAAAACATTGTTTATTCGTTTCAAAAAATCCAGTGAGAGTGCTATGAAACTAGCAAAGCACCTTACCTGTAACTCTAACGTAAAAAAGGTCTTATACCCAGGTTTAAAGAGCCATCCAACATTTACGATAGCCGAAAAGCAAATGCGAAACGGATACGGTGGAATGCTCTCAATATTATTACATGGCGATGTGAGGAAAGTCCAAAGCGTTGTCAAAAATACTAAGGTTTTTATACCTGCAACCTCTTTGGGTAGTGTCGAAAGTTTAATAGAGCATAGGAAAGTTGTTGAAGGACCCGACTCCACTGTTGATGATACACTTATAAGACTATCAATTGGATTAGAAGACATTGACGACCTAATTTTGGACCTAGACCAAGCCCTTTATTGCTGATTGCAAATTAATTTAACTAATATTGAAAAAAAGCGACATTAAAATTCAACGATTACTTAAAATAATGAAGCAGCTTAGAAATCCCAAAACTGGCTGCCAGTGGGATTTGCAGCAGACTTTTGAGAGTTTATCACAATATGTTATTGAGGAAGCTTATGAAGTTTGTGATGCTGTCCATGAAGGCAATATTAATAATATTCAAGAGGAATTGGGTGATCTTTTGCTCCAAGTGGTTTTCTTTTCTCAGATTGCAGAAGAAAGAAATTATTTCACTTTTTTAGACGTAGTTGAAACCATAAGCGAAAAAATGATAAAAAGGCACCCTCACATATTTTCTGATAATAAGGAATTCCGTACCGCCCAAGAGCAAAAAGAAAGTTGGGAAAAAATAAAACAAGTGGAACAGGAAAGGAAAAATTTTGGCAAAAGAAAGTCTTTACTTTCAAATATAACAAAAAATTTACCACCATTGGTAAAATCAAAAAAAATCCAAGACAAGGTAAGTAAAGTAGGTTTTGATTGGAATAATCTGGGCGAAGTTACCCAAAAAGTGCTTGAAGAGCTTCAAGAGCTAAGGAAAGCAATAGACATTGAGGGAATGAAAAGGTCAGAAGAAGAATTAGGCGACTTATTATTTACTGTCGTAAATCTAGCTCGACATATTGATGTTGATCCTGAAGTAGCCTTACATAAGGCAAATAAGAAATTTGAAAAGAGGTTTGAAAAACTTGAATTAGAACTCCTCAGCCAAAATAAAATATTGTCGAAAACTTCTAAATTAGATATGGATGCAGCGTGGGCAAAGATAAAACAAGCTGAGAAAGATATATGACCCAGTCAAAGTTACAATCTATAGAAGCTAGGTGTGAAGATGCTGGACTTCGAATGACTGATCAACGACGCATTATAGCCCAAACACTGCAAGACAGTTCGGATCATCCCGACGTAGAGCAGCTCTACTCACGAGCTGTATTAAGAGATTCAAGAATATCAATTGCAACAGTATATAGAACAGTCAAATTATTTGAGGAAGCTGGCATACTTGATAGAGTGGAGTTCAAAGATGGGAAGTCACGGTACGAAGATGCAGAAAGAGATCACCATGATCATCTAATTGATTTGCAAACAGGCGAAATAGTTGAGTTTTTTGATAGTGAAATTGAAAAATTACAAGAGAAAATTTCATATAAATTTGGGTACAAACTACTTGGACATAAACTTGAACTTTATGGAATAAAGCTAAGAAATAAAAAATGTAGTGGCTCCAATGACAATAATTAAGAACGTGATTGGACGCCAAATCATTGATAGTAGAGGTTATCCAACTGTAGAGGTAGATTTACTTATGGAGAACGGGGAGATTGGCAGAGCCTCGGTTCCATCGGGCGCTTCGACTGGCACATTTGAGGCATTTGAACTTAGAGATGGAGATCAAAAACATTATAATGGTAAGGGTGTTAAAAATGCGATCGAATACGTAAATGGCGAAATAAGGAAAGCACTTGTAGGTATGGATACCAACTCCCAACAAACAATTGACAAAATACTCAACGAACTAGACGGGACAAAAAATAAGAGCAGATTAGGAGCCAACACCATACTTGCTACATCAATTGCTGCGGCTAGATCTACTTCTAAATGCATGAGGTTACCACTTTTTGAGTATCTTCAAAAAACCCCATCCTATGCTCTACCGGTGCCACTAATGAACGTAATTAATGGCGGAAGACATGCAAATAATGATCTTGATGTGCAAGAATTCATGATCGTCCCTTTAGGAGCAGAATCAATGCATGATGCTATACGGATGGGTTGTGAAGTTTTTTATTCTTTAAAAAATATATTAGAGAATGAAGGGTTTAGCACTGCTGTTGGGGATGAGGGTGGCTTTGCGCCCAAATTAAAATCTAGTGAAGCCGCCTTAAACCTTATGGTTAATGCAGTTGAAAGTTCAGGGTACAAAGCTGGAAAGGATATTTGCTTCGCACTGGATTGCGCTTCTACAGAATATTACTTAGATGAAATATATAACTTAGAAGGAGAAGACCTAAAACTATCGAGAGAAGAAAAAGTATCATATTTATCTAAATTATGTAACACGTACCCAATAGTTTCTATAGAAGATGGAATGGCAGAAGACGATTGGGAGGGTTGGACCATGTTAACTAAAGCGCTGGGAGGAGTAGTTCAGCTAGTAGGTGATGATTTATTTGTTACAAATTATGAAAGAATTAAAACAGGCATAAATAAGAAGTGTGCTAATTCTGTTTTAATCAAACCAAATCAAATTGGAACCGTGAGTGAAACTCTTGATGCGATTTATTACAGTCAGCAAAATGAACTTTCTTGTATTGTGTCTCATAGATCAGGAGATACAGAAGATACTTTCATTTCCGACTTGTGCGTAGGGACTGGATGCAGTCAAATAAAAACAGGGTCCCTAAGCCGCTCTGAGCGTTTAGCAAAATACAACCAACTCATCAGGATTGAAGAAGCATTGGGTAAGAGAGCGAATTTTTTGGGAGCATCAGCATTTAAAAACTTTAAATATTAGATCTATCTAAATGGCATAACAAATTTTTAGAAATATTTTCAAACATAAATTTTGATAATTCTTTCCGGTTTGCGAATTCATCAATGTCGTGAGCTTTATCAAATGTTAGGTAAACTTGTGATTTATTAGTTGTCGCTAATACTTTTAACATATGTCCTAACAAAGTACGCGAATGATACCACGCAAAAAAATCCTTGTCCAAATCATGCTCAGGTTTATAATATAGTGTTAATGATTGTGCCTTTATTTTATACGAATGCTCATAAGCTTTACGAAATAAACTCTGTAGCAATCCGGATCGGAAAGGCAATAATCTTTGGCCATCGCTACTTGTACTTTCTGGAAATAGAATAATTAAACCTTTATTGGACAAGCTCTCACCCAATACTTTAATCTGATCCTTTATTTTGTGAGGATTTCTCTCTATAAAAATAGTGTCGGCAAGTTTTGCTAAACTTCCAACTATAAACCATCCCTTCACTTCAGCTTTAGATACAAAACTACCCCGTGTTACTGATAAGATTGCTAAAATATCTATCCAGGAAATGTGATTAGAAATTATTAGTCCAGTTGGAATTGCAGAGCCAGATATTTCAACTTTAATTGAGCACATAAATAGAGCAGTTCTTGCCCATATTCTAAAAATTAAGAACTTTTGATATTTAAGCCCTAGTACTACTATTGGGATTAATATCATCAAGATGCCAACTGTAAAAAGTATAAATATCGAAAGTTTGGAAACCGCAGTAAGTAATTCAACTGAAGTCAAGGGTGATAACACATTCTGCTCCTCTGGTTTCCATGTATAAGGACTACTTTTGGACATTAGGGCAACCCGTATTTCTGCAATATTTGAGTTTTACCGACGCATACAAAAACATCTAATGTTTGCAATTCTCTATCTAAAAAACCACCATCACCTACCCAGCCACCACATGATAAGTAAGCCTTCAGCAAACCTGGCAATTGCTTTTTCGCTTTGGAAAAATTAACTTGGTCTATAGACATTTGTCTCAAGTCAAAAAATCCCTCCGGTCTGGCATTGACAATAATTTCCCTTGAAAGATGGTTAAAATGTAGCATTGTTAGCGCATCAGCAAATTTGGACGGAGACACCCCTTTAAAAGATGCTACTCCGAAAACTTCCTCAATTTCTGAATTGTTTAAAAATTTAATTAATTCTTTCCATAATAAGAAAAGTGCCTCACCAGCTCTGTATTCAGTGTCAATACAAGCTCTTCCAACTTCAAGGAAGTGCTTGGATGAACATAATAGATTATCCAAAATAAATTCAGAATTAGAGTAAAATTGCTGTGCCCCCACTGTAAAATCACCAATTATCATACGACAAGTCCCAACCACGTAATCATTACGCCCAGCTACCAACCTGGCTTTATCTATGAGTACTAGGTGTTGTGCTTTTCTCTCATACTGGTCCCAATCAAACTTTTCATTTTGATCTAAACTTCTCTTTTCTGGGCGGCTTCCCCTTATGAATACGCGATGGCGAAGCTTAAGAGCTGACATAATTTCGTCACTATCAGTGGCTAGTTTAGCAATCAAATGTCTATTTCTTTTTTGCCACATTAAGATTTTACATTTTTCGACAGTTTAATTTAAAATTTTTACTATTTTCTTGATACCTTACTGCGGACTGTTGAATAGAATTTATCTCTTTGGGTAACAGTTCTCTTATTACCTTTGCTGGCCTACCAACAATGAGTACATTGGGAGGAAATTCTTTATTCTCAGTAACCAGAGAACCAGCACCTATTAAGCTATTCTCTCTGACTTTCGCACCATTTAATATAATTGTTCCCATTCCAATTAGACAATTTCGTTCGATACTTGCACCATGAATAATTACTCCATGTCCAATAGTGCAGTTATTACCTATTGTTAATGGAAAGCCCATATCGGTATGAAAAACACAATTTTCCTGAACATTCGAACCCTTGCCAACAAAAATAAGTTCATTATCCCCTCTTAAAACTGCACCAAACCAGACCGAAACCTGTTGTTGAATCTCAACCTTACCTATTATACTAGCAGAATCCGCAACCCAAAAATCTCCATTTTGGGGGAAGGTTGGTTTGGAATTCATTAAACTATAAATCAATGCTTGTACTTCCTTTCATTGAATTCATTGTTCAAATTACTGACGAATGTTCGCAGATAAGAATTGCGACATAATTCCAGCCTTTTTGACTTTATAATAGCGCGTATATTATCTAAAGTGATACTGAAATCTTTATTTATTAAGACATAGTCATACTTAGCCCAGTTCTCAATCTCACTTTTCGCTTGAGACATACGATTATATACTATCTCTTTGCTATCTTGACTACGGGCAAGAAGACGGGTTTCTAGCTCTGAAATGGACGGTGGTAAAATGAAAATAGAAACTACGTTAGGTGAAAATTTTGATGCTCTAATTTGATCTCCACCCTGCCAATCCACATCAAAAACTATATCCTTTCCGTTACTTAAAGACCGCTCTACCGGTGCGATTGGAGTACCATAAAAGTTATCAAAAACTTTAGCATATTCAAGCATTTTACCGTCTTTAATTAATGACTTAAAGTTAGGAACGTCAGTAAAAAAGTAATCTCTTCCCTCAAGCTCTCCAGGCCGTTTCTTTCTAGTAGTAAAAGATATTGAAAAGCTTAGATTATTGTCAGTTCTTACTAATTTACTAGCTAATGAGGATTTACCTGCGCCCGATGGTGAGGAGATAATTATTAACAATCCGGGTGAGTCCAAAAATTTTTTATTTTCTAAAAGCATTCACTCTAGCCTTTCTGCACACCAAAAGTGCATGTGCTCTCCATTCGACCTTTAGTTAATTTAATTTAAACTAACCAATATCTAAACGGAACATGCTACCTATCTTGAATATCAAATTTTTAATCACGCTAAATCAATGGTAAAAAATATCAAATGTTAGCTTTTTTGTATTTCTTCTGCAACTAGAAACGCCAGCTCTAATGCCTGCGAAGCATTCAGTCTTGGGTCACATGCGGTATGATATCTATAAGACAATTGATTCTCCTGTACAGGTAGACTACCTCCTGTACATTCGGTTACATCTTTCCCAGTCATTTCTACGTGCACCCCACCGGGATAAGATCCCTCACTTCGACAAATCTCAAAAAAATGCTGCACCTCTTTAAGAACTTTGGCAAATGGCCTTGTCTTAAAGCCACTGTTTGACTTGATAGTGTTACCATGCATGGGATCACACGACCAAACCACACTGCGTCCCTCATCATTAACCGACTTAATTAAACCCGGTAAAAACTTATCAATTTTGTCAGCCCCAAAACGCACTATCAATGTTAATCTACCTGGATCATTATTCGGATTGAGCTTATCGATTAGCCTGATTAAATCCGAACCATCTAATGTGGGCCCGCACTTTAAACCCAAAGGGTTCTGAACACCTCGACAAAATTCTACGTGAGCGCCATCGATTTGACGCGTTCTATCACCAATCCAAAGCATGTGACCAGAACCTGCCAAAGGTAATCCGGTAGTACTATCAATTCTGCACAAAGCCTCTTCATACTCTAGCAAAAGAGCCTCATGACTGGTAAAAAAATCTACTTTATTTAGAGCATCTGTGTTATCTGAAGTTATACCCGCGGCTTTCATAAACTCAATTGACTCAGCTATACGGTTAGCAAGATCAGCAAATTTCTCATATCCTTTGAAACCCTTTGTGCTCTCCAATGTCCAGGAATGGACCTTGCCAATATTTGCAAAGCCTCCCTGACTAAAAGCTCTCAATAGATTAATCGACGCTGCAGACTGAGAGTATGCACTTAGCATCCTCTTTGGATCTGGTTGCCTAGATGAAATAGTAGCCTCTAAACCATTAATTATATCTCCACGGTACGAAGGGTACTCTTTGCCATCAATCATCTCAAAATCTGATGACCTTGGTTTTGCAAATTGACCCGCCATACGACCAATCTTAACAACAGGCAATTTAGCACCAAAGGTAAGAACTACTGCCATTTGTAAAATTGCTTTAAATGTGTCTCTAATTAAGTCAGCAGAAAACTCTTCAAAACTCTCTGCACAATCTCCTCCTTGAAGCAAAAATGCTCTACCGTCAGCTACTAGACTTAATTGAGCTTTGAGATTCCTCGTTTCTCCTGCAAAAACCAACGGAGGGTAACCATTCAAGGTCCTTTCAACCATTTCAAGAGCATCAAGATTATTGTATGCTGGCATCTGAATACGAGATCTAGTTCTCCAACTATCTTTATCCCATTTACTATGA